>NZ_JBWKUH010000008.1:0-191710 GCF_059420745.1 Sphingobacterium sp. GW821-FHT03E03
CTGGTGGCCCGTTGGAGTTGCCCGCCATGTTTGATCCCTGTGATGCAGCTGCCACACCAGGTGTTCCAAAAATCGAGTACGATCAGCTTTTTGTCCCTAAAATCGTCAAGGGTTATATTCTGTTTTCCATTGACCTGCTTTACCGTATTCAAAGGTAGGTTCCACAGGGCATCTGGGATGCTGTCGCCTATCTGTAATGGTTTAAGGCCCATGGCTCCGCTGTCCTCGCGGGGCGTCTGGGCCGATAAACTAAACATAAAAACTAAAATCGTGCATAGCAGCAATCCCCTACCAACTCCTGACCAACTTCTGCCCTTTTTCAAGTGTTGCACGGGTCTTCCTTTGATCAGCTTCGGGCTGGCTTCGGGAAAATCCGAAGGACGACCCGAGCAAGACCAAAGGCCAGCCCGGAGAAAAGCAGAAGTTGGGGCGAAGTTGGTCAGAAGACTGTATGAAGAAGGTGTGTTTTTTATAGCGCTTTGACTCCAATTCGCAACTGATAAATTGCAGTTTCTATTCAGGTACTTTTGTAGTATCAGCGAAGCACTTTGATTGCAGATTTTTCCTTTGTTAATTTGCTTACGTAGTTGCCCAGTAAATAGTACTATATCTGTGCTTAAGCAGTACTTAACGAGTACTTGAATTATGTGGGATATTGGACACTTTAAAAGGTGCCGTGATTTTAGGATATTCATAATTTATTGGTTAATGTTTTTTTTTGCGAAGCGGTGAAAAAACGATATATTTTTTCACCTATTTTCAGTTCCTCCGCTGTGATTTTGCTATTATCATACGCTGGGATTGCCACTTTTTCCAGGTCCATATTCCTGTAGTGGACCATATGGTAAGCCATATGCATGCGCATCAGTGCTACCATAAAGTCAAACATTTGATCAGCATCAAAAAGTGGTTCTTTATCAAAGGGATTACCGCTATAGACGGTAAACAGCGCTATAAAATATTCATTGCAAGTGCTGATATCATAAGCATTCCAGAAAGCCCCGATGTCTTTTAAAGGATCATAATCTACTTTATGGACTTCATAAAATATCAGGTCAAGAGTTGTCAATTTATTTAAAAATTCTTTCATTCTTAATTTTGTAAAATCGTAAACTGAGGCGCATAGCATTCCCTTGCCGATTGAAATCAGCTATTTTTCAGGCCATCGGCCACAACTAAAATTGATTAAATAAGGTAAGCTAGAGGTGTGTGAATGGAATTTTACAAGGCATCAATATTGGCGAAACACTCTCCATAGCTAGTGAAGTCAGAATAATCTGAATAGTTAGATTAATTATTCAGGATTTCGGATAATGTTTTTGAACAGTTGTTTTCTCATCATTGCTCAGTTTATAATCATAGGCGATTGAACAATGTGATCTATATGAAAGGATGTCCACAAAAAAGAGGTGGATCTTACCTCATTCCCTAAAGAAGGCCCTAGGAAGCCTATAGACGAGAACAAAGAGTAAGCCCACCCCTCCTTCTGCTACAAAGGTAGAGATTGGGCTTTGAACTCTTCATCTTGCGTCTATCGAAAATTTCCTAGGTTTTCTTTAGCAAGATCAAGCTTCAAAAGCCATATAATACTTGAATAACACACTCTGAGGCATTATTCATAATACAAATATAAGCAACATTTCGATTTTTACAAAATTAAGTGTGCATATAATTTTACTAAAAGATAGAAATCAGATGTAAAATGGTATATGGAAAAAATCAATCGATTTTCATTATACGTTTTAAATGCAGCTAAATATTATCGCTTAGTTGCAGGTAAGTCAGCATATCAATTTTCTTTAGATTTGAAGAAGAGCAGAAATTATGTTTCTCAGATTGAAAATGTCAACGAAGAGAACCAATATAACAGTGCTGACTACCCATCAATCGCAGAGGAGGCGGAATGTGAACTAATTGATATAATACCGCCTGATGATTGGGAAGTAAGCAATTCGCATGAAAAAGTGAATAAAGAAGTTGTTTCACTATCTGACGCGGTTTTTGTGGAAAAAGTATTGGAAGGGATAAAGACTTCCACACATGCGGCGAAACTTAAAAATTTAGAAGAGCTATACCAACATCTTTCTCCTAAAAACGATAGTGAAAAGGAAGTTATAAAAAGTGTTTGGGAAGAATACGTTAGAAGAAACGCTTAAAAAACTTGACAAAAAGTAACTTTTAAATTACCTTTGTAAAATGAAAGTAAGAGAAGTTATTGCTTTTAAAAATTATTTTGAAGACTTCCTTTTGGATCAACCCCAAAAGGTACAGGACAAGATTTTTAAAATAATTGAAGCAATAGAAACTCTAGAACGGGTTCCGAGTAATTATTTAAAACATTTAACTGGAACAGATGGATTATATGAGGCTAGAATTCAGCTTGGCTCCAATATATGGCGTGTATTTTGCTTTTTTGATGGTGATAAACTCGTTGTCTTAATGAACGGTTTTCAAAAGAAAATTCAAAAAACTCCGAAAAATCAGATTGAAAAAGCATTAAGTATCATGGCTGAATATTACGAACAAAAAGGTAAAGAAGATGGAAACTAAGAACTGGAAAAATATTAAAGATGATGTTTACGGAAAAGTAGGCACCCAGAGAAGAGATGAATTGGATAGAGATTTTGAATCTTTTAAAATCGGCCTGCTCCTTAGAAAGGCGCGTGAGGAAAGACATATTACTCAATCCGAGCTCGCCGAACTGATTGACAAAAAACGTGAGTATATTTCAAGGGTTGAGAACAATGGGAGCAATATTACCTTAAAAACACTTTTTGACATTGTTGAAAAAGGACTTGGAGGCAAAGTCAAAATATCCATAGAGTTTTAAACTTTTCGACCTCTATTCCATTGATTGAAATTATCAAAAGACCATCTGTCCGTAAAGCCGAGAAACCCGACGTTATCATGTCATGGATGGATTATGTCATTATCTGTCAAGTGGTGGAAAGGTTAAACGAAATCAACATGGGTGATAACGAGCTTTCGTTTCTGCTGGGCAAACCCAACAATTATGTCTTTAGCTTTATTATCAAACCAAGCGACAAGAATCGTTTCCATGAAGATCAACTGGATCTCCTCCCTTTTATCCTAGAATGTCCTTTCTCAAAAATTTTCGTAAATGACACCCAATCCGGGAATATCCAGCTTTACCATACAAAAAATATCGACGAGGATGGATATAAAGGTTTTTCGCATATCGTTTATTCTCCGAACGGAGACGGTACCCGGATCATTTGGAAGAAGAAAAATGCACCAAAAGGCAGTACCCGAAAGACCAATAAAGCTATACTGGCACTTTTGAAGAACTGGGTCGAGCAGGGGTATTTCGAACAAAAACGTGATGCCTTAGAAATCTTCAAGAAAATTAAAGCGCAATGCATGTTTAAATTTTGCATTAGTGATATTGAAAAATGTATGAAAATTCTGTGTGGCAGCCGTCAAGCCCTATTGCAGAAAGACTCCGTTGATGGGGTGTTGAGATATTGGAGTAATGAAAAATTTGTAAAAATGCCTAAAATCTCAGCTGAAACAACAGATTCTTAATTACACAAACCTTAAAAAACTATTTTGAGATTTGGCATGTCTATCCAATTTTGGATCAGAAAACTTCTACCACTATAAAAGAGCGGGGACACGGCGCATTACATTGGCTACCGAATCATTATTTTTTAAATCCCTATTTATGTCGCGATTGAAATTACTATTTTTTTTAGTATATTTATTCCTACAAAAAGTAGTTAGTAAAAAAGCCGATTATTTTTCCGTCTGATTCTCTCAATCTGACGGAAACAATTCATCAAATCTAAAAGTATGACTAAAAGCAGAAATTTACAAGTTAAGAACTCAAATATAGCTGTAATAACTCAAAATGAAATTGATTATATTAATCTAACTGATATGACTGGATCCTTTCGTGAGGGAAGTGGTCTAATTGGTAAATGGATTACTAATAAAAATACATTAGAATACCTGAGTGTTTGGGAGAAGATAAATAACATCGATTTTAATTACCCCGAATTCGGGGTAATTGAACGAGAAGCTGGAACAAATAGATTCATTATGTCTGTGGGCCAATGGATCGACAGAACTAGGGCCATCGGAATGATTGTAAAAGCTGGAAGATACGGAGGTACATTCGCGCACAAAGATATAGCGTTTCATTTTGCAATGTGGCTAAGTCCAGAATTCCAAATTTACTTGGTGAATGAATTTCAACGTCTAAAAGATGACGAAAACAATCGTTTGAAACTAGACTGGGACTTACAAAGAACATTAGCAAAAGTCAATTACCATATCCACACTGATGCAATTAAGGAAAATCTAATTCCTGAAATAATCACCAAACAACAGGCAAGCTTTGTTTATTCAAGTGAAGCCGATCTACTTAATGTTGCTCTGTTTGGAATGACAGCAAAAGAATGGAGAGATAAGAATTCCGACAAGAAAGGTAATATTAGAGATTATGCGATTATAGAGCAATTAGTGGTGCTAAGTAATATGGAAAGTATAAATGCATTACTAATTCACAGGGATTGCCCCAAAATGAAAGACTTATACAATTAAATAAAGTTGCTATGACACAAATGAAGTCGCTCATAGAAAATAAGGTCGTTAAAAAATTGAAATAATTCAGTGGCAAGATTTCAGTTACTAACCGATGTAAAGAATAGCCTCGAAAAACTAAAATTGATAAATAACGAACAAATAACAAATTCAGCTTGGCTTCTCTTTGGCAAGGGTAACATTGGCTATAATATTCATCTAGGTAGGCTCAAGACTCCTACTTTAGTTAATCAAAAGAATAGGCTCTACTAAAGCCGGATTTTGGAAAATACTTGATTAGTACCATGGAAAAATTAAGCCAAACTATCCTACATACAATGATCAGATATTCATGGAATTGAAAAATAAATTGACATCTGGAAACATTAATAGATGATACAATGTATAGATTTATCAGATCTGCTGAAAAATGAATTGACGAAAATAAAGCGATATTGCAATTCCAGAGCCATTTTATATCATCCCTTGCAAAAAGCCCTGTAACTCCTATGTTTGCGATATATAGGTGTAATTCTTTGAGATGGGTGTAAGATACCATTAAATTTGAGCCAATAATTGAAAAATAGTGAGCGTACAATCGTAACTGAGCAGCGTATTCCGCATGCAGTTGAGTAGATATAACCTTACTATTTTTTATCTTTTCGAGTTTGAACAGAATGTAAGGAATATTGCATAACCTTATATCCATATTAACCAGCAGGAGACAAAACGAAGGGAGATTTTCAATTACTAACTCCGCAAAATTATTGGCATGAAAAAAGTAGTTAAACAGATTTTAGGAATTGATATAGTCCAAAAAGAAATTAGTGGTTTGTTTGGGAAGAATGCATGATGACCGGAAGTCGGAATTATATGCTCATAAAACATTTTCTAATACAGCTAAAGGGTTTGAAATACTGCAGAAGTGGATTAAAAAGTTTAGCCAGCCAAGTATTGCTGTTGGGTATATGCGACAGGGATCTACCACGAATCTCTGGCTTACTTTTTAAAAGACCGGGGTGAGCAGGTTTATATCGTACTACCAACAAGATAGGTAATTGTGCACGGAGTCTTACCGTAAAAATGTTAATAGACAAAACCTCCTCCGAAGCTATTGCTCAGTTTGGACTGGAACGCCATCTAGAGCAATTGGAAAAACCATTACCTGTCTATAAAAAGAGGAAGCAACTAACTAGAGAAGGGGATCAAATAATATCAGAACGTACCATAGTGAAGAATAAGCTTCGCGCTGAAAAGGCAGAGGATGAGCCCAATAAAAACATCCTTAATCAGAACCCAAAAAAGGATAGAGCTCCTGGAAAAACAAATCATTTCAGAAATTGCAGAATTAATCAAAAGGAATGAGAAAACCAGGGGAATAGTAAAACTGCTTTGCTCTTTACCCGGCATAGGATTGCTGACATCTGCATGATCTGCAGGGCATCGATCTTGATAAGTTTGCGGATAAGGTGAATTTTGGTGGTCTTTTTCAAAATGACATAGCTTGATTAATTTAAATAAGTTCAAATTAATCAACAAACAGAATCGTGTTGCTACCTTTAATCATTCGGAAAAGGCATCATCAGCTACGGTATCCAAACTGGCCGTCTGAAAATAGAATCTTCTATCAATAACTGCATGTTCAATAATGTCTTTTTTGATACTATTGAAGATGCAATGAGTAACTAAGGTCTGCTGAAAAACCTTACGTATTTTAGCGAACCATAGTTACCTGCTCCATATATCTTAGAAGGTAAAAAGGATAGAAACTTTATTTCATGATTTTTCACTCAAATACGTTCACTCTCTATTCTATCGGACCAAAGGGTAGGCTGTGGGCAAATAAGGACATCCCAGGCTTCTTCCATCGTACTCAGTTAAATAATACTGTAAACGGCCTACTTCTAAAACTTTATAGAAAACACGAGACCGAGATTCATCACTTTTATATTTTGGATCCGTAATGGTATACTGAACTTCAACTCCTATTAAAGGCCATAAAGATTTATTGGCTCTCATAGTGTTCAAGTCTAAGAAGCTATTTGCCGACAAATAGTATCTGTCAATTATCGGAAGGTAATAATTCGAACTATTAGCTTGATTATTAAGCACCCATTTTGTTTGTTTGTCGTCAGTTTTAAGCTTATTCACGCCTGTTATCAATCCTGCTGTCTGCTGCAAAAAGAAAAATGATGACTGCCCTTCACGCACACCAGTTATATAAGCTCTATTGATTAAGGCAATATTGATCGAATCAATTCTCAAATTTCCTTTTGCAATCTCGCTTTCGAATCCTCCAGTAACCTTAATACTCGGGACTTTAAAATCAGCATATGACCAAATAACTTCTCCTTGACATGGTTTAAAACGATGTTCATCTATAATCAATCCAAGATCTGTCGATCCTCCATAGTTTAAGTATGGAGCATTAAAGAGCCCAATTCCATCATTAAAATTACCACTTTTATACAGAGGTACATATCGACTGGAAGAATGGGGTTTATTAGGCGAATAAGTAAATTGCAAACTATATAACGGTACCGATAACGTAGATGTACCTGATGTTTTAACTATTCCAGAATAATGAATACTTGTTTGGGTATTTTTCACAGATGAACGACCTCCAATAAACGTCTTGATAAGACCGATCCCTCCTTTTATTACCGATACCGCGGCAGCTATTGTACCAATCCCAATTGCACTTGATGCAATCTTTTCGTCTTTTATCAGCATATTCCTACTCACATCTAAATTTCCCACCACCTTACCACTAATTCTAGCTGTCGTACTAGGTTTAGAAATATTATTTACTGTAGAAAGTAAACCATCAGCTGCAGAAATATATTCATAACCATTATTTATAAATTTGCCAAAATTAGAAAAACTCGTCGTCGTAGTCCCAACTGAAGACGTAGCTGTCAACGTTGAAAAATCCGTAGATAAATTAATATCCGATTCACTTGCACCTTTTACCTGTAAATGAAATTCTGCAGCTGAATAAATATCATAACCAATATTAAAATCAAAATTAAGCCACTTAGTAGAAACGTCTTTACGAGATACGACAATTTGTCTATTTTGAGAATTAATAGCTATCTCACTAGATTGTTCAGGTGGAGCATACATAAATAATGAGGAATTATATTCCCTATCATCCCCCATAATATCTGTTCTAACAAAACCTAATTCTCCGATATAATAAGTCTTTGCTTGCTCATTTTCAAGATTGACCTTGTAATTATATATAAAGAACCGCAAAATGCCCGAATATTTATTGTAAAGCGCAAAATATGGAACAGGAGCTGCTCTCTCTGGCGTTCCAAAGTCTTTTAAATAAAGAACCCAACCTAAATCCGGTGTAAAATCCTTATCAAAATTAACTGGATTACCCATAGTATTCCATGGCAATTCTTCGTCTACGAAATTAATTGGCTGATTATTAATTGCATTACCATAATAAATACGTATTTTTTGCAAATTCGGATCCCAAAAATTCCAGTTCGGATCCAAATTTGGGTCGTTTGAATTGGTGATAGCTGCCCTTCGGGTCGATGAGTTCTGCGGCTGCATTTTATCGTCTCCCACAAAATCATTGGACATTGTTTCTTTTCTACATCCACTAAAAATTAATAATAATAAAATTAAATAAATATTAATAGGTTTCATAATTTTTCTTTATTTTACACTCTAAATTTAACAATATTAAACTACACTTTATATTAAGTAAATGTTATTAATTTATAATCGTTATATAAACAAAATAAATCATTTATATACCTTGACTCAATACTCTCTCCACAATTATAGGTTATAGTGCATCAAGTCGTAAAACCATTTTCTCAAACCCTTGCAAAAAGCCCATACATTTATTAAATTTACATTACATTAATATTATCAAATTGTTAATAATTGAACATCAAAGGATACTATATTGCGTTTTTAACCATCTTATGCTGGTTAACCTACAGTCTACAACTTGTTAGGGCGCAACGTCATGATTTCGATTTCTATGACGGAAAGGTCTCAATTGATGTATCCCCCTCGTTCAATATTCCCTTCGATGATAGTTTAACTGGAGCTCGCGTCCAAGAGTTCTACCAAGCCGCTGATCAGGCTGAATATCGAGATTTGGTTAATAGTTTGTTGGAATACAAAGATAAACAACATCTCAACGACTGGGTATACTATCAACTTGTGCGCCGTACAGCACAACAAATAGCCCCAAAAGCGGAGAACTATGCGCGTTACACACTATACAAATGGTTTCTGATGTGCAAATCCGGATACGATGCGCGTTTGGCGGTAGGAAATAATCAGATTGTCTTTTTTATTCAGAACAATGAGGATATTTCTGATATTCCTTTTTTTGAAGTTGATGGTAAGAAATATACATGCCTAAATTTCCATGATTATGGAAAACTATTTCAACGGGCAGACACCTATATACCTGTAAAGATTAAAGTGCCGGAAGCAACCAACGATTTCAGCTATAAAATCACAAAGCTACCCGATTTTGTACCTACAAACTACATTGAAAAACAAATTGCATTCAATTATGGCCATAAAGCTTATCATTTTAACGTTAAGCTGAACAATGATATCAGTGATCTTTTTAAAAACTATCCGGGAGTAGATTTCGAGACCTATTTTAATATTCCATTGAGTAAGGAAACCTACCAATCATTGGTTCCTGCGCTTAAAGAAAATCTAAAAGGGAAGAAAGAAAAAGAAGGCGTAGATTATTTAATGCGGTTTACACGTTATGCTTTTCTATACGAAAATGATGAAGAGAATTTTGGGACAGAAAAACGACTATCTCCGGAACAGACATTATTAAATAAATATAGCGATTGTGATGATCGAGCAGCATTATTCTTTTACCTAGTCAAAGAGATTTACAATCTCCCAATGATCACACTCTTGTACCCCACACATATCACCATGGCCGTTCAATTTGAACAGCCTATTGGTGACGCGATTTTATATAATGGAAAATACTATTCCGTATGTGAGCCGACTCCGCAAGCGCAAAGTTTGGCTATAGGTCAATTATCTGATGAGCTTAAAAAACAATCATACCAGATTGTTTACCATTATGAGCCGAGGTAAAATACTGTTCCGAAAGCTGCCAGCAAATTAAATTGTAGCAGAAACCAATAACATTAGGTTTTTCAATTTTCATTTAAGGCTTGTAAAACAAACTACTAAGAATTCTTAGCTATTAAAGTTTATCAATAAAACTCAATAGATCTGTATATTTATCGTCTGTACGGTAAGCAGCAATAGTAACCGTGTTCTCCCTACCTTCATATTTTATTGTGATCACATAATCCGTTCCATCGACACAACGGGCACATTCCTGAATTTTCGCATCCATTAAATTATACTTATCAATATAAGTGGACAACTGTTTTAATGTGGCCTCACTCGTTTTGTAAACTTTATCTCTTTTAGCTTCCGGAACAAGATTTTTCGGATACCTAATTTCAGTTTTATTTTTATCAATGACGACATTTACAACATCACCCCATCCAGAAATTCCCTTTATATCTATTTTAAGTCCATCAGGTTCAGTCTCTGATTTATCATCAGACTTTTTGCACCCAAGAAACAGGAAAATACTTAACACAAATAAATAGATTGTTTTTTTCATCATTTGAAATTTATATTAATTGGCTATATAACGAAATATTCGTAAAAAATGCTACAAAAGAAATCCCGCCATAGGCAGGATTTCTTTTATTATCTAACTTTAATTTTGTGTTACTCTTCCTGGAGTTGTATAGTTTAAAGTTTGTGGGTCGAAATGAGCCCAACCAATTGTCCAATCTTCAGTTCCGAACGCACCTCTATAAGCCACTTTGTCAAAGAAATTTCCGGAAACTTTAGCATGTGTAAAATTTGATCCTGTTGCCGCGGCTGATCCTGTTGCTAATGTAAAATTAGGATTAGCTGCTGTAGAAGAAAAGTCCTTACCAAAATTAAAAGGGGCTGTAAATAAATTACTGGCGTATAATTTACTCTCAAATGTATTATTTGCCTTAATCAAGGCCTCTACTTGACTTGCAATACTTGTTGCTGCTGTTGTTTTGATACCTACTGGTGTTCCATAAAATAAGTTATTCGCAAACAAAGCATTACCATTCACAACATTCTTAGAAGTCGATTCAGCAGTTGTAACCTTCGTATCATCAACATAAATTCCAATTGGAAATCCAGAGATTACAGAATTTACCACACTAATAGAAGAGTTTCTACGAATTTGAATTCCATGTTGAAAATTTGCATTTGGAGAAAACCCATCTTTTGTAATTGGCCCTACAATTGAGACATTTGAAAATACAGCCGAAGTTTTTGGCGCTTGATCTGTACCGCTACCATTATTATCTGATTCAAAGCCATTAGATTGCGAAACATCGGCGGCGGCATTGGCCCGCTGAGCTACTGCAAATTGAACATTTCCTGCGTATCCAAAGTCTGTATCAAAATCATCATCCCAAGTTCCTATTGCTAATAAATGTTTCGCATTGACCGTACCCCCAAACCATTCGAAAGCATCATCACCAGAACGATATACTTGTATATAGTCTAACGTTGTACCATTACCCACTCCACCTAATGTTAAACCATTAATTTCATTATCCGGCGAAAAGGGTATTCCTCCAAATTCAATACGGACATATTTTAAAGTTCCGGAATTATCGGTAGCATCGGTACCGCCATAATAAATATAATTCTTTTCGTCTTTACCTGATGGGGCAGTCAATCCTCCCTCAATCTTAACATCGTTACCCTGATTAACAGGAGCTTTACCAAGTATAATAATACCACCCCAATCACCATGCGAGCGAGCACCTGCAGCCAAACCTGATGTAAATACAATTGGTTTATCAACTGTTCCAGCAGCATTTATTTTTGCCCCACGTGTAATAGTCAGTGTTCCTTTAGTTGCTTTATCACCTTTAACAATTGTACCCGGTTGAATCGTCAATATTGCACCATTGGATACATAAACAAATCCTTTTAATACGTAAATCTTATCCGAAGTCCAAGTAGTATTTGTTGTAATCTCGCCGGAGATCTCTACAACATTTTCATTGCCTGGATTTGTAGGGGTTTCCGTTCCATCACCATTATCCGTAATCGTTGTTTCTTTACATGCTCCTGCAAGTAGCAATGCAGATAAGGATAAGAATAAAAATCTTTTTTTCATTTTGTAAGTTTTAATATGCTGAGACAAATAAATTCAATTGTTTTAACTTGGAGATTAAATCCTTATTAAGTTTATGTTATATCTTAAAAAGTGTAATTAAATGATAATGAGTAATTTGAACCAGGTTTATATTTGAAACTAGTTTCATTTGGCAGATTTAATTCTTTGTTATCATAATACACGTTAATTGCATTATTTAAAATATCACCTGCATTAAGCTTAAATTCACCCTTTCCTTTCATTACTTTATAGCCTACTTGAAAATCCAACACATTTCTAGGCGCTTCCCAAGTACTCGCGAAACGCATACCACTTGCTTGAGTAATACGTTTACCTATTCTATTATAAAGAATGTTAATATTCAATTTATTATCGATAGCACTATGCTGCAAACCTGCGTTAATTACATAAGGAGATTGTCCCACCATAGGTCTTGTCTTATCAATATAATCCAAATCAGTAGGATTTTTCACCTTAGAATGTACCAAAGAAACATTCAGGTAAGCAATTGTATTTTTTAAGAATTCCTGTTCGTCAATAAAACTCAAATTTTTACGAGCTTCCACCTCAATACCGTATAAATCAGCTTTAGGTGCATTGAAATAACTAATGTCTGGCGTGGAATTGATATCATAACGGAATGGTTCAATTGCATTAGTAAAACCTTTATAAAAAGCTGACACCGATAGAATTTCACCAGCTGAAGGGTAATATTCGAAACGTAAATCTGCATTATTAATGGAACTTCGTTTCAATTTCTCATTTCCAATAATCATTCCCATATTCTCAAAATCGTAGAAAGAGAATGGTGCCAATTCCCTAAATTCAGGTCGTGCTAAAGTACGGTAATATGAAGCTCTAATATTTGTTTTCGGCGTTAGACTATAAGTCATATTAACTGACGGTAAGAAATCAAGTTTGCTATCATCTACACTTTTTTCAATTTTACCAGATAATATCCGAAGAGCATCAACTTGCACATTATAATTTTCAACTCTTAACCCATAAACAATCCTAAATTTATCTGCAAATTTTTGATCCATCATTAGATAGCCAAAGGTCGATAGTGATTTAGCATCATAGATGTCACCGTCTCCTTTTACTTCACCAAATTTATATACGTTCTGATCAATAAGTGAGGGTGAAAAAATCTGATCTGGAGCAAGCTGTAATATGCGTGTTTGTTCGTCACCGCTAACAGCTAAAGTATTTAATTCAAAGCCTACAAATCGAGCATCAAAATTACGTTTCCTAAATTGCGTTCCAGCCCCTGCTTTAAAAGTGCTTGGGGCGTTCAAAAAATTTAGAGGTGTAGAGTAACTAGCTTCTCCAGAAAAAATATTCTCATTCAGGTCAGCAAATAGTCTTGAATTTGCTTTGCCAACAGTGGTCAAATTTGCTAGATACGGAACAGATGGATCATTTGCATAATCCTCATGTTTTTGATAATTTATTTTAGTTTGATTAGGTTGACTATTTCCAATATTACTCCAAGAAGCTGTCCATTTGATTTTATCATTTTTATCGCTTAACACGTGCTCTCCATCTAATGTTGATTTGAATAGAGATTTTTGCATTAAATCAAATGCATAAAACTTATTGATGGAAGATGAACTTCCATCTGTTCCAAATCGTTCTGTATACGTATTATCATAAGTTCGATTATACAAATTTTTCCAAGTTATCTTACTTTTTCCGAATGAATATCCAAAATTAGCAAGAGCTCCTAAATTTGTGGAGAATTTGTATTGTTGATCGCGGTAGTCATATGTAAACCAATTACGTTCAATATTTGGTAAAATATTTTGCGAATTACGATAATTGATAGAAAAGAGCGCACCGAAACGGCTATTGTCTTCATATTGTTTAACCTTTCCTAACGAAAACTGATACGTTTGAGAAGGTAGTGCACTTTTGGTTTGGACAGCGTAATCATTTGGCAAAGATTTAAGTGCCAATCGCTGCCATTTTTGAGAAAGACCAGCATCAACATCTGGACGAGAAGGAAAGTTTTTCGCGAGCTGGTTTGAACCATCGTCAAACCCCAAATAGTTTTGAAAATTCTTTTTAGTTTGCAAAAAATCTTTAAATGTTGAGGCAGAATTATAACCATACCCCAAACCAATAGAAACAAAATCTTTATCTGGTATATCTTTCGTTGTTATTTGTACCGCACCACCGGCAAAATCAGCAGGAAGATCGGGTGTTGCAGTTTTTGAAATCGTGATTTTATCAATCAATGCGGAAGGTACAATGTCGAAAGAAAAAGCTCGACGGTTAGCCTCCGTACTTGGTAACACTGAGCCATCCATCATCGCTACATTATATCGGTCACTAAGGCCCCGTACAATTACAAATTTATTATCTTGGATAGTTGTTCCACTTACGCGACGTAGAGCCTCAGAGGTATTTTTGTCCGGTGACCTTCTGATTTGTTCACTTGAAATACCATCAGAAATTAACGCACTATTTTTTTGCTGTGCATATAATGCGCCAATGGATTCCTTCTTAAAAGAACCCGTAACCACAACCTGATCCAAAACCTTACCTTCTGAATTATCAAGGACAATATCCAAATTGGTCATGTCATCCGCTTTGATCTCAACTTCAGTAATTTGTTTTGTAGCGTAACCTATATAAGCGTACTCCACAGTATACTTACCAGCTGGCAAGGCCGGAATACTATATTTACCAGAAACATCTGAGCTTCCGCCTCTAGAAGTTCCAATAACACGAATAGTCACCCCCGTAATCGTTTCTCCAGTCTTACTATTTGTAATAGTCCCCATTAACTTCCCACTGCTCTGTGCATAAACTGTTGTTGACGCAGCTACGACGAACGTAATGGCAGCAGCGATTCTTTTAAGTTGTAATTGTGGTTCCAATTTATTTTGTTTTTTTGTTTCTGCAAAGCTATTGGCAGAATATTATATTAACATTAACAACGAATTACCATTACGTAAACCACTTGTTAATTTAATGTTACCTTGCAAATTCTAGCGTAAAATTTTAGATAAAATCCTGCCTGAAGAAGCATTTGAGCAATTATTCCATTATTTCGATGAGATCATATTAATGAAGTGTAATAAAATCATTAAGTCGAAAAGTTATTAACATATAAAGGCGAGTTTTAGGTTTTAGTACATTTACTTATGCATATCATTGTAATTCGATAAGACTAGATATTCGTTCATCCTATTGATTAGAAGCAAGAATGATCTTATTATTGCAATAATATTGCATATGCAAAGCAATTTCTCTAAGTTTGAATATATTTTCAATTTTTGAGCATATGAGCAATCCGATCGTATCTACTGAGCAGCTAACATTCCGATATACCAATGCAAAAAGCATCGAATTTCCTGACATCCATATCGAGAAAGGACAACATACGCTACTATTAGGTGATTCAGGTACAGGAAAAACAACCTTACTGAATATGTTAGGTGGCCTATCCCGACCTAATACGGGGCATGTTAAAATTAATGGTCAAGATCTTGCCCTATTATCCAACAGCAAACTAGACAAGTTCAGATCGCAATATATTGGGTTTATCTTCCAGGAGGCTCACCTTCTCAAAAATTTAACTTTGCTAGAAAATATCAAATTAGCACAGTCGCTGGCTGGAAAAAAAGTCAATGTAGATGAGATTCATCAGGTATTGAAACAATTGCAGTTGGATCACAAAACCGCGGCCTATCCAAATGAACTGAGCCGTGGTCAATTGCAACGTGCCGCGATTGCACGTAGTGTCATTAATAAACCGGCCCTACTCATCGCTGATGAACCAACAGCAGCTTTAGATGATAATAATACAAATCGTGTACTGGAGCTTCTTTTGGGCATTGCAGATACCGCTGGCTCAACGTTGTTGATCACAACACACGATAAACGGATCAAGGATCAGTTTTCAAAAATGTATCTCTTAAAATAATTGCTTACAGCCCATATCTCTCACCTTTTTTATTCAACATTTGCTATGAACACGATACAGTTGGTTTGGAAAAATTTAAGTAGACAGTTTGGTTCTGTCTTTTTGAGTATCTTACTGACAGCTTTTGGAATTTCCATACTGGCTGTGCTCTCCATTACAGGTGAAACATTTGAAAAGCAACTCGACAACAACAGTAAGAATATCGACCTTGTCATCGGAGCCAAAGGTAGTCCACTTCAATTGATCTTGTCCAGCGTATATCATATCGACAATCCAACAGGAAATATCCCCTTAGATGAACTCGAACCGCTCCGCCAGAATCCGCTTGTCCAATTGGCGGTTCCGTTATCCCTAGGCGATAATTTTAAAGGACATCGTATAGTGGGTACCGATTCTTCCTTTCTAACAATTTACGATACTAAAATAAACGAAGGGCGCATTTGGCAAAAAAACTTTGAGGTTATTATTGGTGAGCAGGTCGCAAAAAAACACCACTTTAAACTAGGTGACCAAATCAACAGCTCTCATGGACTAAGCAAAGATGGTCATAGCCATGACGAACATCCTTTTACGATCGTCGGTATTCTAAAGCAAAATAACAACGTAACGGACAACTTGATTTTAACCAATCTCGAGAGTGTCTGGGATGTGCATGGCATCGCACATGCGCATGAAGACCATGAAACCCCAGCCCAGAAAGAACAACGTGAGCGCGAAGAAGATAGAGAAGAGACCGTCAAAGCACATCAACATCACCACGGCGAAGACCTTACGGAAAATTCTTCGGCTCCGACAGCAACAGTAGAAAAAGAACATCACGACCATGCTGATCACGATCATGAGCATGAAGAGGAAGGCGTATTTGTCAAATCTATTGGGGCCGATATGGTGCAACAAAACGGATTGGAAATAACCGCTATCTTAGTAAAATATCAGTCACCTGCCGCTATTGGTATACTACCCAAAATGATCGATCAACAAACAGATATGCAGGCTGCTTCTCCAGCAATGGAAAGTACACGTCTGTTTTCACTCCTAGGTGTAGGAATAGACTCATTAGCCATCCTTGCCTATGTCATTATGTTCATTGCAGGGCTGAGCGTGTTTATTAATCTCTATAATGCACTGAAACAACGTAAATATGATCTTGCTATTATGCGTACACTCGGTGCCTCTAAAGGGAAATTATTCAACATTGTCCTGCTCGAAGGTTTGACCATAACAATTGTCGGTGGACTGATAGGTTTACTATTGGCACATTTGGCACTATATTATATCAGCAACCAAACAAGCCAAAGTGCGGATTTTATCGAAGCTTTTAAGCTACATCCAAAAGAATTGGTATTTTTGTTAGTCGCTTGTCTCATTGGCGTTCTAGCCGCTTTGATTCCTGCTATCAAGGCCTATAAGACAAGTATATCAGGAACTTTATCAAATAAATAGGTTAAAAATAGAATAAATGGGCAATTGGGGTAAAAGCGTAAGAATAACATATACGAGGTAAATCTCAGATTTGCATCACCAAAATCTCAATACTCAATACGATATATACTCAACACTAAAATAATGAAACAAATTATTACAGCATTTGCATTTATATGCTTCTTTATACAAGCACAGGCACAGATCGGTAATAATACCGATGTACCTGATCATACGCCCATGATGAACAAAACATGGGATGCTATTGATAAAATGGCTTACAAAGTAACCTATAACGGAGCAAAAAAGGTCTATACTCCCTTTTATCCAAAGGAGCTCAAAGCGCTTGAAAACAAGGTGGTCGAATTACCGGGTTATATGGTCCCGCTACATAGTGGACGTAATCACAAAAACTTTATGATGTCTGTCCTACCTGTTATGCAATGTCAATTTTGTGGCTCAAACGGGATCCCGCCTATGGTAGAAGTAACCTTAAAGGGTGGGGCAATTAAATTTTCTGAAGATCCTATCAAACTAAAAGGAAAGATGATTTTTACAAAGGATCCTCTTAAAGGAAACTCCGAAATCCAGATCATAGATGCTGAGCTCGCAAAATAATAGAAATAGCATTTAATCAATGTTGGATCTCATCTATCCGAAATAGATTAGATTCACATTGATCTTTTATCGTACAGATTTATCTATTGATTAGTGAGGTTTCGAGGCAAGCTGCCAAAGCCGCTGTTTCTGTGCGCAAACGTGCGTCTCCGAGCGATACAGGTAGAAAGCCAGATGCTAAGGCTAAATCAATTTCCTCTGCTGAAAAATCTCCTTCTGGGCCTATCAAAATAATATAGTGCTGTCCAGGTTCAAATATTTGGTTCAAATACTTCTTATCGGAATCGACACAGTGTGCAATTGCCTTTTGGGTACCATCCTTTGGAATATCCTTTATAAACTGTTTAAAAGATACAGCGGGATTCAATTGAGGTAAATACGCTTTTAAAGACTGTTTCATGGCTGATACAATGACTTTATTCAAGCGGTCCAACTTTACTTCCTTGCGTTCTGAATGTTCACAGATAATAGGTGTAATCTCTTGAATCCCTACCTCGGTAGCTTTCTCCAAAAACCACTCGATACGATCTATATTCTTGGTCGGTCCAACAGCAATATGCAAATGATAGTTTGGCTGTTGGTAGTTCTCTTTGACACTTAAAATGCGAAGTACAGTACGTTTCGGATGTGGATCTATAATCTCAGCTTCGTACAGGCCGCCCCGACCATCAATTAAAAATAAACGATCCCCCGTATTCATACGAAGCACACGAACCGCATGCTTGCTTTCTTCCTCAGAGAGGATAAAATTTTCTAAAGAAGGACTTAATTCCGGTGTAAAAAATAACTGCATGTACTGTTCATTGTGGTCTTATTCCGCTACATCGTCATCAGCAGACTCAACCAATTCCAGTTTGACAAATTCAATATTCTGTTGGGCTTTGCGGATAATTGTAAATACATAACCATATTCTTTCTTCCGCTCACCTACCTCAGGAATTTTATCAAAGATTTCACTTACCAATCCTGCCATTGTATCGTAATCCTGGCTTGCTGGTAATTCAATGGGAAGAAACTCATTCACATCATGAATGCTAGCTCCCGCATCTACCATATACTCTGTTTCAGAGATACGTTCGACAACTGGTGTTTCCTCATCATACTCATCTTGGATTTCACCTACCAACTCCTCCACAATATCCTCCAAGGTAGCCATCCCTGCTGTACCTCCAAATTCATCGAGTACAATAGCCAATTGAAGGCGTCGTTGCTGAAACTCGGCCATCAGATCATTGATTTTTTTGGTTTCAGGAATAAAGTATGGTTTACGCATGATATTTCTCATCACCACTTCTTTGCCTTTTGCCAAAAGTGGAAGGATGTCCTTGGTATGTACAATACCAACAATTTGATCAATGTTATCTTCGTAGATTGGAAGACGTGAATACCCCTCCTCCGTCATGGTTTCAATCAATTCTGAAGCGTCTGCTGTTATTTCGACCGCGACAATTTTTGTCCTTGGTACCATAATATTCTTGACGATACGTTCGTTAAAATCGAAGACGTTTTTGATCAATTCATGTTCAGAAATATCCAATGCTCCGGATTCTTTTCCTTTATCCAAAAGATATTGTAATTCCTCAGAAGAGTGGGCGGATTCACCTTTCGTTACTTCAAAGCCTAAAATTTTAAGCAGAAAATTAGCAAAACCATTTAGGATCCAAATAAAAGGTCTAAAGATAAAGTAGAAAAATTGCAGGGGAACCGCAATCTTCATCGTTGTTGCAACAGGTTTTTGAATGGCAATTGACTTGGGAGCTAGCTCACCAAAGACAATATGTAGTACGGTAATGATCGCAAATGCCAACACATGTCCTGCCTTGGTCGCTATCGTACCGGTCAATTCAACACCAAAGAAACCTAATGCCCCCTGCACAATCTGGGTCATTACAGCTTCTCCTACCCAACCTAGGGCCAGGGAAGAAAGTGTAATACCCAATTGTGTAGCGGCCAAATAACCATCCAAATGCTCCGTTATACTTTTGGCAATTGTAGCAACTTTACTGCCTGTTTTCGCCTGAACTTCAATTTGGGAGATTCGGACTTTGACAATAGCAAACTCAGCGGCAACGAAAAAACCGTTGGCCAGTACTAAAAACAATGTCACAAAAATATCGAGCGCCATGCTTGGGGTTATTTGTTAACAAATTCTGTTTTGTACAACTCAATAGCCTCTATCAAGATTCTTTGTGCTTCTTCACGTCCTTTCACCCCTTCTACTATGACCTGTTTCTTTTCTAAAGCTTTGTAGCTTTCAAAGAATTGTACAATTTCCTTCATCGTGTGTGGCGGCAATTGATCAATGTCTTTAATGTAATTGAATACAGGATCATTTTTGGCAACAGCTATGATTTTATCATCTTGCTCACCACCATCAACCATATTCATTACACCAATAACTTGCGCTTCCACCAATGTTAAAGGTAAGATATCAACCGAACAGATCACCAAAATATCCAAAGGATCTTTGTCGTCGCAATAAGTTTGTGGAATAAAACCATAATTGGCTGGATAGACAACAGATGAACTCATTACTCTATCCAAAAGCAACAAACCTGTTTCTTTGTCTAATTCATACTTTCCTTTGGATCCGTTTGTAATCTCAATGATAGCGTTTACGGCATTTGGCACATTCTCACCTGGAGAAACCATGTGCCAAGGGTTTTGTTTACTCATTTTTTATTTTACTGTATATTTTGTTTGTTTCTTTTGTCTTTTATTCGCTTTTTAAGCAAAGTAATTGCAATAGGCAAAAATGCGACCACGATCATCCCAACGACAACATATTCAACATAATGGATAATCCATGGGAACTCCATCCCCAAGAAATAACCGGAAAGAGTCAATACCAAGACCCATATTAAAGCTCCACTGACGTTATATAAAACGAATTTTTTAAAATCTAATTTTACAACACCCGCAAAGATAGGAGCAAAAGTACGAACTATTGGGACAAATCTACCTATAATTAATGCGGTTCCTCCATATTTATGGTAAAATTCTTCCGCCATCACCACATATTTCCGCTTAAAGATGATACTATCCTTTCGCTTAAATAACATGGGACCGGCTCGATAACCAAACCAATAACCTGTAAAATTACCTAATATTCCTGCCCCCAACAAGCCCAAACAAAGCGTGTAAATACTCACGTCAATCTTTTTGAGTGCACAAAACAATCCTGCTAAAAATAACAAGTAATCGCCGGGTAGAAAAAAACCAAAAAACAGACCTGTTTCGGCAAATACGATTAAAATAACTAAATAAAAACCACCTGAACTTAAGAGCTCTTCGGGATTCATTAGTTGTTGAAATGACAACAAAAGTTCATGCATAACTTTCAGTAAAAATCAATGTTGTTTTCTTCATTTTAGAATCCAAATCTACTTTTATCCCTGTATAATTTTAAAACAACAGAGTACAAATATAGTATTCTTCTAAAAAACGAAAGTAAATCAAGTGTAATATAATCTTGTTATTGATTTTGTGCAGTTATGCTGATAATGGACTCCCGTATTGTTTCAGCAATCTGATGAAGCTCATCTTCATCTAGACTTAACTTAGGCCCAGCAAAATTTAGGTCACTTATTTTATTGATCGGAACAAGATGGATATGTGCATGCGCAACTTCCAATCCCACAACAGCCACGCCAACTTTAACACATGGAATTACTTTTTTTATCCCCTGCGCAACGATTTTTGCAAATACCCAAAGTGCCATGTACTCATCATCTTCAATATCGAAAATATAATCTGTTTCTTTCTTAGGTATCACCAAAACATGACCTTTCGCCAAAGGACTGATATCCAAAAAAGCAAGAAAATCATTACTCTCCGCAACTTTGTAAGCTGGAATCTCACCAGCAACGATTTTTGAAAAAATTGTTGACATATTATTCTATATTGGAATAAATTCTTTTGTAAATAAAGTATAGAGATATTAGTATTGGGTATTGAGACTTCGGGTTGTAGCAGCCATCGGCTTGCATAAGGAAAGTCTAATGTCTAATATTTCCTATCTAAATACATTTGATAAAAACGACCATAAGTAACATTAAATATGACGTTCACAACAAATATAAACAAAAAAGGTCGCGATTGCTAGAACCCGACCTTCTTAATATAAAGTTAATTTGTGGATGTGCGGTTATGGCGTACCGCACATAACCGACATATATTATCTCGAAATTTCTACAATTTCAAATTCGATCTTACCTGCAGGCACTTCAATTTCTGCAGTATCACCTTTCGATTTACCCAATAACCCTTGAGCAATAGGAGATTTAACGGAAATCTTACCAGACTTGAGGTCAGCCTCTGATTCGGCAACCAATTGGTAAGTCATCACAGCTCCATTCTTTTTATTTTTGATCTTAACAATTGACAATGCCAATACCTTCGATGTGTCCAACTTGGATTCATCAATCAATCGAGCTGTAGCCAACGTGTTTTCCAAATTGGCAATTTTAGCTTCATGAAGCCCTTGAGCTTCTTTAGCAGCATCATACTCTGCATTTTCAGACAAATCACCTTTGTCCCTAGCCTCTGCAATAGCATTGGCAATTTTAGATCTTCCTTCCGTCTTCAGATAAGCCAATTCCTCTTTCAGCTTACGCAATCCTTCTTCCGTAAAATAAGTTACTTCTGCCATAATTTTATCTTTTTTCTTATTTTCTACATTTTAAAAAAGAAACAAGACCATATTACCCTCGTCGGGTAACATGGTCTTGCTTTCAATCTATACGAAGATAATAATTGTTTTCAACAAAACAAATTCTTATCCATCAAATATAATCAAATCTCCTCTTCGTCAACAAATTTATAACCCAACCCCCTCACCGTTTGCAGATAATGCGGTTTATCGGGGTTTGTTTCGATCTTTTTTCGCAGACGCACAACATGCATATCCAACGTCCGTGTATTTACATTTGAACTATAGCCCCATACCACTTCCATCAACTCCTCACGCGTGATTTCCCGGCCCAAATTTTGAAGAAAATGCAATAAAATCCTGTTTTCCAGAATAGTTAGCTCAACCTTTTTACCGTCACGTATTAATGAATGGATATTTGGATGGTGCTCCGTCTGCCCAAACTTATAGATCTCTGGACTATTTTTAGGTAGAAAAAACTTCACCTTATTATCTATCATAGCAATCAACACGTCCATATTGAACGGCTTACTAATATAGTCCGTCACACCAAAGCTATAAGCCTCAATCTTGTCCACATCCTGGGATTTAGCAGTCATCATAATAATGATATTCTCAAATCCTGCTTTACGGACATCTTCGCAGATCTCGTTACCTTCTTTTCCAGGGAGCATCCAATCTAACAGGACCACATCGGGTCTCTTTTCCAAGATTAAACTTTCTGCTTCATTCCCATTTCCGCTTTGGATGACTTGATAGCCTTCAGATTCTAATCGATGTTTTACCAAGAAACGTAAGTTCTCATCATCTTCAATAACAGCAACAGTGATGTCTTTATTCATAAGTAAATAATTTGTCTTTTAAATGTCTTATGGAATATCCAGTTTATTATCACAAGTCTTCATGCTTTCTAAACATGGATATTTCATATTTAAATTTATTTTTAAACCGGAAATACCAACGTAAAGGTAGTGCCTTGCCCCAATTGACTTTTGACTGTAATGTCTCCACCTATAAACTCAGTGATTTCCTTACAGAAAGCCAAACCTAAACCAATACTTCCTTGCTGATTATATTGACTTTTTATTCTATAAAACTTTTTGAAGATATTGTTAAACTCCGCCTTCTCTATCCCAATCCCTTCGTCCTTAAAAGTGATAACAAAATTCTTCTTATTTTGTTGTATCGTAATATCCAAGATTTTATGCCCCGCTTTCGAATACTTATAGGCATTGTCTATCATGTTTTGAAATACGCTACTCAATAACACTGGATCTGCCAGCATCGATGTTCTTACATCAATTTTTGTGCTAATTTTAAAGTCTGCATATTTTATTCTTGAAGAAGCAACCAGATTTTCGGTAAATTCCTCCAGATCCACCTCTTCTTTGTTTAATTTAATGGTTTTATTTTCAATCTGGCTAAAAGACAATAATTTATTCATTAAATTATTGAGTCGATCAGCTTCCTGATCCAATATATTACCATACATTTTTCTTTCGTCATCGGAAAGTACCTGCGCACTCTTAATATTATTTCCCGCAATTTTTATTACACTAACAGGTGTCTTAAACTCGTGTGTCAAATTGTTGATAAAATCATATTGCAATTTAAAAAGTCTCCCGTTAATTTCTAAATTTCTATAAATTAAATATAGAATTGCTATTAAAATGATGTAAATCAACGAAATACCACCTAATACAGGCCAAAAACTACGATTTATTTCTTCCGAAAGAAAACTTTTACTCGATCTGAAAAGCAATTTATAATCAGCCAAAGCTCCCGGTAATGGCATTTCTGTTGAAATTTCATCGTCCTCAGGTGTAATTGGCGCGCCCACCAATGGAACAATCGCTACCTTTTCGTAAAGATTTGCATAACTATTTTTCACCTCCAAATACATTGGGTCAATCTGAAAGTTGAACATATCCTGTTCATAGCCGACAGTATGATCCAGATTCCCTTCCATAATGGATTTATAAACAATCAGATCATTAACCCTCGGTATATTTAAATACGTAATCTGCCCCGGCCTGATCGTATAAAATACCTTTAAAATATCCTTATCAGAAAGCTTCGCATTCGCTTGCAGCTTATCAATATAAGTAGCAAGTTTAACCCCTATATTATTAATTTCCTCAGAATGCAGCCCCATTTGAGCACGATCGAGAATTGTATTTTTATTCAGTCCCGATCGGGATACCGTAAAAAAGGTAATAGTTTTGGGTTGAATCCGCAGGTTATTAACAATAAAACCATAGTTCAGATTATGATCATTATTGAATTGCAGATCAAAAAAACCTATTTCCCGTACAAAAGGATAAGAACTTAAAATACTATATGCGTATTTTCCCGCTTGTACAGAGTCTAGGAAACCTTGGTAAAAAGACACCTCGGGAATTCTATTTTGAAAAAAGTCATTAAAAGGAATCAGCGTCTGATCAAAAATTTCAGATTTTCTATTCGTAAATTCATTTTTTATATGCGATTCAGTATAGTTTCTAGATAGAAAAAGCGCAAAAATATAAAGGCCACTGATGACGATAAAAAACATCAACAATAATCCGTAATTTTTTCGATAGCTGTATTTTTCTGCTTTCATATGCCGCCTCTAGTCTGCTAGATATTTTGCCAAAAACCGTTCCAGCTCATTATAATAGCCAAATACATTCTCATCCTTTTTAAAGGTCCTATCTTCATCTTCCTTTAGAAAATACTGTACAGGAACATTATTGTTCTTTAACTTTTGAACAAATTGATTCGCATCCGTCACAGAACTAAACCGATCTTTTCCACCTTGAACCAACAACACAGGGATCCTTACTTTATCCGAATGAAATACAGGTGATATATTTTTAAACAGTTCCGCCTCCCGGATAGGGTTACCAACGATCTGATACATCTTCTGTACATAAGATTTAAAATAAGGTGGAATATCCCTAAAGTAGGTGAATAGGTTTGTATATCCTGAATAAGAAACCGCACATTTATAAAGATCCGAATTGAAACAAGCAGCATGAAGCGCAGAGTACCCCCCAAATCCCCTTCCGACAATAGCAACACGATTCTTATCCGCTATCCCCTCTTTGATCAGCCACTTCACTCCATCAGTAATGTCATCTTGAATTTTTCCGCCCCATTCTTTAAAACCTGCTGTCCAAAACTTTTTCCCGAATCCTGTCGAGCCCCTATAGTTCATCTGAAAAACCAAATACCCTCTGTTTGCCAAAAATTGCGCCTCATTATCAAAGCCCCACACCTCACGCCCATTTGGCCCATCATGTGGCAATACTACCATTGGAAGATCTTTTCGATTGGAATGAAACGGATAGGTCAAGTATCCAGATATCTCTACCCCATCTCTCGCTTTATAAGTAATAAACTCATTTGGAGACAACTCCTTATCTTTAAGATCAGAATTATTATCGGTTAATTTAGTCAGTTTTTTTGTGGTAAAATCATAAAAATAAATTCCACCAGGATTAACATCTGTATAGGTTTTAATAATCACTTTTTCGCCTGAAGCATCGGTATTAAGAACTTGGAATTCAAAACCATCAATCTGCTTAGACAATTCATCATATTTCTGCTTGGTCTGCTCATCGAAGAAATGCCTGCTTTGCCTTGAGGTTGTATAATTCACAAACAACAAGCGATTTAGCTCCGGAAAATAACCTCCTGGACTCATGTCTACCTCTTTATGGCTAAAAAGCTCGCCCAGTTCCCTTTCATTGACCAGATCATAGCTTACCAAGGCCAATTTATCACGGTTTATATTCGATAGTGCATAGATAATACTATTTGAACTGTCTTTATATCCCAACGGAGTGAAACTGCTTTCTACATCACAACGTATGATCTCCTTGAAAGGTTCTTTCTCAGAAGGACGGAAAAGAACAGATTGTTGTACGGAATCGTTTGCAATAGCCAAACGTATCTGTCCATCATTGGAAGCAATCCAGGAGCTCATATTGCCTGGATTTTGTAAAATCAATTCACGTGGTCGACCATCCAAATAAATACGATATAGATCAAAAAAAGAGGAATCACGATCATTAATCCCCGCAACAAAACCCTCACCACCAGATACCGTCGAATGAATCCATCTAAACCGCGCACGAACAGGCTTAATTAATGCCCAGATTTTTTCAGTGTTAATATCCACAGCATACAAACGCAAACTGTCTTGGGAAGATTGTTCAGTCAAAAAAGAAATCTTAGAATCGTTATTCCAGGCAAAAGATTTTACATTGATATCATTCTGGTAGGTTAATTGCTTGGAGCTATCCTGATGCTTCAAATCAATCAAATAGATATTTTTGCAATGATTGTCCATGCCGATATAGGCAATAAACCGACCATTAGGGGAAATCTTAAAATTTGATTTTTCAGGTGTGGAAAAGAATTGATTGATGGGTATAGGATCAACCTTATGTTGTTGGCATCCCAACATAGTCAATGCACAAAAAAATAAAACAGTCCAAAATTGCAACCTCATAATCCCAAATGCGTCCTTATCAATTAACTCAAATATTGTAATTAAATACCAAATTGCAGTCAATGCAACCTTATTTTTACAAGATATAGTAATTAAACGTAATATTCAAAAATAGCGTATAAAACCGTATTTTTGTTTATGTTTTTATACAATATCTCTGTTATAGCAGAAGAAACGATCCACAATGACATCGTTTCTTGGATTCAGGATAATATCGTGCAATCCCAAAAATTCCAAGTGCATTTCCTCGAAATGCTCCAGTCACCCCATGAAGGAATGACTTATTGCATCCAAGTAGTTTTACCTTCAGAAGAACATATTGCGGACTTCCAACAGGTACATTTGATACCATTACAACAATTTATTTCAGAGCTGTACAAGGACAAAGTCTTCCTTTTCGACAGTACAATGAAATACTTAAAAAAATAAAGAGCTCTAGGGCTCTTTATTTTTTTAAGTATGTATACAAACTAAAATTCTTAATTTATCTTATTTCCCTTGGATTCCTGATCCTTTTCACCAATTTCCAAAGCTAATTCATAGCGTGGATCATAACTTATTTTAGGCGTTAAGAAATGTAATAGGATCAATCTCGCGTACCTAAAATTAAACGGCGCAAAAACTAAGATAGTAACCGCCAAGCCAACCAAATAGAACCAAGGAGACTCACTTCCGGTTAAAACTGCAATAGCGACAGATACAGATACAATCTCAGCAACAGAAAGCGCATAACTGACATACATCGCCGCATAAAAATAGCCCGGCTCAACTTCATATTTAACACCACAATGTGGGCAAACATCATTCATCTGCTGCTTGCGTAGGCTATAAACCTTTCCTTCAAATACATTTCCAACATGACATTTAGGACATTTGGAATGAATCATTGCGTGAAATTTAGATGTCGGCATCAGATTCTATTTTATCTCGTTAATAAATTTCTTGGTTGGCGGATTCTTTTTACGGTATTTCTTATACCATAGATACCCCAGTCCTGCAGCTGCCAAATAGGGAATTACCAATAAAAATAAGATACCATCATTCAACCCTCTTCCTTGCATATTACCGTCTTTGGTAGAATTCTCAGCAGTCAACGTACACATGGCACATTGTGCTTGAGAAATAGATACTGTCGAGCAGCTTAGGGTAAATATTACGAGTAGATATTTAAACCATTTCATAGTCCAAAGTTACTGAAAATTTAGCGATTAGCCCACCAATACTTCAAATTTGTCCCAAAAACCATCTTGCGGCAATGAGGCCACCAATTCCATCTTTTCTTTTTTAATGGGATGTGTAAACGCTAACGACCGTGAGTGTAAACAGATACTTCCCAGTGAGCTTCCTCTTGGATACCCGTATTTGTTATCGCCAACAATAGGACAACCCATTGCTGCCAACTGCGCTCGTATCTGATGTGTACGACCAGTAAGGGGTTCAACCCGCAATAGGTAGAATCCATTTAATTCACCCACTATCGCATAGTCCAATTCAGCGTAGGTACCGCCTTTCACTTCACGAGGGAATGCTTTCGTTACTCTTGTCTGCCTATTTCGAATTAACCAGTTGATCAATTTACCTTCGGCATTACGTGGGCGTTGCCGTACGATTGCAAAATAAGTTTTTTTCACCATCCGGTCTTGAAAGAACTTATTCATACGTTCGAGGGCTTTACTTGTCTTCGCGAAAAGAATCATGCCACTAACAGGTCTATCCAAACGATGGATGACACCAACATAAGCATCATTGGGCTTGTCATATTTCTTTTTCAGATAGATCTTCACCATATCCTCCAATGAAAGATCCCTAGTTTCGTCAACCTGCACAATATCGCCCGCTTTTTTATTAATCGCTATCAGATGATTATCTTCAAAGATCACCTCTTTATCTGTAATTTCAGATTTATTCATTTCTTCTATACTAAAAGGTTACTCAAACCTCTGTTATTATCTAAAAAATCGGATTGAAATACCGAAAAAAGGCCCTACGCAAGCGTAAAGCCTTTTCATATCTTCTTACTAAAACTTATTGTACACTATCTGCCTTTAGTGCTTCTGCTTTTTTAGCGTTCTCTTTCATTTTTTTCTTAAAGAAGCCTCTTAACAAGAAATTATGTTGCAAAGCTTCCATATTTTCATCCAACTTTTCAGTACTAGAATTCAGATTATTAATGGCTGACTTAATTTGATTTGCTGAAGCAGGATCATTCAATAGGACACCAACCGCATTGTCTTTATCGTTCAATCGACTAGAGGCATTATTCAAGTTATTGATCAATGCATTTGCAGTCTGTGATACCCCCTGCAACTGCGCTGCAGACTGACGCAAATTTGAAAAGATGGCAGTATCGGTAGTCAGATCGTGGATCAACCCTTTATTGCTATTCAGTGAATTTGTCAATGTAACCAAATTCGCAGATGCTTTATTGGCATTATTCATTGCAGCACTGATGGACAATAAGCTCGCACGTAACGTATTCACCATCGCCGTATCGGTCAGCATTGCACCAACCATACCTTTACCATCTGCCAAACCACGTGATATCTCGACAAAGTCTGTCGTAATCTTAGCCAAGTTTTCGTTATTTACCTGCAATGTTTCCATCATGGCCTCCATGTCGGCAGTTTTCGCTGATCTTAAAAAATCACCAGTTTCCACAGTAGGTGCATTTTGGGACCCCCCAGTGATAACGACAATTTTATTACCTATCAATCCATCAGAGCCCAATTTTGTGACAGCATCTTTACGAATATATTCTGCAGATTTCTCTTCAATAGTTAAAACAACTTCGACATCCTGTACACTTTTAAAATGGATATTTTTAATGATCCCCACCTTAACCCCAGAAAACCAAACATTACTTCCTACTTTCAATCCTGCAACATCAGGAAATGAAGTTGCAATCTCGATGTTTCTTGTAAATTTCTTTTGTTGACCGCCTAAAATAAAAATCCCGGCCAAAAGAATCAATACGCCTAAAAAAACAAAAATACCAACAATGATTGCTCTTTTATTTTCTGCCTTACTCATGTATATTATAGAATAAAATTATAATTATAAAACGCCTTAACACGTGCGTCATCTGTATCAAAAATTTCTTCAAAAGAACCTTGTCTTTCAAACTTACCATCCAATAGCATCACAATACGATCACCTACTTCCTTCGCACAGGCCAAATCATGTGTAATAATAATTGATGATGTCTTATACCGCTCCTGAACCTCATTGATCAATCCATTGATATCCAAACAAGTGATCGGATCGAGACCTGCTGTAGGCTCATCATACATCATAATCTCCGGCCGAAGGATCAAGGTACGCGCGATACCAATCCGCTTACGTTGACCTCCCGACAATTCAGATGGCATTTGGTTGATGGCCTGAGATAAACCTACACCATCCAACACTTCCTCCACAGCATGATTAATCTCAGATCGTGTGAGATTTCGTTTATTTCTCACCAATGGAAACTCCAAATTCTCACGAACCGTCATACTATCATAGAGTGCACTATTCTGGAAAGAAAAACCAATTTTTAATCGTAATTCACGCAACTCACGATCATTTAACGACGTGACAGATTCACCCAATACATCAATTGTTCCTTCATCAGGTTTTAATAATCCCGAAATCAGCTTGATCAAAACTGATTTACCTGTACCTGAACGTCCTAACACAACAAGATTTTCCTCTTTATATAAATCTAGGTTAACCTCCTTGAGTACATGGTTATCCCCAAAAGATTTACTCACATTTCTGATTTCAATGACTGATTGAGAATGATCTATATTTACTTTAGCCTTTTCCATATACCACTATCCAAAGAACGACAAAATCTGAACAATAATTATCTCCTCAATAAAGACAAGAAACATCGAAGCAACAACGGCCGCATTGGCTGCCTTACCTACTCCTTCAGTACCTTTAGAGGAAAAATAACCACAATAGCAACTTACAGCTCCAATAGTAAAGCCAAATATTACAGCACGTAATACCATAGCACCTAAATCCTTGAAGGCAATTGTTTCAAATACCTGCGTAAAAAAACTCAAAAAACTCAAGTCATCTTTACTCATCATACTCAGATAACCACCTAAAAGGCCAATACCTGCCACATAAAAACATAGCACAGGAATACCAATAGTTGTAGCTAAAATTCTACTTACAATCAAATATTTATAAGGATTAGTACCTGACACCTCCATCGCATCTATCTGTTCAGTCACATTCATTGAACTTAATTCAGCACCGATCTGCGACCCCACTTTACCCGATGCAATCAAAGCTGTTACCAGGGGGGCCAGCGCACGGACAATCGCAATTGAAATTAGCGATGGCAACATCGAGGTTGCACCAAATTCTTCCAAGGAAGGACGAGATTGTTTCGTAAAAACAAAGCCAACGATAAATCCTGTTAAACTAATCAAAGGCAAAGATTTATAGCCTATTTCATAGCATTGGCGTATAATTTCTTTGAATTCATATGGTGGAGTTACTAATTCGCGCCAAAACCGTAATAAGAAACGATGAATGTTTGCGAATTCTAGAAAAAAAGTCTGAAGTTTTTTAGCCATTTAAAAATATGTCTATGTCAAATTAATGTGTCATAAAACACCTCATATGCTCAACAAACACGTAACAATTCGAGCGGTAAAGGTAAATAAAAAATATGTATCTAAAATTGTCGTTTATGTAAAAAGATCATCAATTTGACTTTTATATAAAAAAAATCAGATTTATAGTGTACTGATTAAACCATTTAATACGTTATGCTGTCATAATAACAAAGACAATAGCATAGAGTTTTGTCTTACTTAAAATATTACGAAGATGAAAAATTTAGGAAACATAAAATATTGGGTACTGGGGTTAATCGGTGTGGCTTCCTTTACAAGTTGTACTACTACGATGGCGCAAAGAGGAGGATATACAGGTTATAATAACTATAACAATTCTGGTGTTTCATTTCAGACGTTCTATGATGAACTTTCACCATACGGACAATGGGTGAATGATCCAAACTATGGATATGTGTGGATTCCTGATGCCGGTCCTGACTTCCAGCCTTATGCAACCAATGGTTACTGGTCCATGACAGATTATGGTAACACATGGGTCTCCAATTACGATTGGGGGTGGGCTCCTTTCCACTACGGCCGATGGAACTACAACGATCGTTATGGTTGGGGATGGGTTCCAGATTACGAATGGGGACCAGCATGGGTAAACTGGCGCCAAAGCAATGATTATTATGGTTGGGCTCCATTAGGCCCGGGCATGAATATCAATGTCTCGGTCAATATCCCAATGAACTTCTGGACCTTTGTTTCGGTCAATCATTTTATGAACCGAAACATGGATAGATATTATGTGAACCGTCGAAATTATAACAATATCTATAATAGAACCACAGTGATCAACAATACGACGATCATCAATAATAACTATTATGTGGGCGGCCCCCGTAGATCTGACATCGAACGTTATACAGGTAGAACTGTCAACGTAAACCGTATTAACAATGTAGATCGACCAGGATCGGTGCGCAGCAGCAATAGCAGTACAAGATCAAGCGAAATCAATATGTATCGTCCGAATGTAGACCGCAACACACGCTCATCTGCACGTCCGACCAATGTTGTTGACGCTTCAACTCGAACACGTAGTAATAATAGTGAAATTTCGGACCGCAACAATCGTGTCATTTCCAACCGGGATAACATCAATACCAGATCTGGAAATCGTGAGTTATATATTGACAATAGCGGTAATGCCTCGGTAAGATCACGCAATGATGCGAATAATAATAGCGGATCTACACGTAGCTCCAGTAATACTAATGGACGTACAAGAGACAATAGTTCGAACAATAGAAATAATGTAGGTACAACACCTACTTCAGACAATTACGATTTTAGAACCCGATCCGGCAGAGAGTCTAATCCATCAAATACGAATAACCCTACTTCTACCAGTAGAACCAGACAAGGAAATGCTGTTGACAACGGTGGTGTTGTCAACAGCCGAAATTCGGACTATAATACACGAGTAAGAACAGGCACCAGCACTACAGGTGATGCGGGTTCATCCCGCAGTGGGCAGCCAACAACAATGCCGCAACGAAATGGAAATTATGATGCTGGCAATACTAGAACACGCTCTAGTCAACCTGTATCACAACCTAGTCAACCGGTGCAAAATAGAAGTTATGACACTGGCAACAGCAGATCGCGCTCTAGTCAACCTGCAGCGCAACCGAGCCAACCGGTGCAAAACAGAAGCTATGAGAATACCCGAACACGGTCCTCGGCTCCCGCAGTTGAAAGATCAAATTCCTCGAATACAGGAAGTTCTTCAGCTCCAAGAACCAGATCATCTGAAGGATCAACTCGTTCAGGAGGTAGTTCAAGAACACGATAACAGATCAAATTTATAAAGTAAAAAAACGGGTCAGCACATCACTGGCCCGTTTTTTTAGCATCCAACTTGTATTGACTCTTGTTTTATTTATGATGAACAATCCGCACATTTTCATGTTAATTAGTAAATTTACGGCTTCAAACAAAAATCAGATTAATAAAGATGGCTTCATTCACCTCTATATTAGATAACGACTTTTACAAATTCACGATGCAGAATGCGGTAGTCAAGCTATTTCCAAAGGCAAAAGCACGCTACCACTTTATCAATCGGGGGCATCATAAGTTTCCGGAAGGATTTGACATTCTTTTAAAGGAGGCTGTAAACGAAATGGCAGACCTACGGCTTACCAAAGCTGAGAAAGCTTTTTTTGCGCGGACTTGTCCCTACATTGATCCGACCTATTTTGATTTTCTACAAGGTTATCGGTATGATCCCGATGAAATAAAAATCACACAGGATGGCCCCGATCTCGAAGTTGTTATCGAAGGGTATTGGTATCGAACGATTCTTTGGGAGGTACCGCTCATGTCACTGATCTGTGAGCTTTTCTATGAATCTCAGGATTTGGTTCGCGCGTCAGATGAAGAGGTTATTGCAACGGCCAAAGATAAAATCGAGAAATATAAAAAGCTGCATATCACAATTGCCGATTTTGGCACCCGCAGAAGACATTCCTATGAAGTCCACGACTTGGTTGTCCGTACATTAAAACAATACGGAGAAAAAACCTTTATCGGAACCAGTAATGTTCACCTGGCAATGAAATATGAAACCAAACCAATTGGTACACATGCACACGAATGGTTTATGTTTCATGCGGCAAAATATGGCTACAAAATGGCCAACCTATTAGGATTGGAGCACTGGTCGGATGTTTATCGCGGTGATCTTGGAATTGCGCTGTCTGACACCTATACAACGGAAGTTTTCTTTCAACAATTCGATAAAAAGCTTACCAAATTATTTGATGGAGTACGTCACGACAGTGGTGACCCGCTAGAGTTTACAGACAAGGTTATTGCACACTACAAGAAAAATGGTATCGATCCATTGTCAAAGACAATTATATTTTCTGATGGCCTGGATTACGACAAGGTCGAAAGAATTGCAAGCTACTGCGAAGGCAAAATATTACACTCATTTGGTGTGGGGACCAACTTTACAAACGATGTAGGACTTAGACCCATGAATATTGTCATCAAAATGACTGATGCTCTTCCGGAAGATGATCAATGGACTCCAGTCATCAAACTATCGGATGAACCTATGAAGCACACTGGCGATGAAGATTCCATCTATATCGCAAAAAAAGTATTAATGATTGATAATGACAATGCATAGAGACGTATATGGTGAGGCCCTGGATGATTACTTTATCCATCAAGAAGAAAAATTCCCTTTAATACTGCATACAAGCTATGGCGACCAAGACGAAATGCCTGTAGAAATTTTCTTTAGGGATGCTGACGATTTTCCAGAACTGGAATTCATCGGATTATCACTCTGTGACGGCCGGGTATTAGATGTGGGGGCCGGCGTAGGCAGTCACAGCTTATATCTACAAGAAAAGGGATTTGAGGTCGATGCGCTGGAAATATCGCAAACAGCTTGTCACATCATGCAACAGCGTGGTGTGCAACATATCATATGCAAAGATTTCTATGAATTCAGTGGACAAAAGTATGATACGCTTTTGTTTCTTATGAATGGTGTAGGTATCGCTGGCGACATTGACGGTTTTAAAAAGCTGTTGCAGCATAGTAAAGAGCTCCTGACCGATAGAGGGCAGCTTATTTTTGATTCATCCGATATCGGTTATCTCTACGAGGATTATAACATCAAAAAACCCAGCCATTATTTTGGAGAGATCCAATATCAATACGAATATAAAGGACAAAAGGGAAATCCCTTCAAATGGCTTTATCTAGATCAGGATAAACTGATCAAAATAGCCCATGAACTAGGCTGGGTTGTTCAGATTCTATATGAAGATGAACATGATCAATATTTAGTTCGTATGGAACCAAAAAAATAGTCTAACTATTTCAAGGCTTTACTTAGAAAAAAAACGCACAAAAAACCCTTAAATACCGACTCAGTATTTAAGGGTTTTTGTAAATCAGAAAATAGCATACCTATTTCAGGACTTCACATACTACTTTTGGGTTCTAATATAAATATCCCCCATAGAAGTTTTCAAGATCACGTCCTGTCCGCCACCATTCATCTTTCCCTTTACAGTATTTGACATGTTGTAAACACTTTTAGGCTCCTCAACAGGCTTTTCAAATTGAAATTCATCTGCAGCGTAAATATTCCCCATTGAGGTCTTCATATCTACGTTAGCGCCGAATTTTACCGGGAAGGCTACGTCCACCGCGCCCATTGCTGCGATGAGTGAGATAGGCCCTTTGACTGGTTGCACAAATTTAGCGACCACGTCGCCCTGAGCGACTTTCACATTGAGCGGTCCAGTGACATTGATCACCTTAACATCTCCCATTGTACTAGCGATCTCGACCTCGGCTCTAATATCTTTTATTTCAATACCACCGCCATTAAAGAACCCTCCACGACCACCTCTCACACTAATCGATAGATCAAAAGGAACCCGAACATGCACAGAATCCTCCAGTGGCATACCAACCATACTGATTTCCGTAACACCAGCAATATTTTGAATGTTCATTCCCATTCCCGAATTATCGGAAAGGCCAGAACCATTGACTACACGCAATCCTTTAGCCCGGTCGTTCTCTTCCTGTTCCTCCACCTTCGCTGTAATCACAACATCTTTTCCATTATAGCCCTCGATAGAGACATTGTCAAATTTCAGCAATAGCTTCTCGCCTACATTGGGGACTTTAATTTCTTTCCAAACTCTCTTCTCACTATCACCATGAGGCATTCTCATTGTTTTAGGAGGTCTAGGTGCCTTTGGCGGAACGGCGCGTTCTGCATTCTCCGTTATTTGGGCCTGCAATGCATTAGCAAAGAGCAGTGCCATTCCCATAATCATTATTCTTATCTTTTCCATCTGTATAATTTTTTTTTAATTGTGATGAAGCTATCAGATTTATTCTCCCTTGTGTGATTGAATAAATCATAATGGTTTCATCTTCATAATTATTACTTTCTAGTCCATTTTTTCAATGGTATTTATGAGCTCACAAGCTCCTTTTGTTAAGGTAATGAAGTGCGGAGGTTTATTCCATTAGCTTAGCACGTCTCTACAGCTTCATCGTATATATTGTTTGTTCTAGTGGTTCAGCAATACCGCATAAGCTTGCTCTTTCACAAATTTTAATGTAAAGGGATCCTCTACAATCGCGTTCAGCTTATCCTTTGTACTATTTTTCATTTCCGCTTCATCTCTTTGTGCAATCATCTGCATCAGCTCAACCTGTAATGTCGGATCATTCTGTGCGACAAAAAAGTCCTGAACCTTTTGCTGCCTAACTTCTGGTGTCATTCCGTCCAGCAAGGTCTCAATCGCTGCCATACGCACATTACTGCTCTCATCCGAAACAGCTATTTTCTCTAATGCATGTGCTGCATCCTCTTTCAGATTTCCTTGTTTTTGGAGTGCGAGTACGGCTGCTAATCTTGTACTTGCCCAAACAGAATCCTGAAGCATTTGCATATAATCTTTTTCAAGCCCTTCTTTCTTATCTACAGGAACCTTTTGCGCCGTCCTGTTAACCTCACGATGTATTTTTGGCATACTTGTCATCGTCTGTATTGACCGTATCGGTTCCTTCTGACCAGCTTCTACTGCTACCTCTTGTTGAGATGGGCGCAGGATATCCACTGGCTCTTTCTGAACAGGGGCAGATTTCAAATCTGCTACTCTGCCCAAATGATCATCCTTTTTCTCCTGATTGAAGATGACAAAAGCCGCAGATCCGACCAATAATGTAGCTGCCGCAATACTTGCCCATCGCCACAAAGGTTTAATCTTCTTTTCCTGTACCGGAGGAACAACCTGTGGTCTGATTTTATTCCATAAATCCGATGACGGTTCTTTACGGTCAAATGCATCCCGATTGGTGTTCACAAAATCCTTCAAATTATCCCGCATAATTATACCTCTCCTTCAATTGTTCGTAAATTTTCTTTTTGGCGCGATGGTATTGACTCCGCACCGCTACCGCTGTCATTCCCAAAGATTCCGCGACTTCATCGTGGCTCATATCTTCAAAAAGATACAGATTGATCACCATCTTGGGTATCCCGCTCAGCTGATCAATGACTGATTCCAAATCAGTCAGCCGACATTCTCGCCACTCCTTTTCCAACAGTTCATCTTCGCCTTCATCCTGGATTTCCAGATCATCAATAGGTGTATAATACTGCTTATTTTTCCGTAAAAGAGAAATAGCCTTATTCACTCCCATCCTTCTCAACCAGGCTTCAACACTAAGTACCGCCTGCCACTTATCCGATTTTGAGAAAAACTCCACAAAAGTCTCCTGCAAAACATCCTCACTTTCCTCCTGATTTGACAAAATCCGATAGATCGAGTTAAAAATCTTCTTCGCATAGCGATGATAGAGCTGTGCAAAGCCCGACTCGTTACCGGATTGGCACATCGCTAATAGATCTTTATCGCTAAGTTGGTTTTGCACGTTTACTATTTAATACTGTTAATTCCTATGTTTCTATTGTATAGTCGGATCATTCTGGAAAATGTTGCAATTTAATTTTATTTTTTTTCTAAAATAAATAACATGCTATTTGTGAGCAGCAATAAATCTATTTTTTTAGGTTTTAAATCTACAAAAAACACCCATGGAAAATACCACGGGTGCTTGCATTAACAAAATATACTTAATGAAGTTTTGTGAACTCCTCAATAAGAGCGCTTTATTTCACTTTCAGATAAGTTTCAATAATCGTATGTTTTACCCCCAGTTCGGGCAAATTCTCTTCCCCATGTTGGACAAGCGTATCCCCTTTAAATTCCAACTCAAAATCAAACTTCTTACTTTCCCAATCGCGGAGGCTACAGTATTGCAATCGCTCCTGATATTTTTTACCATCAAAAGAATAAGTTCCACCCCCCGCAATAAAATGAGGTTCCTTTCCTTTCCCCTTTTCTTTATCATGATTGAAAAATGAAAAATGATCTTCATTAAACATTTTAAACATTTCGGTTTTGCTTGTATCAGTGAAAGCAGTCACAGTGTCTTTCCCTTTGATAGTTTTAGCCTCTAAGAGTCTGTACGTCCCTGTCAAGGTTTTGTTTTTTGTGGTCTCATTTTCCTTCGTTTTATCACCTACGTTATTACAGGAAAGGAGAATCCATGGCAAAGCCGCGATTAGTAAAATTTGATTTTTTAGGTTCATAGTATTTTATAAAAGGTTTAAAGAGGCCAAACTACGAAAGTTCAGCCTCATAAAAAACAAACCATTGTAATTATTTGTCCCACCAGACTCGGCCTGCAAGATTATCACCGCCGGGTACTGCTGAAGAGGCTGCCTTATAGTTTTCTCCATTGATAGCCGCTTCATTTGCAGGATAAGGAAAGCGACGTGGAATAGTGGCAGAAGTTGCATTCCCTGGATAATTTACAGGAGTTAGCACTGGGAAGCCTGTTCTACGCCAGTTACTCCAAGTTTCATAAAAATCAAGCATTGTGATCGTATGCGCCCAATACTGTGTGTTTATTTGCTTCAACCCATCTGCAACATTAAATGGATGCGCCTTCAAATAAGCGTCTGCATCCGCTTCACTGATTGCCATTGATCCATCATATTGATCGAGGAAAGTCATACTACCTTTAACCCCTTTGTTGTAATGATCACTAGCACTCCCCCCTATTCCCCATCTTTGTGCAGCCTCAGCTAAAAGTAACTCGGACTCACCGTAGGTTAAAATAAATGTAGCACCTGTTCGTTTAACCATATTGGGATTAGGAGATGAATAATCTGGAAAAGTAGTATAGCTCGGATCTCCATTGATATTATACAATGGATTGGATCCAAGATCCTTACCATTAGGCATACCTTTTTGTTTTGCTGGATCAGTTATAAACCCAGCATTTTGGTCTTTGCTTTTCTCAGACAAGTATAGTTGAGTCACCGCAACCTTTCTCAATCGTGGATCATTATTTGATTTTAAATAATCAATAAAAGTCTTGGACCATTTTACATAATAGTTTTCCTGTCCACCATCTCCGAGGAGTACTTGGCTATTTCGGTTCTGAGTAACCCGGGAACCAGACACATCATGCAAGATAAAGGCATTATCCGCATTGTTGGTCATCGTCTTCCCAATTGCCTTTTGGGCATATTCTTTGGCTTTGGCTTCATCTACTTTCACTAAGCGCATTGCTGTGCGGAGCAACAGCGAATTCCCAAATTTCCGCCATTTCGCAATATCGCCTTTGTAGATAACATCTCCGGTTACTTTATCACCATCATCTTTTAAGGCTGCAGTAGCCGTTTCAATTTCCTTCAATAGATCGTTGTAGATGTCTTGTTGTTTATCGTATTTTGGTTTATAGATTTTATTGTAAAATCCCACACCTGCTTCAGAATAAGGAACATCACCATACAGATCTGTTAAACGGGCAAATATCAACGCCTTCCAAATTCTTGCGACATGATGAAGATTTGCATATTTAGGTTTATCTTTTGTAAACTCTACTACGTCAACAATATTTCTAACCTGCTCAATATAGGCGCCGACAGTTCCATTACCCCAATAAGCTGCCGTGTAACTTTCGTTTAACATATATTTATCTCCTGCCCAATAACTTACTACAGTAGACAAACCCTGCATCATTGTTGCCGAATAGATTAAATTTCCACGCCAAGTATCATAGGCAAAATCAAAACTTCCTGTATAAAACAATTGAGCAGAACTAAATGTATAATTAGGATCCCAATTATCCTTGCTGTAAGAAATTGGATCTGTATTTATTTTTTCAAAATCTTTTGTACAGCTACTTAAAATTAGTGAAGCCACTGTAACCAAGCTAACAAATGCTGGTTTTATATATCTTTTCATGATTATTTGCAATTAAAATTTAACACTTAAATTAATACCATACGTACGTACAGCGGGAACACCACCGAGTTCCAAACCTGGAAAAGTAGCATTGTAACTTGATTCAGGGTCAATATTATTTGTCTTTTTCATAATTATCCAAAGATTTCGCGCTACAGCACTAACTGTTATCGCCTTAATCTTGTTATTAAATAAATTGGATGGGAAAGTATATCCCACAACAATTTGACGTAGCTTAACAAAATCAGCATTGTTGACAAATATCTTCGATACATTGTTTGCAGTATTGGTATAGTAGGTTGCTGCTGTACGGCCTAAACTTTCGCGATCTGCTACTGTTTCTTGATGTAATCCGGCAATGTATCCGTAATAATCCGTTCCTGAAAACAGCTTTCCACCCCATTTTCCATCAATCAAAAAAGAAAAATTGAAGCGTTTATAATTGAATTCATTGTTCCAACCCGCAAACCATTTGTTCATTGCAGAACCATAAGGTTTTAAATCACCACGAACAGGAGAGCCATCATCAGCCTTAACAATATTGCCATTATCGTCGTATTTATAGTCAAATGCCATAATTTGGAAAGCAGGCATCCCTACCCGATTCATTAAATAGCCTACTCCTGAGCGTGAAGTTGCGACAGATTGCTCATCCATTCCCTCGGCCAAAGACAATACTTTATTATCATTATATGAACCGTTCAATGAAGAAACCCATTTAAAGTTTTCTGATTTGAGAATTGTTGCTGAAATTAATGCCTCAAACCCCTTATTTTGCATTTCACCTGCATTTAACACAGCACCGGTATAACCACTTGAAGAAGGTGTCGTTATAAACGAAATTTCATTTTTCGACTTTTTGTTATACCAAGTAAGATCTAAATTCACGCGGTCATTGAAAAGGCGTAATTCAGTTCCAATTTCCAACTCTGTTGCAGTTGAAGCTTTTAAGGAAGAATTGGGAATGTTTGCATTTGAAATTGTTCCCAATGGTTGCCCATTCAGCGTTTCGCTCCTAAAATTATAAGTTAACAAGGTTTGATATGGATCTGTAGCTTGTCCCACTTGCGCAAAACCGGCCCTCAACTTTCCATAACTCAACCATGATGGTTTTAAATATTCTGAAAAGATAAATGAACCCGAAACAGCCGGATACACAGAATTCAATTTATTGTCAAATCCAGGTGTTGCTAAAGTAGAAAACCAATCTGACCGTAAACTTCCGGTTAAATAAGCGACATCTTTATAGGCAAATTCCAATGTACCATAAGTGGATTGTGTTTCCGATTCACTCTCAAGATAACCAACAGACTTATTTTTTGCGTTTAATATATTATACACACCAAATATGGCGAAATCCGTTCCTAAATTCGTGGTCTGTTTGATTTTCGTATTTCTGTAACTAGCTCCAATATTGGGGGTCAATGTATAATCTCCTATTACAAAAGACTTGCCAATCAATATATCTGTGTTGACATCTGCAAATTTTGTTTCTTGCTCCGCAATCTTTCCACTTGGGTAATATCCCGTACCTGAAGGAACTACATTCTTGTAGTGATCGGAATATCCGTCCCGTCCCACGCGTCCCTGAAAAAACAAGCCATTATTCATTGTATATTTTGCAGTTACAGAAGCGATAGAGCGATCCCGATTGGTATTGTTGACAAATTCATTTGCAGCAAACCAAGGATTAGTTGCATAAACGTTACCTGCGTTATAGAGAATCTCATTGCCATCAGCACCTTTCCATGGCTTTAAATCATTGATATTAATACTTGTCGGTAAAAACATCGCGTTATAATTGGCATTTCCAGCACCATCAGATACCATTGGACGGTTTTTCACTTGCTCTAAAATCATATTATAACGTGCGTCAACAGTCAAACCTTTAAGTGGCTCAAATAATCCGACCAAATTGAAAGACTGTCTCTTAAGACCCGAATTAGGTACAACAGATCTATTATCTACGTTTGTTCCTGATAGACGGATTGAACCACCCTCAAAAGATTTATTCAATGCCAAAGTATTTGTCCATGTCGAACCTGTTCTATAAAACCTCTTAAGATTTCCCTTCTGTAATGAATATGGTCTTTCTTTTCCATCAAATTGCACAACCGGTGTACCATCCAACTTCGCACCCCAACTGGAACCACCAACCTGAGCGGCACCCGCTTGTGTATTTGGCTTCTCACCATTAGCGCCCTGGCCATATACTGTTTGCCAGTTGGTATTATCTATAATTTGTTCCCCTACGAAATTGCTATTAAAATCTATCGAATTCCCCTTTCCAGATTTTGTGGTAATTAAAATAACACCTGCTTTTGCCCGCGAACCATATAATGCTGAAGCAGCAGCTCCTTTTAATACCGAAATACTTTCGATGTCGTCAGGATTGATATTGCTGATTGCATCACCTAAATCTGGGGCATTGTCCCACTGACTACCGGCGTTTCCTTTAGTATTCGCATTACCTATACCTACCGGCTTACTCTCCATAGGTATACCATTAATCACATATAAGGGTTGATTTGTTTGATTCAGACTGGAAACACCGCGTATAGTTACATTTGATGCGGCCCCTGCCCCACCTGAAGTTGAACTAATATCCAAACCTGCTACTTTTCCGACAAGTGAATTCATGACGTTATTTTCACGTGCTGTAGTCAAAGATTCTCCTGCAACCTGTGTCACTGAATATCCCAAAGAGCGTTTTTCCTTTTTCATACCCAATGCTGTCACCACCACCTCATTTAACATGCGATTGTCTTCGATTAAGATGATTTTCATATCGCCATCCTTGGTCACAGCCAATTCCTGTGATGCATAGCCTGCAAAAGAAACGATCAACGTATTGCCGGTCGCGGCGTCGATGGAAAACCGTCCATTAATATCTGTCGCTCGCCCTACAGCAGTACCTTTAACACGTACACTGGCTCCCGCTAACGGATTCCCTTTATCATCTGTTACCGTACCCGAAACGACAACTTGTTGTTGTTGACTAACCACAACAAGTCCTTCTTTGGATACTGAATAAGCCAGTCCACTTTTATTGAAAAGCTTCGCCAACACGTCCAATACCTTCGTATTATTGACATTGACAGACACTTCTTTATTTAAATTCTCGTTTGTCGAATTATAGACAAAATAATAATCACTTTGCTCTTCGATCAGTTTAAGTACCTTGCTCAGTTTTGTTTTTTGAACATCCAAGGACACTTTTTGTTGGGAAAATACAGATGCTGAAACATTGATTACAGCACACGTAGTCATAATTAAGGCTAGTTTCATCCCGATAATGAATCTAAAATGCACAATATATCCATTGCGCATTTGCAATAAGCAATTTTTAATCATATTTTAGTGTTGGTTAAAATTAATATTAAGCAGCACGCCCCAATGTTGCTGCTTTTGGTTAATCATTTTTTCAATGAAGGATGGTGTTGGTCCACCATCCTTTTTATTTTTCTGAGATAGTTATTTTTTTCCCATATAGTTCAAATTTAAATGGTTCAACTTTTTGTAAAGCACTCAGTACCTGAGTAATATTTTCTTTGCTAAAGGTTGCCGTGAAGCGATATCTTTTCAATTCTTCACTTTGAAGCTGAATATCCACATCATACCAGCGCTCCAGGGTTCTTCGTAAAGATTCGAAATCTTGGTCCACGATTTCCAATCTATTTTCTTTCCATGCGATATCTGGTATTTCGGTGGTATTTGACTCCACTACGGGGATATTTTCGATTGCAATTTCCTTAATGGGCAACTTACTTAAGGTTGGCTTATTTCCTTTACTTGCATTTACCGCAAGCTCAGTTTGGTTTTTAAATATCGTAATTTTTTGATTTGGCTTAATAACAACGGAATTCTCGCGCTGTCCTTTGCTTTTCATCTCAATAGACCCCTCCACCAATACAGCTTCGGCCGTTGGTTCTTCGGGATAACTTTTCACGTTGAAGGTCGTTCCCAAAACTTTGATATCAAAATCAGAAGCCTGCACCATAAATGGTTTTTCTTTATTCTTTGCGACCTGAAAATAACCTTCACCGACCAACCTTACCAAGCGCAATTCACCATTAAAATCCGAAGACAGCTCCAATTTACTTGCTGAGTTGAGAGTAACAGTACTGCCATCAATTAACTCAAAGGTCTTCTTCTCACCTTTCTTTGTCTGATACACCTGACCAACGTTTGTTATCGTTTGTGGAGCAATAGCATTCGTAGGACGTGTATAGTACCATAATCCGCCTCCGACCAAAGCGACAAATACTGCAGCAATAGCGCCCCACTTTTGCCATGTAATCTGGCGGATAGGTGCAGATTCAATTGGCGTATTTTGGAGGTCAGTCTTCAATCTCTCCATCTGTTCATGGATAGATTTTCGGTTTCCGACCAAAATTTGGTAAAGACGTTTGGCTTTTAGGATCATTTCGACCTGCTCTGGATGATTTAAGCAGTATTGTTGCCAGTAAAGGATACAGTTTTTATCTTCTCCAGAGCAGTACTTTTGAAAAGTATCGTCAATCAAAAAATCTTCTAACTGTTTATAATCTTTTTGGCTCATTCTAATGGGTATTTACCCTATAGTGCCCAAGAAGAGATCTTTTTCCTAAGAAAAAAACAAAATATTTCATAAAATACTGACAATCAGATTATTTATTTTAAAAAACAACACAAAGAAGAGGTATAATACTTAACGAATACGCTATGATTCGCTTACAACAACAGTTGTCGGTATTATCATTAAATGTCCTTCAGCTCCTCCCGTAATATTTTTAGCGCATCGTAAAGCGTATTATACGCCGTTTTGACAGACATCTGCGTGATTTCAGAGATCTTTTCATACGAATAGCCTTCAAAAAATTTTAGATTGACCAATTGTTTTTGGCGAAAAGACAACTTCTCCAGTGCTTCTTTCAAACGGATCTGAATAATCTCATTGGTTTGAACTTTGATTACAAACTCTTCATAAGGCATCTCAATCCATTCATCTTCCGCTTTTACATTCTGAAGTGCTGTATTAATTTTATGTTGCTTTTCGATCAGGCGTAGAATACGCCGCTTTAGAAAGGTAATAAGATAGGACTGTACATTTTCAACGCGTTCAAGCTGCATTCTTTTTTCCCAGATCTTGACAAAAACCTGATCCGTCGCTTCACTTGCCAAATCAGTATTCCCACAGGTACGGATTCCAAAATTAACAAGTTCTTGATAAAGTGCCCCATACAGATCAAAAAATGCAGCCTCGTCCCCCGTACGAATACGCTCCCACAACAGGCGGTACCCCATTTTATTTCTCATAACAAAGCATATAATCTGTATTCAAGCTATTTTACGTCCCTATTTCCAAAAGTATAAACTTAATCCGTAAAAGGAAAAAGTTTTTATCTTTAGGTATAGTTATTTGTATGTGGTCTGAAATTATAATCACCCTATTTATCTGTATTGTACTGAACTACTATGTATTGCGGTGGCTTAAAGATAATCGAAAAATGCGTCCAAAAGGAATTTTGGCCTACTTAATCACGCCAATAATTTACTTATGTATCCGCTTATTGATGATGAAATGGGTATTTATTACTGTCTTTGCATTGGCCTGGATCGCGATTATTATCTTTTTGCTCCGGAAGTCTATTCGCTATTTGACACCACAAAAATTTCATCCGGAAAATGAAGAAGTACTAGAGGCCGAAATCGTTGACAGCAAAATTGATGAACCTATTGCCTATCCTGAGAAACCAACCAATTCTGAGCAGGTATCAGGTATAGCTGAAGTCCAGGCCATTCATTCAGATCCTCCCAGTGTAGAACCTGATAGCCCAAAACAACTCAATTTACAACACACAGCTATTCCTGTTGACGAAGCAGCAGAAATACAGGCTGAAGAACAGAAGCAAGATCGAAGACTTTTAATGCTACAACGTGTCTCTTTTTACGCGACTATTTATAACCTTATTTTTTGTCTCTTTCTAATTATTCGAAGAGCTTATTTACAGACAGACGCAGAGGATGATATCATTGGCCTTTTTGGCACTTTTCAGATCAACTGTATTGTGTGTTTGGTCATCACTGCCATCATCTGCAAATTGTTTGATACGCTGAATAAATTGACCAATCTGATCCAAATGGAAAAAAGAGGTTATAAGTTTTCACTTTTTATCCTGCTTGGCATTGTCTGTTTTTTCTATTTCCGCGCAGATTTCATCACTTTAGAATCGCTAATCACTCAATCCTATACTAACCAGGGTATCTTTTTTTTTGTTGGAATAATGACCTTCCTACTCGCCCAACTTGCCTTTATGACGATCGATTATCCCAGTTTCATTCGGTATCAATTTGCGAGGAAAAGAGATTTAAAAGCAATTATTATACTCAATCTATTTCTATTTGTTTTGGTGATGATTATCTGTGAGGTCCTATTGTCGGGACTTAAAAATAGGTTCGATAGTAGCCATATTTTCACGCTGTACCCCACTGTACTGTTATTTTTTCTGGAGCGGAAAAATTACCTTCAGGCAAAAAACTATGTCAACCGTATGGATCTATAATCGTAAATTAGTCGCTTCAAAATCTTACATCGTAAAATTGACATGGAAGTGTCGGCAAATTAATAAATTAAACAATCAGGGTCTTTAATCCCAGCAAGTAAATATATTCAATGAAAACCATTTTCGCGATAATAGGCAGCGCAAGCGAACATTCATCCAATCATCAGCTCGTACGTCATCTCCAACATAAAGTAAACCCCGAGGTCAATCTTATTCTCTTTGACCGCCTGAAGGAACTCCCGCATTTCGACCCTGAAGAAAGTACATCCCGTCCGCCAATCGAAATCATCGCTTTGCGCCAGGTCATTCAGGATGCAGATCTGGTATTGATCAGCAGTCCAGAGTACATTTTCAGTGTCCCAAGCGGATTGAAAAATCTACTCGAATGGTGTGCAGCAACGACCATTTTTACAGAAAAACCCGTCAGTATTATTACCGCATCAGCACAGGGCGAAACGGGCCATGCCGAGCTACAACGTATTATGCAGGGACTTGGTGCTCAACTTGATTCCGAAAGGAACCTTCTTATTCAGGGCGTGAAAGGAAAACTTGATGCAGTAGGAAATATCTGGGATGAAAAGCTCGATCAACAGCTTGATTTGCTTGCAGAACAGCTCAAGAACTCTTAGTTAAAATACCATTGGATTAAGCTTAATGGTATAACAACACAATAAAAAGTTATTATAAAGTGTACAAAGATTTCTAACTTTACAACATGCAAGAACAAGTCAATAATCCATTACACGGAAAACGGTTGGATACAATCATCGAATATTTAGTGGAATATTACGGATGGGAAGAACTGGGGCAAAGGATATCCATCCGGTGTTTCAATGAAAATCCGAGTGTTAAATCCTCGCTAACTTTTCTACGAAAAACACCCTGGGCCCGAGAGAAGGTTGAACAGCTCTATGTAAAAACCTTAGGTAAAAAATAATCTTATTTCTAGGATAATGCAAATAATCTGATTATTAAGCATATCTTTGCCGCCATGAAAAAAATTGCCGACTACCGTAAGTTGTTAAATGTGGATAAATCAGTGGATCTCAAAACCCTAAAATCCACTTACCGGACGATCATGAAAGAATGTCATCCGGATAAATTTGTCAATGACGAAGAAGGTCGTTTGGCTGCTGAACAAAAGAGTGTAGAAATGATTGAAGCTTATCATTTTTTGGTAAGCATCTGCCCCGAGACAATTGAACAACAATTACCGATCTATACAGAGACAATCACGAATTCAGGTATTCAAGATATTGATTGGAAAGCCCAGATATTGACGATCACCTTTCATGATGGCAGTCAATATGAATACTTTGGCGTCCAACGAAATGACTATGTAAAATTTGTCAATGCCGACTCTTTGGGACGATTTGCACGTAGACATATTTTCCACTCCTATCCTTATCGGAATGTATTGAAGACTGCTACAGTTGTTGCATAACTAAAACATAGATTTACAACTCAATGATACATACTGGTTCATAGACCAGTTAACACATAAGTGCCCTTTGTTGAAATAACAAAGGGCACTTATCTAAAATGTTAAATGTTTAAAAGCTACTTATATAACAGCTGTACAACCCAAATAGTTTTAGTTTTATAATTTTAACATTACACCCGCTGTTCCACCACCATAAAACGTGTTTCTCGTACGGTCTCTTCCCCAAGCTTTCCATTGGGTACCACCGCCTGATACAGCATCTTCATCCCGCTCAGCATAATTGAAACTTGGTGCCACAAATATCGATAACGCATCGGTCAACTTATATGCTGGGATCACACGAAAGGAAGATTGGTGATTGTCCAATGATTTAAATTTATCCGTTAAATGATTACGTGTGGTAATTTCCGTACGGAGTGCAAACTTGGATTTATTCAACAGTACAGCACCCAATCCTGCTTCAAAGGCATATTTCGCAGGACCATCGTTACCAAGAACCGCACCGATAGATAAGACACTATAGAGTACCCGACCTCCGGAACGAAACTGCAACGAAAGATAGCTATCCTCGTCTATTGCCAACGACAGATTTTTTTCTCCGTTTTTGATTAGGTTTAATAGACCGATCGGGTAATCACTACTATCGGCAATATTAACTATTCCTGCGAGCTGAAATCCCTTTACTTTTTTTGCCTTATTGGCAATACCTGCTATTTGGATGCCCACATCTCCGTTGCTATTGTTTAATACACCGGCTAATTGGGTTGTTCCAGCAGCTTCCTTTGCGGTATTAGCGACACCAGCGATCTGTACGCCCCGTACCGTATCAGCCTTATTCAATACCCCGCCAACCTGGACACCTTTAACGGTTCCAAAAACCCGATTACCTACCCCCGCTAACTGTACTCCACCAACATTACCGCCGACAGTATTAAATACCCCCGCTACCTGGAATCCCTGCATATTATATTGGTTGATATTGAATACCCCCCCGAGCTCAACGCCCCTGACTCCGGCGGTTGCACCGCCGATAATATTTAATGAAAACTTATTGACAATCTGTGATCGAATAAATCCATGCGAGCTTAATCCGGGTGTCATAGAAATTTGATAAGGACTATACAAAAACATACCACCCAGATTCATGCTCTGTATCTGTTGGGCAGGAGACAGGAATATCCGGCCAAAAAAAGACTTATAAAGGCCATGATCTTCTTCATAGCCTTCGAAATAACCGTATTGCCGTTTCTTTTTATCTCCTATTTTTGCTTCAATAGGAAAAATAACCATTACACTGGTATCCCGAAACATCTCCTTACTCACATTCACTGCGATCAGATTACTTTTTTTCTTGACATCCAATTCAAAATAACCATTTTTGTCTGTTAACGTAGATAGCAAAGCGCTTCGGTCGAAAATACTTGCATTGGATATCGGATTATTGGTTCGGATATTTTTGATATACCCTGTGATCACAACCTTGTCTTTCCTCGGGGTCTGTACTTCAAAATCAACCGACATCCGTTGTGGCGTATATTGAACAATAATATGTTTGCCTAATTCTTTAAAGCTATATTCCTTACCCAAAATCCCATCGAGATAATCATATAAATTTCCCTTATAAGCCCTGGGGTAAATGACACTATCCATCTGTAAAATATTTCCATTGAAGGAAAACAACACATCTTGCCGTTCCTTTAGTAGCTGAAAGACTTCGCCAACCGTTGCTTTAGAGAAAGCAGGCATTTGAATTTCAGCAGCAAGCTTTTGCTGCGCTAGCCCCCAATGAAAGGAGCATAGCAGAGAGAATAGGATATAAAACCTGATTCGCTTTATAAAAAATAGTATCATGATGCTATCTGTACAATTTTGTTTCGAAAACATGTTATTGCTTTTTATTACTTGTTAAGTGGATTTCTTTACCCTGGACCTCAATCTTTAAGTCCAAGCTCTTTGCCATCACCTTGAGTATTTCTGCCAAACTATTTTGTTTAAATTCGGCTGTATATGGTATTTTTTCAAGAGCAGGATCATCTATCATAACCTTATAATCATATGCGTGACTAAGCACCTCAGCAACCCTCTTTAAAGGTGTATTTTCAAAATTAAACTCACGGTCTACATAGTATTTATAGAATTTATCCTGAACGGGTTTCTTTTCAACTTTCATGGTATCTAGATCTCTGATCGTCAGCATCTGATCTGGTCGCAGTAAAATCTCTTTATCTGCATAGGCCACTTTGACCAATCCCGTGGCGACGATGACCTCCGTTGCATTGGGAATGCGACGCACATTAAAACTTGTCCCCAGTACCGTGATCTTCGTATTACCTGTCGCGATTACAAAAGGATGCTTTTTATCTTTTTGTACCTGAAAAAACACCTCTCCTTTTTTCAATTCCACATTTCTGTTTTTATTGCTCCAGGTGCTTGAGTAAGCTAACTCCGTATTTTTGTTGAGTGTCACCATAGACCCGTCGGGTAGTGAATTTTGAAGTACCGTCTCTTGGCTAGCAAGATGCATTTCTTTTCGCTGTGAACGGTCAAATACATAGAATCCAACCATGCAGACCAACAAAATGCTCGCCGCGGCCCACCAATTCCATTGAATCAGGTGCGTTTTCCTGTTGGGGATTTCAGTAGGTTCCGATGTTCTCCTGTCCCTAACAACTTTAAAATCCATCCAAGCCTTATCCACATCCACTTCTGGAACCTCCAGGGGTTTAGGTAGACTATCCCATAACTTTTTCATTTGCAAATATGCCTCCCTATTATTAGCGTCTTTTTCCAACCATTCCTCTACGATCCTACTTTCAGCGTCATTCGTTTCCCCGACCATATGTCTTTCTAGCAATTCCTTATTCATAGCATATAGATAAGATAGAAATACATTTTTCACTTTTAGGTATTCCGCTTTATTGTCAGGATCTTCCTCCATCCAGCGTTGTACCAAATTATTCTCTGCTTCGTTAGTTTCCCCAACGATATATCTTTCCAGTAATTCCTTATTCATAGTATATAGATAAGATAGAAAATAATCAATGTTAAATAATCCATAAGCTCAACACGCAGATGACGCAAGACCTTACTCATATGTCCTTCGACTGTTTTTATAGAAAGATCCAATGTTGTTGCAATATCCTTGTATTTCATCTCCTGAAAACGGCTCAACTCAAACACCGTCCTACTTTTTTCAGGCAGTTCAGCCAGGGCAACCCTTAGTTTTTTATCCAAGTCCTTACTACTTTCATCCACCGCAGGCTCCCATTCCTGTCGATGTTGTTCATAAGACTGATATTTGAACTTACGTTGTTCCTTTTTGAGGACATTCATGCTCTCATTATAGATAGCACGATAAAGGTAAGCTTTCAGCGAAGTATGAATCTGCTCTTCCCAATCTTTCTCCCATAACCTCAGAAATACTTGCTGTACGACTTCCTCAGCACCATCACTATCCCCCAAGTATCTAAAAGCATAACGATGCAATTCCTTGTAATGCGCTCGAAAAAGCTGCTCGAAATTCTTTTCTTTATTTTCCGACATTGGCCAAATCTACCATTTGATTAAACAATCTACTTTATACTAAGACAACACAAGTAGGCATTACCCTTATTTATTTTTTACTTTTTTTTCTCGCTGATAATAACGCTCCATCAACTTACTAATAAACAGTCTTTAAAAACCATTTCAACACCTGAAGTCAACTATCAATATGTACAATCGTCCTCCTACCATCCATATATACCCGAGAACATAATTCTTCAGTATAAACTGCCATGATCCTCTCGATATACCCGAGTTTACCCTTCAATATGTACATCCAGTCGAATTAAATGATGACAATGCGCTATCAGCTATGTAAGATTGGAACTAAAGTTAATTATCTAAAAATAGAAAAATGTTTTTTTTCTAAGGGTATACTGATTTTCCGTTGTCATAGAATAAAAGAACACGAAAAACTAGATAACAAAAAAATAGTATCAAAGATGAAAACAACAATCAAAGCGGCCTTAGTGGCATTGACATTACTAGGAATAACAGGTACAGTACAAGCACAGGAAGTTACCTATGGTATACAAGTAGGGAGCAACTATCACATGACGTCATTTGGCAATAAATCCGTTAAAGACAATAACGGCAAAGTAGGGGTTTCTGTTGCTGCATTTGCACGGATTGGAGATCGTATCTTCTTCCAACCAGGCATCGGAGCTAGTCTATTGCGAAAAGAATATACTTTTGAAAACACACAAAAGACGCCTAAATTCTATCAGATCAATCTTCCACTCCAAGTCGGTTATACATTTTTGCAAAATGGTGATTTCAGCCTTCGTGGCCTATTGGGACCACAATTAAATTATGATCTAAAGACTGTCAAATCCAGCACAGCTACAGATTATAAGAAATTCTCTCTTGATGGAAGAGCAGGAATCGGCATTGACGTTAGTAGCTTTACAGTAGACGCTTATTACAGCCATGGATTCACAAGTGTGGACAAAACTTTGGATGCCAAAAACAAAACCGTCGGCATTATGGTTGGGTATAAATTCTAACTGCAATTTTTCAAAAAACAGTTTCAAAAGAAGTTGTTACAATAACAAAAGTCCTCTGAAACTTTTTGAAAAAAGTTCACAGGAGGATACGAATAAAATTAAAAGAATAGGGATGTCCGACCATTTGTTTGGATATCCTATTTTTTTATTTAGATTTTATTTTTTGTCAATAATTATTATTTTAGCACCACCAAAAATTATTCCTGAAAAATCAAGTTTAGGATGATCAGATCTATATCTATTGGAATAATTCGGGATGTAGCGTAGCCCGGTATCGCGCCAGCATGGGGTGCTGGAGGTCGTCGGTTCAAATCCGGCCATCCCGACAAAAAAATAAAGCCCACTCAATTTTAGTAATTAAGTGGGCTTTATTTTTATAACACATAATTCCATTGTCCATTAAAACAATGGAAGAACGACTGATAAATTAAATTTCCGTCACGATCAGCTCCTGTTCCAACATAAAAGTAACAATCCATTTCTTTCCAATTTTAAAAGCTTTTAAATTATTAGGTGTATTGTCACTGGATTCTGTTTCCAAGGGAACATAAGAATAAACACGCTCGGCTTCTCCCTCTTGTTTAAATGTAGCCCCATTAATTAAAATAGTCTTTATACCATGTGTAAACGCATCCCCATATTCATAAAAAAAACGAAAATTACCCCCATCTGGAACCAGCATAAAGCGATCAAAAACCTGATCCGCTAATTTGACTGATGGCATAGACTCTCTGTGATCGACCGGATAGAACTGCAGCTCATTATCGACTTTATCAAAATAAAAGGCATGCTTATCAACAGACAAAAAGCTTGGATGCCACGGTAAATTCGCTGGCAACTTCGCAGTTTCAATAGGCATCAATTTATTATTGAGTAACATGTGGTAGACAACCTCATTTATTTTAAACAGCAACGGAAAGTTTTCGGTAGTTCGGTTCATTGTCGCAAATGGCAAATACTCGATTTTTCCTTTGGCTATCTGTGCTTCTGTCAAAAATCCATCTAATGATTTTTGCGCAACGATTGCTCCTGTCCTACTGTTAATACATAACATTTCATAATTCATCGTTCTGTCCTTATGATAAAGGATATAACTATGTTCCGGAGCCATATAGCATTGATCGATAATTATATCCCGTACCACTGGTAGCAATTTTTTAGAGGCTCTTTCCTTATAGAATGTGGTTTTTCCATTGGCCGCTTCCACACTGTAATGTCCCCATTGGAATAGTTTATTAATGGTAAATAGTGCTCCATTTTCAACTCTAAAGTCGAAGAATTCCTGGGCATTTGGTTGTTTTGAAGAAGCAATTGTACTGACTTGTATACTACTGTCACTGGGGTTGATAGACAACAGTTGCTGATCCTTAAAATTAAGATAATCTGGTTGTGGGTGTAACCTGATGATTTTGTCGTTTGTTTCATCCCAGGCAAATAGTCCATGCGTATTTTCCTTAAAGGTCTTCGTCCATACCCTCGCCCCTCCTTTTGGAAACTGATCTTTCGGATTAAGATTAATCACCTTACCTAACCAAGTTTTCCATTCATGTTTTGAAGCCTCCTCCTTCGGCACTCCCAATGATTCCATCTTATTACCGACGTCATTCAACCGTTTTCTCGCAAGATCAGCTACCGCTGTAGGCCTATAATCATGTATTGCATGACCTCCATCAGGTGTTTCAGCACAGCCCACATAGTGAACTATAACTTCCTGTTTGTTGTCTAAGTTATCTATCCATTGCGGCAGATCTCTCAGATCACGATAATCCGTAAAAACTGCCCACTCTATTGTATCCTTCAACGTAGGATTATTAAAAATAGAGGCTGGATAAAGATCATTTTCAGACGCAATCTTATCCTTGTTATGCGCGTTGAAAAACGCTACGTTCTTTGTATAATAACAGTTTTCCATCCCTGGCACAGCGATTATCTCAAACGTAAAGTCCTGATCATAATTATACAATAAACTTCCTCTATCGGAAAAAAGGGGGATCAATAAAATATAATCTTTACCAAGACGCTTGGCATCCGTCTGACTCAATTGCAGAAAAAAACCATTTTCAGGAAGGTAGATATTACCTTTGTTAAGCACAAAAAGTAGCTTTTCCATTGCTGAACTTAACTGAATAACTCGGTTGTTTGACTTAAACTGCCCTGTAACAGATTGCACTTTTTCCATCGTATCCACTCCTAGCTGAAGCTTTCCGTTATTTGCTACAGCATTGCTACTACCACGACATTGGCAAAACGCGATGACCAACAATATCAAGTAAAGTTGCCTAAGGACCATTCTCACCATTTATTTAATCTTTTGCTTAATTAAATTTACATCTTTTTTATCGATTACAAAAAAACATTAAAAGCTTCCTCCTTTTCCAGCTATCAACGGCGAAGAGAATTAAAACATGCGCTGATCTAGTTCAAAATAAATTCGTCGGATCAACTCCGGCCAATACACTGTTAAATTATCTTTTTGTATCTGATCAAAAAAGACAGCATTTGATTGATCTATTAAAGGGGCAGCTTCCCCGCTGCTGACAGTAACTCCCCTATTTGCTAATTGCTGTATAGCTGCCTGTTGAAGTAGAGATTCGTACTTATTTTTGGACTGTTTGCGTTGGCTTATCTGCTGCAGAAGATTTGTTTCACTGGTACTATTTCCCATTTTCTTTTGTAGATATGCTGCTAACCAATCTGCCAAAATTTCATTTTTTTCATCCGGATAAGGCTCACCTACACCGAGTTGGGATGGCCAAGCTCTTGACTCTTCCACCTTCAGGTTCGCTTCCTTATACTTTTTTTGCTGCAGGTATTGATAGGCCAGCATTAATTTGGTCTGTACATAGTAGTTATGTCCTTCGGTTGCCCCTTCAAAAGGAAGGATTTCGATCTTTTGCAATTCAGCTTCAGCGCGCTGATATTCTTTATTCAACAACAAAGTCCGTACATGTGCCAAGGTCAGTATATAGTTCTTTGGAAATGCTTGGCGATACTTCGTGCTGACCTGAAGCGCCAGGTCATACCGTTTTCCTTTATTTAATAATTCAACTAAACGAAGACCATATCGCCATTCATTTGGCTCCGTGGTTACCGCTTGTCGCATAGCTGTAATAGACATATCGATCTGTTTATCTTCCCCAAGACTGGATTTCAGGGCAAAGTAAGCACCAAAATCCGACGGTTCAGTCGTCACAGCATCTAATAGTTGCTTCGCTTTTTCCCCTTGATTTCGGAAACGATAAAGTAAGGCCTTCAAATAAGCTACTTTCCAGTTTTTGAGCTGTTCTCCTGCCCATTCAAACACAAGTTCACTTTCTTCTCGAAAAGGAAACACAAAGGCGGGGCTGCTTGCTGCGGCACGTGTTAGATAGCCCTTGCTCACTATAGGTTCATCTTTGGTCAGCCAAGCCAGCCATAATAGCATCTCCGTATGCGGTTTATTCTTACTGAGTATGGTAGTAGCACGTTTATATTCGTGTAGATCGGCATACCAAATAGCCAGTTCAAAGCATTTTTCCGAAGCGAATTCCTGTCTTGATAACACCTCATTTTTCTCTTCAAATTGAATAAAGGCATTAAAAGGATCGTATTGAGCAATGCGTTGATACAAAGCCGTATCCAACGTTATTCCTTTTCGCTTCTGAATAAGCAGCTGCAATTGAAGTGCATCTATATTTAAGGCGTTTGCCAGTATCGCCTTTTCAGCATAGGCGAGCGCGGGCTCATCCTGCTTAATCCGATAATGGGACTTGGCAAGCTGTAGATAAGCAGCACTACGCCATGTAGGATCTAAGGAGGCAACTTCAAATCCGTCCAAAGCATCATGTGTCTTTCCCAACTTAATCGCAGCCAGACCATAGTAATAATTAGCGGGAGCATGGTATGTATCAATCGCCAATGCCTGACCTGCATAGTCATAACATTGCCTATAATCCATTCTGAACCAAGCAAGTTTGGCCTTTTCCAACAAAAAATCCAATTTGGGGACTTGCTTTTCCATCAACCTATTTAACAAGTTTTCCGCTACACCATATTGCCTAAACCGGAGTAAGTCCCGCACTTCAAATAGTTTGGTTTGATTGCTATCTATCGCTACTCCACTATTTGATCCAGTAGGTCGATTCAATGCAGCAGCTAGCTCATTCTGTTTTAAATCAAAATAATCTTTCCCTATTTTGAGATAAGAGGGAACATTTTCATTTGTTAGTTCCAAAGCAATGTGTTTTACCTCACCCACTTGAGCGGACAGATAGTTTCCCCCCAGCATCATACCATTACTATCAAGCGCAAAGATACTGTCCTGTAGCGGTCGTTTGGGATCGACGGTCAACAGTAGTTTTTTTGCTTCTAGCTTCACCTGTAGTGCAGCAGATAATTGAAAACCTTTCGGTTCGCCTATCCCAGCAAAAGGCATCCAGTACTCCGTCCATGCATCGCCCTGATAGGGGGCAAATCCGATTTGTTTGAATGGCGTTAAACTACTTGACGGCACATTTTGATTGAATAATCGACCACTTTGGATCTCCACATATTGACCACTCTGATCTGTCAGCAGCTTCTCCCAGATCTGCCCATCGCCTGCTTGTGACCACAGAAATATTTTCTTGCCCAATTTATCTTCACGCAGGGCATATCGGGCCATACCATAATCATGTCCCCTATAATATACCCCGAAGGCCTTGCTATGTGCGCCAAGGACGTGGTAAGATTTCGAGCTGCCGAAGGCATTTTCACGATAATTGGATAGGTCACGTCCTTTATCGTCAATGGGCCATGGATGTGCATCCCCATCATGACCAATGTATTGATTCCCTGGATACAAAAACTTCAAATCCTCGCCAGCCGCCACCCCTAGATTCATCCAGGTATAGTAAGGTTGTTCGACAGCATTGCTATTGGACCAGAAAGAACGCGTGGAGAAATAACCTTTGTCTTTTTCTAAGCGAATTTCCATAGTCCAGTTGCTACGGCTCAAAAGATCAAAAGCATGGACAAAACAGCTAACACTGCCATCGGCATGCTTCTGTAACAGATAATCTACAGGAGTAGACGTATTGGGGGTATGGCCAATAATTCCATAATTCGCTTCAATACCACCGCTTGTCCAAGGTCCCCGCATCGCAATATCTCTGAATTTCACAACCCCATTGTTATAGATATAATCACGCTTTCCTACTTTATCATAGGCAGACCAGATCTTGCCCCCAATTTCGGGCATAACCTGAACACGGATATAATCATTTTCCAAGATCACGGTCTTCCATTCCTTTTCAATGGCAGTATTTGTAAAACCGTCAAATCGAAAATAAGGATAAAGTTTCTGTGGTGAAGCGATCGGGTCTGGATCCGAAAACGGATAAGTCGTATAACGCTTTTTTACTTCAGAAATCCTTGCGGGCTGCTGTGCCAATACCGTGAGCATACAATTCCCCAGCAATAATATCACTATCCATTTTTTCATTGAAATATGTATTTATTCATTAATTCAATAGCTACCAAAAGTTTCCCTATAACTTCCGGCAATTTCGACAACAACATGCCCCCGCCCTTACTCCCCATGGAACCTAAAATAGCTCCTCGCTATATCCAGACTACGGCTATTATTCTATTAAAAGAATGATTCCTTTATTCTTCGCAATAGAAATCTTATCTCCAAATTTATATGCTGTACCCGACTGAAAATCGGCTATTGTTGGAATCGACAATTTCGCCTTTTTCGGATCAATACCTAGTTTATCCCAATCAATAGCTAGTTGCACATCAACATCCGTATCGGCCCAGCTCGCTATAGCGACCATTGCTTTTCCAGATCTGCTATAGACTGTTGTCAATACCTTCTCGTTATCTGTCTTTACCGGAATGTTTGGTGACCAATAACCAATCATATTGCTTCCTTTGATGCCAAAATTATCCCAGGTTTTCCATAAATCCTTCGGTGTCAGCTTTTGGTAAGGCATCCGATTAGTCATACCATAGATCATTCCGCGCCAAGGATTACCGCCATCCTGAAGCATTTCGCCCATCAATCCAAAAGGGATCCCACTTACTTCTGTTAAGAAGAAATCAGGTTGGTTATTTTCGTAATCAAAATATTCTCCAAACCATAATCTATTGATATAAGGGAAATGCTCGAGATAGAGATTTGCACTGTTGTTAAAGCCATCGCTTTTATTATATTGATTCGCAGAGTGTAAATCAATCAGACCAGATTTCCCATTTTTGGTTAATACCCGCTTGATGCGCTTCATTGTTACGCGGTCAAAAGCAACATCATCCAGATAGATTCCATCAATACCAATATGATCTACCAGCCAGTTCATACCCTCCACATAATAGTTGTGCCATCTATTCATACCACTGTTGATAATGGCAGCATCTTTAAATTCGGGCACATACCAAGCGGCAAGGTAATTGTTTCCCATATGTTCCTGCAACCAAGAATAGCCACCACCCTTGCCCGGTGAAAATACCTCCGTGCCTAGGCTCCGCAAAGGATAGAGCTCGTACACTCTGTTGGAAACCTCGCGTACTGTATTGTAAATCTTCACTTTCAATCCTGCATGATGTGCCTGATCAATATATTGCTTCATCTCTTTGGTCGCGATAAATGGATAATTGATATAGGGATTGATCACATTAGCATGGTGGATATTAATGACATTGGATCCACTTGCCAGGACCGAATCCACTGGTTTATAAGCGTGATAATAGCGTTCATTCCATTGTGCTTCAGTATTTATCGGATGGAACGGTGTAATTAATAGGTTAAAATTATAATAAAGTACTGCTCCTTTTTTTAGCTGACGTTCACCACTATAACTATTGACCAAAACCGATTTGCCCTTGAGACCGATATCTATTCCACCTTTATTCTCATTACCCCAGGAGGTTGGTAGCACCAATGGTTTTTGAAGATAGAAGTTTGTGTTAAGTGGCCGTGAATAATGTTCATCGCGCAGTGAAAACTGAAGTCCTGCATTTACGGCGCCAATCCAGCCACCGTCTTGATTCTTATTTGCGACATCCCAATTCCACGAAAGCTGTTCCGGTCGCTTCCCCCCCTTCTGTCCTAGCCCCATAAAATAGTTTGCTTTGTCAGGCATGACCGGAATATGCATATTGATATCTTTTAAATTGATATCATTTAACGCTATTAGTTTAACCACATAATGCAAATAACCATCAAATTCTAGTTTCCCCTCCACTTCCATCGTCAGGTCGGCCGATTCATTTTTGGCTATCCAACGATATTCACCTTCATTTTTCTCTTTAAATTGAACGCCGGCAGCTTGGAGCTGTATTTCCTTTCCGTCTGAGGCACGATAAAAATGAAAATGTACTGGTTCATACAACAATGTATTTGGCTTTGTTGAGATCGATGTCATTTCGGGCGTAAAAAATGTACTGATCTGTTTGGGCAGACCAGTTGCGCTCAACTTAACTTCACGTCCCAAGAGCTGTAAGGTTGAATCAGCTGTCAAAGCAATTGGCGTATAGGGCGCAATGACAGTATTCTTTTGTGCCAGCGTTGAGTTCAGCCAGGGCAATCGTGTCATTTTCCAGGGCTGATCAACACTTGCCAGTCCACTGGCGTTGTCCGACACATGAAATACAAGCTTGACCTTCTTGGCTGTAGCATTATTTGCTTTTACCGTGGCTGTGCCGACATAAGTCCCCACCGGAATATTTTCCGGTACTTGCATGCCACACCAAAGGGCTTGTATCTTGTTCGCAGGTACATTCACTGTCAAATGCATCGCCTCTCCCGTATAAGCCGTGCCTTGCGTATTTAAACAGTTCAAGCTATTGGCAGCAATAATTGTCCCATCGCTAGACTTAAAATCCGAAAATGATACCTGAACTGTTTGAAGATCTCGCTTCGGCGACCACAATCCCAATTGAAAAGCATAGTATTCGCCTTTTTGCGCATTTACCTCCAGTTGATTCGGAACCTTAGTTTTCGTCATCCACAGTTGTGGGAGGTTATTTTCCATTTTGATGGGAGACTCCCGTCTTTCAGGAAAAACAAAATAATCTTCTTTTGTATTGCTGTTCAAGAAGCTTTTGATCTCCGCTTTAGTAGCCAGCACTTCCATGGGATCATTGCTATTATACTGATCTACGGCTTCAAACCGTTCAACAGTGATACCTTTGGAACTAATAGCGTCATTTTTTGCAGCTTGAACGGGTGCTGGCGTCGAATTTTTCAAGTAAATCGCATCCGGATAATTTCGGCTACGTCCACCCATTTTATAAGGTAAATAATAAACATAATATATTCCCTTGCCTGAAGTCGGACGAAAACGTAAGCCACCCGATTCTGCATTCATCCAGAGATAATTAATCGACGTTACCTGTTTATTACTTGCACTATCAACAATTATGACCTCTTGATTGGCCTCAACCCATCGGTTACGCCAAGGAATAACGGATTGAACCTCTTTTTGATCTGTGTTTATCTTGAGAACCGCACGGTGATTACCAAGTTGATCCGCATCCCATTTTTGCTTTTCAGGTGGATAAGCCAGCTGTCCATGGACAGCGTTTACGAATAATGATACGGCAAGGATTGTTGCCAGCTTACTATAGGCTGTTCTTTTCTTCATCATACAAGGTGTTAGGTGTACCCAAAAACCAGTACACGTAAATAGTTATTAATTGCCATTAAAGTCACCTTGAGCGAAAGTGCTTATACCGGATGTATACCACACTCAGCTCAAGATGATCTTATACTTTTTTATGCATTAGTTTTTTCGATATTTATTCCAAATTCCTTCGGAGACATACAGGGCACGATAAGGTATAAAATAGGCATTTAACTCCCAGAGTACTTTACCTTTTTTATCTGTTATGAGTACTGATCCTGTCTTTGAGCTTGTTTGCAGCAGATTGCCATTCTCCAATTCATAAGCACTTCCCATTCTCGCAGTAAATTGTTTTTTAGGAATAGGGGCTGCATAAGCTAATGTTGCCGTTTTGTTCTTTTGGTCAAGGTTGAAGGCGATAGCACGGGACTGTTTATTGGCCGTTGTACTATCACGAGGGGAGAAATCGCCATTATCAAAAAGAAGCAGTTCACCAGTTTTGGTGATATGCGGTGCATGCTGAAAATAGAACAAGTCTTTTTCCTTCAATTTAAAATCACCGTCCTTTCCTAGTTTCCAGAGGATATCGCCCGTTTTCGCATCAATTTTCCAAACCTGATTTTCAATTGGTGAAGAAGTGAGGTAATTGCTGTCCCTGTCAAAGGAAATAGTATTAAAGTGGAATCGGTCATGTTTTAGGCTATCCAATTTTTTATCGTTCTGAATATCCCATTTTTTCCAGGGGGACCATTTTTTCAACACATTGCCTTTGGTATCCATGGTCAATATAGCGTCTCCCCAGAGCGTATCTTTTGGATGACCGGGTCTATCATCTATTCTAAAGTCCCTGACGATACCAACGATATTATTTTGCTTATCCATCTGTACATCGTGATGCATGACGATCCCTTTTTTATCCAGATCGATTCGGGTAATTTCCTTCCCTGTCAGATCAATCTCCACCAATACAGTTCCGCCTACAAATCCGATCCTTCCGCTGCGCAGATAATAACTGGCATTGGTTGATTTCTTACTCGGTTGATTGGGCTTATTGAATTCATCCTTACTTGCAGGAGCCAGTAAGGCTAGAATTGTTCCTCTTGGTGTTAATGAAGCCAGGCGCACGCCCAATTTCTCATCTTGCCAATACCATCGGATCGTTCCTTTACCATCGACCATAGCCATATAGCCTGGATAACCGCGATAACATAATAATACCAGGCCATTCCCCAGCGCTTTTTCATCATGTGGATGGTCGCCTTTGATCCAGTCATGCACCATCCATGGCGATTGCGGTCTTGTCTTAAAAGACTGTTCACTGGATTTAACAGGGATCATCTGATCGATGACTACCCGAAATTTGTAGCTGCTATTAGGTTCCAGCGTCAGGAGATGAAAGTTATGATTCAATGACGATTTCGACACAACAGTTTGATGGACCTGCCCACCATCCTCTTTCCAATATTCGACATAAGCATCCGCAGCTTTGTTCAGACGTACATGAATATCCTCATCGAGGGGTAGGTTATTGGGTGATGTGAGTTCAATCGTTTCGATTTCTACCTGATTGCTGTAATAATAGTAACCGGCAGAGGCAGCCACTATGGCCGTTAATACGATAATTGCTTTGAAGAATTTCATCTGCACATATTTTTTTATTCCGTCTTATTATTATTTAGGCAATCGTGATGGATTTGCTGCAGTCATTTCCTGATGTAAACGGGCCTCTTCCAATGGATAAGGAAAATACCGCATTGCTTCAGTAACATTCTCCCTCAATCCGCGACCTTTAAGATAGGCATTACTCACTTTTTCATAACGTCCCAATCGGATCAAGTCTTGGCGTCTTTTATACTCGAATACCAGTTCAAAACCACGTTCATCCACCAATGCATCGATCATCTGTTCCTTACTTGTCGGTACTGGGAAGTTTGGATGATCACCGTAAGCTGGTGCACCAGCCCGTTTGCGAACTTCATTGATGTAAGGCAATGCCGCTGCGGGTCCGTTCAATGCATTTTCAATTTCCGCTTTACACAAAATCACATCCGCTAAACGAAATACTTGTATGGTCCGTCCATCAAGATAGGAGTTGTTAACCATTTCATAGGAATATTTTTTTGTAGCAACATTCTGAAGGAATTTAACGGTGTCACTAGGCGGTGTTGTTTGCCCCTTTGCTGGTAACATGTAAAAAAAACCATGTTTCGTATTTTTATCACGTGCCGCTTTACCCTCGTAATTGTAATAGAAGAATTTTTTCCGAGGATCGAGATCACTATACTTCCGCCAAAAATCCAATGATACACCGTAATATTGCCATCTATCCGGTACCTCTGGATTATCGGTTGGACCAAAGTGATTTGTAATCTCGCCTCCATTTAATGTAGGTTCATGTAGAACACCAAAGATCAAGCCCATATCCACCTTATTGTCATCAGACCATTCTTTCTTAAAGTCAGGGTTTAATTTATATATACCTTTGTTCCGCAGCGCCAGTACCTGATCAATATAAACCTTTGCCTTTTCATAGTTATGTGAACGCATATACATTTTGCCCATCAACGTAAGCGCGGCACCTTTTGTCGCGCGTCCAATTTCGGCAGTCCATTTTTCCGGAAGGTTATCCATTGCATATTGACAATCTTCTGCAATCTGCGCGTCTATTTTTTCAACGGGAGCCAAGGGCTCATTGTAGCTTTCTGTAGGGTTTTTAACCGTAGTAATTAGCGGCACAGGCCCCCAAGCATCTGTTAGATCCATATAGGATAATGCGCGCAGAAATCTCGCCTGTGCAATAATTTCCTTTTTACGTCCCTCAGAGATCGTTACATTTTCAATACGGTCAATCAGCATATTGGCATTACTGATAACCTGGTACATATTTTGGTAATTGAACTTAAAATACCGGTTATTGTCATCGTATGTAAAATTACTCATCCGTGTGGGATCTCCAGCTGCTGTAGAAAACCCTATGTCAGTTGCATAATCTGTAATCATTACCAGATATCCCGCATAATATAGATAAGCATCACCGGGATAAGGTGACAAACTTGTATATATACCTGTTAAGGCCGCATTAATATCGCTTTCTGTTGAATAGGCGTTTTTAGTTGTTAGATCGCTATATAACTTTGGTTCGAGTTTGGTGCAGCTTTGCAAACTTCCCGTAAGAATAGAGGCTAGCCCAGCTATCCCCAGCATATATTTTATATTCGTTTTAATCTTGTTCATGTCGTATAGAATTTTGGGTGTTACATATTAAAATGTGGCACTAACGCCAAAAGTAAATGAACGCATTGAAGGATAGGAATTGAAGTCCAATCCCACACCGGCATTAGCACTCTGATTATTTCCGGATCTATTCTTTACCAACGCATCATTTTCATAACCTTTGGTATCCACCTCTGGATCCCAACCGGAGTAATTACTGATTGTAAATAAGTTTTCCGCCATGCCGTACACACGGATGGATTGAATTGCTTTCGTTCTCAATGGAACAGTATAACCCAATGTCAAATTCCGTAAGCGTAAGAAAGATGCATTTTCAACAAAATGATCATTGATATACCCGCCATAACTCATATAATAAAATCCATTTCTTGGGATATCTGTATTGGTATTCGTCGGTGTCCAGCGATTTAATGCTTCAGTACCACGCTTCCATTCAAGGTTCATACGCGTCATATTCAACAGGTCATTCCCTACATTTCCATAGACAAACGCAGTTAGATCGAAATGTTTATATGTAAATGTATTGGTCATCCCAAAATTGAGTTTCGGATAACCCCGGCCAATAATGGTACGATCAGCCGAGTTTATGGTACCATCGCCATTGACATCAGCAAACTTTGGATCTCCTGGCTTTGAGTTCGGTTGCGGACCATATTTCTCTCCCTGTTGAATTACACCAAGATATTTGTAACCAAACAAGGAGCCTAACGATTCACCTACACGGATCACGGAATAAGCCTCCTCCGAGACATTGCCCATTGGTTTTGAAGAAGTCAATAGTTGATCGGGTTCACCACCGAGACTGGAAACTTTATTGCGGTTCATAGCTAAGTTCAATTTTGTTTCCCAGGTAAATTCACCCGTCATATTCTTGCTGGTTACCGAAAACTCCAATCCTTTATTATTGATCGTACCCAGATTGCGTTGTCCAGAACTATATCCAGTGTAGTATGGTAGTATACTTCTTATCAAGAGATCGTTTGTCTTCTTATAATAAGCATCCAAGGTAAATGCCAATCTATTTTTAAAGAATGAAAAATCAACACCCACATTATACTGCGTGGTAGATTCCCATTTTAGTTTATCGTTTTCGGGGTAAGTTGGATTTTGTTTTACACCACCAGCATTATTGACGCCATCAAAAGTATAGTGTCCATTATCCATTAAGCCATAAGAAGCATAATCAGCCACTCGATCATTTCCGGTCTGACCATAGCCCAATCTAAACTTTAAGTCAGAGAATAACTGTTGCCCTTTCATAAAGTCTTCATTATTGATTTTCCAGGCAAAGGCCGCCGAAGGAAAAGTTCCCCAACGGTGATTGGGACTGAAACGTGAAGAGCCGTCCCTACGCAAAGTAGCTGTTAACAAATATTTATCATCATAGGTATAGTTTACACGGCCGAAGAAGGAGATCACGAGATTCTCTGACTTAGCAGAGTTTACACCAGTAATACTTGAGGCCATCCCCAAATTATTGTATTCCAATAAATCTGTTGAGAACCCTTTCACGTTTATCCCTTTATTGTTGCGCACATATTTTTCGTACGAATAACCGCCCATCACGTTCAAGCTATGCTTTTCGTTAAATACTTTTGCATATGTTGCATAAAAATCAATTAGATTATGTGTTTCATTGAAATCGGCCTGACTAGCGACACCGTCATCAATTCCCCCTTGATAAGAATCTCTGGTCAGATAGCTGCCCAATTGATCGTGGGTAATCTCGGTACCGGCATTCATCCGTAATGTCAGTTCCTTGATCGGATTCACTTCCACAAAGATATTTCCGTTTAATTTGTCGCGTTGCACATCGTTGATTCGAGAAATTAAGTTGGCCAATGGATTATCACCTTGTCCACCTGGAGGCCTTCCAAAGCTACCATCAGCATTATACACTGGAACCGTTGGGTCATAAGTCAATATACTATACAGAACATTCGAATTCAGAATATTTCCATCATATACCTGCATGTTGGATTTCTCACGCTGGGCAGACAAAGTTGCACCAGCTCGAATAAAATCGTTAACTTTTTGATCTACATTGATACGTCCCGATACCCGGTTAAAATCCGTTGTCTTCAAAATCCCTTTTTGATCAAAATACCCCAGACTTGTCAATACTTTTGTTTTCTCACCACCTCCTGAAAACTGTAGATTATGATTCTGCAAAATGCTGTTGCGCATGGTCTCTTTGACCCAATCGGTATTCACATCAGACTCAAGCTGTGATTTAGTATACACTGCATTTTCTTGGTTTTCCTGACCTTCAATCTCCTTATAAAGCGCATTAGCGAGGTTCATGTATTGCTTGCCATCAAGAAATCTAAAGGGATTAATTGGATTTTGCGTCCCCACATAACCACTATAAGTAATATTATTTTGATCTGTCTTACCTCGTTTCGTCGTAATGATGATAACACCGTTTGCACCTCTGGATCCATAGATCGCTGTTGCTGACGCATCTTTGAGAATATCCATGGAGGCGATATCATCTGGGTTGATATTGATCCCATTATTTGTAGGGAAACCATCAATAACATACAATGGATCGTTACTTCCACTGATGGAATTGGTTCCTCGGATCCGGATAGATGTACTCCCTCCGGGAGCTTTCGAATTTTGTGTTACCACTACTCCCGAAGCTTTTCCTTGCAATGCTTGCCCTACATTACTCACGGCACCGCCTTTTGTTAGCTCATTGCTCGAAAGCGAAGCAATGGCCCCCGTCAGATCACTTTTTTTCTGCTTCCCATAACCAATCACCACCACGTCTTCCAACTGGTTGACTTGATCCTCCAGGATAATAGACAGGGTTGTCGCGCCCGAAACTGACACTTGTACATCTTTTTCTACATAAGTCTGATAACCTACATAGGAAAAGGTCAATTCATACCCTTTGGCATTGGGGACTTCCGCAAAACGAAAGCTCCCATCTGACGCACTAGAACTGCTCGTCGAAAAATTGCTTCCTGCATTTTTCAATACGATACTGACCCCAGCTAGACGCTGTCCGGCAGCATTCTTGACAATACCATTGATCGTTCCAGCCAGACATTGAAAGGACATCAGTGTCAGGAGCAGCAAAACAAAAAATGGTTTCTTGGTTAAGTTGAGTTTTACCATAATTCTATTTTTTAGGTTTGAGTATATATGTGTTCTGTTGTTTTTCCAACTTAAAAGGATTTACTTCAACAATCAATTGTAGAATGGACTCAGCCAATTGTGTTTTATCCTGTAAATTCATAGCCGCATTCCTTCGGAAACGTCCTTTTAAACGATAATTCCTGACCAGCAAAGAATCATACGATACAGGCATATCTAGTTCATGATTAATATATTGGATAATTTCGGACAGGGAAGTTTCCTCCATTTCCAACCAGTTTGTCGATTGATGAATCGTCATTGGGTAACTATATTCTTTTTCTTTCGCTGTACCTATAAGCCGTGGTAAGAAATTAACTACACGGTCAGCTCCTTTACTCGTGTTTCCGAAGTCGGAAAGAACCATTTGCGAAGCTGCTGAGAAGTGAATTTGCTGTCCAGGTTTCAGGATTTTTACATGCTCTGCACTTTGCATGATATGTGCCACCCGTACCTTCCCTTCCAGCAACTGAACAAGAACGTCTTTAGAGCGGCTTGTGTAGTTTACAATAAATTGTGTTCCGAGTGCAGTTGTTGTCAATTGGTCACTCTCCACAATAAAAGGCTTAGATGGATCCTTTGCTACTTCAAATTGAACTTTTCCCTCCAAGACCTTTACATATCTGAAATCAAGATTTGATTTTATTCTGACCTGCACCAATGCCCCCGGTGAAAGAATAAGATGAGATTCATCGTCCGTAATGATTTCTTTGGGCCGAGATAAGGGATTATAATAGGTCTTCCTGATGATGTCTTGTGCAATTTGAGCATGCTGTTCCTCAAACAGATTTGAGCAAAAAAACAGCAAGCCAAAGACGACAAAAACAGTAAATATCTTGGAGATATTGCCGTTCCTACGCTTAACATTTTTCTCCTGTGCAATATAGGACATCCAATCATCCTCCGAGATCAGATCATCCAATAATTTCGGGTTCTCATTAAGCCAAGAGAAGACAAGTTTAGCCTCTTCCGCTGAGCATTGATTTGCCAGGAATTTATTTAATAATTGCTTACGATTCATAACAGTTGCTACCCAGTTGTGAGCAGGTATTTAACTGTTATACGAATAAAGGTTACCTTATCCCCTAAAGCAATTTGAAAAATTTTTTAATGAATTTTAAACCGATGCTGATGTGGTTCTCTACGGTCTTAGGCGAAATGGATAATTTGACAGCAATTTCTTTGTAACTCAACTCTTCAAACTTATGTAGATAAAAGACCTGCTGCCTCATAAAGGGCATTTGCGCAATCAGCCCTTTGACATATTCCAACTCATCTTTGTAGGCGATCCGTCTTTCCATATCTTCATACTGGCTCAGCACAAAAGGTTTCTCAAAATCTACGTATTTTCGGTTTAAGGCCCGTCTGCGAAGTTCGTCGATCAACTTGGTACGCGCAATTTGAAAAAGCTGTGTACTGAATAGCACCCGCTGATCTGCCCCATTTTTACGTTCCCAAACGATCAGAAACGTTTGTTGAACAACATCTTCAGCGAGATCCGAACACTGCGTTTTGTGGTATAAAAAATAATATAATTTCCTATACCAATAACGATAGACTAGAAAAAATTCTTTTTCGTCAGTCGGTGCGCGCTGTAGGATGTCATTAATCATATTCTACATTTAGATGGTCGTATTTCCATACAATCTTTCCAATGAAATCTTGTAATGGAATAAGCTATTTGAAAGTTTCTAAGTTTTAACCGTCAAATAACCAATCCTCTTTGGCTAGTTATCCACAACTAAAGTGACTATTTTTTATCAAAAAAACAAGATAATATTTTCAGGTTCAATAGGTAATATCAGGGAATTTTGAGAGATATACAGCTCGCAGCCTCAGAAAATCGCTAATTTGCCCAAACAAAAAAATATTTAAACTACCACAGTAATCGCGATAGTTTAAATACCTTTAATAAAAAATTAGCAATCTACAGGCCTCCTCCTAGGGAGCAACTGTAGCTTTTGCATATTAATAACCTGGATTTTGTTTCAGGTTCGGGTTTACCGCAAGTTGTTGGCTAGGAATTGGATAAATCAAGGTTTTTGGATCTGGATCCGCCGCCTTTTCTTGCCATGCTAATAAGTATTTACCGAATCGGATCAGATCTTGTCTCCGCCAACCTTCCCAATACAATTCACGAGCACGCTCATCTAATAGGTTGTCGAGCGTCAAGGACGTGAAGTTCGTAACGCCACGATTGGTACGAATTTTATTGACTAAATCCAGAGCTTCTGAAGCAGAACCTGTCCCGCCTCTCAATACAGCCTCTGCTTGCATTAATAGCACATCAGAGTAACGAAACACAACCCAATCGTTATTCCGTTGTCCAGTCACCGCATAGTCAAATGCATACTTCATTGGGCGGATACCTGCGGTTTCCAATGTAGCCCCGGAAGTCCTGATTGTTACTTCACGTGTGAATGATAACGGTGCTGTCGAAGGGTTCCGAGCCATTAGTGGCTTATTGGTACTCCAATTATATTGCTGTCCGGCAAAAAAGCCTACATTCTGACGTTGGAATTTCTTGGTTCTATTTGAGGTAGTATCTGCTGGATAGTCATAGTAAATACCTCTACGCTCATCTGCCGCCCCAAATTTATCATAGTAATCCGAGAGTGTACACCAGCCATTCCATCCCCCTGGATTCAGATTATAATGGGCAACTGTATTCCAGGTGCGATCCACGTTACCGCCTCGTTCTCCATTTTTATTGAATAAAGTATAGATATTCTCGGTTGATTTTTCGTCATTATCCGGGGCAAAATTATCAAAATACTTTCCTTTTGCAGATACAGTATACGCTCCACTTGCGGTGATTTCTTTTGCTAAAGTAACCACTTTATTCATGTCCTCTGCCGCAAAAGTTGGTGTTTGCCTAGTTAAAAATGCGCCCTTATTCAAGTAGATTTTCATCAATAATGTTCTTGCGGCATTCCTATTCGCTACATAAGCTGCCCTCGGCCCATTTGCGGGCAAACTATTTAAGATCTCGTTGAGTTCTTTTACCATAAAATCAATGGCTGCCTGCGGCTGTAATACATCTGGCGCTATTTTAAAATCTTCTAATGAGGGGCCCTGTCGTAAAGGCACTACTCCATAGAGATCCAAGAGATCAAACATGGCCAAAGCGCGGATAAATCTTGCTTCTGCGGCCTGCTGTGCATTTGGATTGCTACGTACGACAACACCGGCGTTGTAAACTGCAGTACCTAAACTGACAAAGGTATTATTCATATAACCATTATCTGCATTCCAGGTATGAAGATGAATTGCCCGGTGCATTCCGTTATCATCCCAATCGCCACCACGCGTAGGGGCCATCGCCGCATCCGTTGATATTTCCTGCATCACCCAACGCTGCTCCTGCTGATAAGGCGTATTCAAAGAATTATAAGCAGTCACTAAGAGCGCCCCCGGATCTATAGCCGATGTCCCCTCCTCCAGTTCGCCTCTAAATTCTTCCTTCAGTTTTGTACAAGAGAACGTACTTGTAACAACTGAACCGATTATTCCGATATATAATAAAGTTCTTAATTTCATCTGTCTTATATTTTTGTTATCCAATGACATTTAACAATATACTTATAGTGAGAAGTTCACCCCCAATAGAATATTTCTGGCTGGAGGATAAGGCAAATACTCAATACCCAATGATGGGATACCATTACTGGAACCGTCGGTGTTAACCTCCGGATCGAAGCCTGTATATTTAGTTATGATAAAGAGGTTTTGTCCGGTGAGGGAAACATTTAAATTTTTAAGTGTTTTCCCTACATTGCCCACCTTATAGCTCAATGTCAAATTAGCCATTTTTAAATAATCTCCTTTTTCCAGATAACGTGTTGAAGCTGACGCTGAATTCGATGTGGATTCTTTAACAGATGTATCAAAGAAAGCTGAGCCAATATTACGGGAAGACAAATTACTGATGCCTAAAGTTGTCGCGGCAGTGTTATTGAATAGGTAATGCCCAAGTGCACCATTCATATTGGCCGCCAAAGAAAATTGCTTATAGCTAACATTGGTCGAAATACCTAGCAAAGTAGTAGGATTAGGACTATTCATGTAGAATTTGTTACTTGCGGGATCATTCGTTGTATTGATGCTTCCGTCATGACCACGATACATACTTGTCCCTGTCTGCGGATCAATACCTTGATAATCGGCCAAATACCATACATTTAATGGTTGACCATTGACCATGCGCTGTCCCAATACACCTGAGAAACCTTGTCCTCTCAATGCACCAGTTTCATAATAACCAACCAAACCGCTCACACTATTTTTTAGGAATGTAGCATTACCGGTCAAATCCCAAGTCCAGTTATCATTTTTCACAATTGTACCAGTCAATGCAATCTCTACCCCTTTATTGACAATTTCACCATCCAAATTTACCCAGATACGCCCAGCAGGGCCATCCTGTGCTAATGTCTGTTCAAATAAAGCATCCGTAGTTTTCTTATTGAAATAGTCTATTGAACCGTACAAACGTCCTTTTAATACAGAGAAATCAATACCAGCATTGAGTGTTGTGGAGGTTTCCCATTTTAGGTCTCTATTTTGAAAGTTGGCTCTACCTACACTTTGATTGCCGAACGTAAATCTATTCAAGGAGGCACCTGAAGGAAATTCTTGATTCCCTGTTTTTCCCCATCCTATTCTAACTTTCAACTGATCAAAAATTCCGCTGGATTTCAAAAACTCTTCCTGCGCCACATTCCAAGCGATCGCAAGGGATGGGAACATTGCATATTTGTTGTTAGCACCAAATTTAGTTGACCCATCTCTTCGCGCTGTCGCTGTAAATAAATAGCGATCCAAATAATTAAATCCACCACGTAAGAAAAATGACTGCAATTGATTTGTCGGACTTCTGTAAGAAGCTATTTCTCGGGTTGAAACTGTCGAGTATTGCAAATAATCAAAGTAATCTAATCCCATATACTTAAATCCGCCACCGAATGAAATGTTGTTGTTGTAGTTATAATCCAAATACTCATAACCAGCAACAGCGTTTACACTCCAGTCGTCGTTGATTTGTTTGTTGTAAGAAAGCATATGTGTCATCTGCAAATTTGTCTCGCCATTATTAGAGATAAATGCTTGCTCATTATTCACTGCCGATGGATCAATTAGTCCGGCTCTATACATACCTTCACGGTTACCGGTTTGTCGCATGGCACTATAGATAAATCGGTATTCTAAATCATCCGTAATTTTATAGTAAGGTGCCAAATTGACCACCATGGTGTTTGTCGTTGCAACGTCCTTGAACGCTTCAATACTGGTCAATGGATTACGCGTGGTTGAACTAACAAAGGTTAAATTGCCTTTATCATCGCGCAATGGTCTTGTTGGATTCCATTGTAGCGCCTGGGAGATTACATTTCCTTCTGACCCCACGGTTGCATTGATTGGCGCATATTTGTTATCCATTTGAGTTAAAAACACAGCGAAGTCAAGTCCTAATCTTTTGTTTTCCAAAAAACGAAAGTTACCGCTAAAATTTGCTGTATATTTCTTCAATTGGGATCCACGGATAATACCATTTTGGTTTAAATATCCACCAGATAAGCGATATTTCCCGTGCTCAGTACCCCCGGCTACATCTGCATAGTAATTTTGAGTAATTGCTTTTCTTGTAATTGCTTTAAAAGCATCTTCATTACCGCCAAAGTCAGAATTTGCTACTTCAGAAGGCGTATAATAATTCAATGCTTCCCTAAATCGCGACGCATTTAGCACATCTGGATATTCACGCATCGTAGATACCCCCGCTGATGCACCGACAGAAATTTCCGGCGGTCCGACTTTTCCTTTTTTCGTTGTGATGATAACAACTCCATTTGCTCCACGTGACCCATAGATTGCTGTAGCGGAAGCATCTTTCAAGATATCCATGCTTGCAATATCACCTGGATTCAGATAGGTCAATGGGTTCCCTCTATCCGAGGAAAATCCCCCTCTGCCCTCGGGTAATGGTGAATTACCTGACATTGGCACTCCATCAAGTACAAATAGCGGATTATTGCTCGCCCGGATCGACGAGTTACCACGGATACGTACTGTGGTTGATCCACCAGGCTGCCCCGTGTTGTTAATAACCATTACACCAGGAGTTTTTCCCTGGATCAATTGATCAGGGCTCGTCATTATACCTTTATTAAAATTCTTGGCACCAATTGTTACCATAGATCCCGTCAGATCTCTTTTGCGAGCAGTACCATAACCAATGACAACCACTTCATCCAACCCCTGATTGGAGCCCGGTTCAAGTGCAATGGTCATATCGTTGCCTGCAATTGGCACTTCCTTGGTTGCGTAGCCAATATAAGATACCTCAAGTGATTTCGCATCATTACTGATATTTATTGAAAATCCACCGTCAGCATCGGTGGTTGTTGCTGTAGTACTCCCTTTTACTTTAATGGTAGCACCAGTCAAGGGACTTTGGGTTTCATCCACGACCTTTCCTTTCAGCACCCTGGTCTGGGCTACCGCAATAAAGGTTGTAAGCAGTAATGCTGGCATCATTACACATTGCGCAAGTAGTTTGTTTTTCATACGCTTCTAAATTGGTGGTTTAATTGATTATATTATCTTGAACTTTGTCCTGTTCAAATAATGTTAAGTGATTTCAAAATCTATCGCAATCAAAAATAGTCGTGCTTCATTAGGCACCCGTCAAATAGCGACAACTGACCTTCTTAAAACAACATACTTCGAGAGAAACCAAATTAGAAACAATGCAAAAAGTTAAGACATTGAAATATAGCATCGTCAACGCTAAACATTGAGAAGAAACTCGCTGAAAAATAAGATTACAGGTTTTCACTGTCATAATTTTAGGGCAAGACATACGTTTATATTTGGTTATTATCGTTCCATAAAAATGAGAAAATCTTTATTGCAACCCCAATCATAGCGTCTCAATTTTATATCACAGTGTATCAGCAAAACTCTTTTTTTTCTTTTTTATTGACTATTTTTAGAGATACATTATCAATTTTGCGCGTAATAACCCTTATACTTATCCTCTATCTCCTACTTGTATGGACTAACCTACAGGCGCAATCGTTCTATTTTAAAAATTATCAACCCCACGATGGTCTTTCCAATAGTTCTGTTAAGTGTATTACACAAGATACCCAGGGCTTTCTTTGGCTAGGGACAAGAAATGGTCTTAATCGTTTTGATGGCAATCAATTTAAGATATTTAGGCACAATGCTTCAGATCCTACAAGCATCGGGAGTTCGTCTATTTTAAGTATCCTGACCGATAGCAAAGGTATACTATGGGTGGGAACGACACGGGGGACCTATTGTTACAATCCGGTGAAAGAAAACTTCCAGCCCTTCGATAGAATACCGATTGGAGAGGTAAATGCCATACATGAATATGCCGGTTTTATCTGGTTGCTTTCCACGGGAAAACTCTATCGTTATAATCCTTACACGACAGAGATCGTTCCTTTTGATCAAAACAAAAATACCCTAGTGGCCATTACCAGTAGCAAAAAAGGCGGGCTGTGGACCACAGATATTAACAGTACGATAGAACGGTATCAGGTCAACGAAGGTAAGTTTGTTCAAATTGCACTCAAAAAAATAAATCGGAAAGCACTGGCCAACACAAAGACCGTCTACGCCATCAACGACTCCCTGCTCATGGTCGGTACCATCAATTCAGCCTACCTGTTTGATTTTAAAAACGGAACATTAAAAAACTTATTTGCAAACCATTACCCAAAAAAAGTCATCCAGGCAAATTGCATTATCCAACAGACAGAGTCGGTATACTGGATCGGAACAGAGACAGGAATATATACCTATAACATTCATACAGGTCAGAGCCAACACATCAAAAAAGATCTGCTCAATCCATTTGCCATATCGGACAATGCTGTTTTGAATTTCTATCGGGACAGTGAAGATAACATCTGGTTTGGAACATTTTTCGGCGGTTTTAACCAATACAGCAACCAATTCGACAATTTCAAAAAGTACTTATATGGATTTGGAAAATCTGCTTTATCAGGGAATATCGTACATGATATAAAAAAAGATAGCTATGGAAATTTCTGGATAGGCACAGAAGATGGTGGTCTAAACAAAATAGATGGGCAAACACAACAGATTCAGCATTTTGTTGCCAATGGAAAAAAGGGAAGTATTGCACATAACAATGTCCATGGTTTGGCAACAATAGGCGATGAACTCTGGGTAGGCTCCACAACACATGGACTGGATATACTCAACGTAAAGACCGGAAAATTAAAAAAGCACTATGACCGCATCGGTAGTGGCCCGCTACAAAGCAGCTTCGCCGTTTGCATCTTTAAGTCCAGAGACAACAGCATGTTTGTAGGGACAGACCGCGCATTATATGGCTACAATAAACACAGTGACAGTTTTGACCTCCTCCCCATTAAAGCCTGGATACAAGGGATTTACGAAGACGAATATGGTATACTTTGGGTCAACACTTATGGCAGTGGAGTCTACCAGTATAATCGTGGCACGGGCGAGATACAACATTTAAGCTCTGAACAAGGTAAACGGAATACACTCGTCAATAATTACGTCAATGGCTTATTTGAAGACAGTAAAAAAAATCTGTGGTTTTGTACGGAAAGCGGTCTCTCAAAATACCGTCGTGATGGACATTTCACCAACTATCTGACCGAATCGGGTTTACCTTCCAATCAAGTATTTAAAGTATTGGAAGACGATAATAACAGTATATGGATATCAACAGGTGGTGGACTGGTCAGACTGGACGGAAATCTCCCCCATATGGTCATCTATACATCGAGAGACGGGCTTCCTGCGGATCAGTTTAACTATAATTCAGCATTTAAAGATAAGGATGGTACATTATATTTTGGAACCATAAAGGGAATGGTAAGCTTTAACCCGACAAAATCCATTAAGAATAGCTTTATTCCGCCTATTTTCATTAGCGACATTCAGATCAACAACGAGAGCATACCAGTTCGTGAAAATGGCATACTGAAACAATCCATCTCGCTATCAAAAGAGATTCAACTGTCCTATAACAGTTCCAATATCAGTTTTAATATCGCAGCCTTGAGCTTTGTTTCCCCAAAAAGCAATGCCTATCGTTATATCATGGAGGGTTATGATAAGGGCTGGACGGATATTACAGGCAACCAAAAAATATATTACAATAAACTTCCTCCTGGAACCTATACCTTTAGATTTAAAGGAGCTAACAATAATGGAATATGGAATCCAACTGAAAAAGAACTACGTATTGTGGTATCGCCTCCCTGGTGGTTGTCTTCATGGGCCTACTTTGCTTATTTCTTCGCTGTTAGCACGATTGTTTTATTGATTTTAAGATATTACTTCCTGCTTATTAAGGCAAATAATGCCCAGAAAATGGATAACTATGAACGCAAAAAAGAACAAGAAGTATATAATCTTAAGCTTGAATTTTTCACCAACCTCGCCCATGAGATCCGTACGCCGCTGACTTTGATAAAAATGCCACTCGAGAAAATAATCCGCACACGACAATTCACGGATAGCGAAACAGCAAGCGATCTTGCTCTCATGGAGAAAAATACAAGTAGACTTATCCGTCTCACCAATCAACTTTTAGATTTCAGAAAAGCAGAAACAAATAATATGAGCCTTATTTTCACTAAAACGGATATTAACAGTTTGTTGTCCGATGTATTCAATGATTTGAACTCCCTGGCAAAAGAAAAACTGCTGCATTATGATCTTTCTTTGCCCCGTATTACACTAACAGCCTTTGTAGATGAAGAGGCTCTGCGCAAAATTCTCACAAATTTAATTCATAATGGCATAAAATACGCCGACAATCATGTTCATATCAAGCTGCTTCCATTCAACAGTGATGATATCATGTTTAATATAGAATTTCGAAACGATGGCGAAATCATCCCTTTTGACAAAAGAGAAAAGATATTTGAACCATTTTATCGCCTGAATGAATCTGATAAAGATACTGGTACTGGCATTGGTCTTCCACTCTCCCGCTCACTTGTGGAGCTTCATCAGGGTTCCTTATCGCTAGTTTATACCGAAGAACAAAGAAATATTTTTCTGCTTTCACTTCCTATCTTCCAGGAGCAGTCGCTCGATATCAAACCTTTTCTCCAAGAGAATTACAATACTGAAGAACGCGGAATGTATGCCAAGGAGGAGGAAACTACTGAAAAACCGGTGATTCTTATCGTCGAAGACAATAAGGAAATACTTGCCTATCTCAACAAGGAACTCAAAATAAACTATACCATTCTAAGAGCTAACAATGGAGCTGAAGCTCTTGAGATATTGGACCGCGACAATGTACAGCTTGTTCTGACAGATATCATGATGCCTATAATGGATGGCATTGCATTATGTAAGCGCATTAAGACAGATATTCTCTACAGCCATATTCCAGTGATATTCCTGACGGCAAAAAACGCACTGGATGCTAAAATTCAAGGGCTGAAGATCGGGGCAGATGCTTATATTGAAAAGCCTTTTTCCATGGAATTTTTAATGGTACAGCTACGTAACATTTTAAACAATCGAAAAATAATTAAAAATTATTTTACCAACTCTCCAAGTACACATTTAGCCGAAATTAATGTTTCCGCGCCAGATAAAGACTTTATAAGTTTGCTCAATACCATAATTTATGACAATATCTCAGATATCGATCTAAATGTCGAAGAACTTGCCAAGTTAATGAATATGAGTCGTCCGACTTTATATCGCAAAATCAAAGGGCTCTCGGACCTGACACCTAATGAACTAATCAACATATCACGTTTAAAGAAGGCAGCCGAATTGCTTACCCAGAAAGAATATAATATTACACAGATCTCCACGATGGTAGGCTACACCGTACAGTCAAATTTTTCCAGAGATTTTCATAAACATTATGGGATGCCACCTAGTACGTATATAGTCGAACACAGTAAACAATAAAAGGAACTACATTTTTACCCGCAGTACTTATTTTTATAAGAAAATTGAAAACCAAGTGAGGGTAAACAAAAAATAGAAACGTTCTTGGTTGCGAACGTTTCTATCCTTCATCTTTATTTACTGCTTACTTTTTGGAACAAAAAAAGCAGCTAAAAACATAAATACCCCAGCAAGTAACAAGCCATAAATCGACTGGCTATGAAAGAAATATTTTATAATCATACCACCAAAAAAACCACATACGATCTGTGGTAAAGTTATAAAAAAATTAAAAAGCCCCATATACACGCCCATTTTGGATACCGGCAAATGGTCGCTTAAAATGGCATAGGGCATCGCTAAAATACTTCCCCAAGCAATTCCAATCCCAATCATAGGCAAAATGAGCATATTGGCATCCTTGATCAGAAAAAGTGATATCAATGAAAGTCCACCGACCATAAGACCAAAAGCATGTGTTCTGCTGCGTCCATAGCGCCTGGCGATCTTCGGAATAAATAAGGCATAAATTGCCGAAACCCCATTATAAATCCCAAACAGTACACCCACCCAATTAGCGGCTTCCATATAGAGATCCGTACGATCCCCTTCTTTTAAATAGAATACTGATTCAGCGATAGCTGGCGTGCTGTATACCCACATCATGAATAACGCAAACCAGGAAAAAAACTGAACCCAACCCAATTTCTTCATAACCTGCGGCATTGCTTTGATGTCCCGCAAAATTGTCCGTAGCCCAAAAGCCGTACTGTTTTCTTGAACCTGATCAATATTTTCAGTGAAAGACTGTAGTTCTTTGGGGCTATATTCTTTTGTTTTTAGAACAGACCACAACACCGTACACAAGAGCACAAGTCCACCGGCATAGAAAGAATAAATCACATTTTCAGGTATAGGACCAGCCGCTGTTGTTCCAGAAAAGCCGAAGTACTTGGTAAAAACATAAGGCATTAGCGAACCAACTACTGCCCCCACGCCGATAAGGAAGGTTTGTATAGAAAAGCCAAGACTACGTTGACTACTGGGCAAGTTGTCTCCAATTAAAGCCCGAAAAGGCTCCATCGTCACATTAATCGACGCATCCATAAACATCAGTAAGCCAGCTCCAATCCATAGCGGTGGTAACAACAGCGTAAACATCGCTGCATTCGGCATCAGAAAAAGTGTCAATGTTGTCAGCAACGCTCCCACCAAAATATAAGGTCGACGGCGTCCAAGCGCTGTCCATGTACGGTCGCTATAGTGACCAATGATCGGCTGAACAATCATGCCGGTGATCGGCGCCGCTAACCAAAATAACGATAGATGTTCCACATCAGCGCCAAAGGATTGCAAAATACGTGAGGCATTGCCATTCTGTAAGGCAAAGCCCATCTGTATACCTAAAAACCCAAAACTCATGTTAATGACCTGGCTTATACTTAGTTCAGGTTTATTCCCCATAGTAGGCTATCAAAATTTAAAACAAAATACAATTTAATTACCATTTTCAGTTCCATCTTAGCCAAGCGCGAGTGTCATCTTTGCCAAGCTAAAAAAACTGCATTACTTGACCTGCAGTACCTCTCTCGTACTATTTGCAGCCAAAGTAAATGCATCCACTGCTGTCAAAATATTGACTGTTAAATCGCTTTGGTTTTCGATCAGGTAAGACTCGTTGGAAACCGTGATCAACAGGCTTGCCCCACGAAACAGTACACGAAACTTATATCCTTTCCATTCAGAGGGCAGCATTGGATTTAAATACAGCTGTCCATCTTTTATACGCATACCTGCAAATCCTTCAACAATTGTCATCCATGTACCGGCCATTGAGGTAATATGCAATCCATCCTCTGTATCATTATTATAATCATCCAGATCCAGACGTGAGGTTCGCAAATAGAACTCATAGGCTTTGTCGGCTTTATCAAGTTTGGCCGCCAATATTGCATGTACACAAGGAGAAAGCGAACTCTCATGCACAGTAAGTGGTTCATAAAATTCAAAATGGCGTCGCAGCGTATCATCGTCAAAGTGCTCCTCCAGAAAATAAAAGCCCTGTAGCACATCTGCCTGCTTGATATAACAGGACCGCAAGATGCGATCCCAGCTCCATTTTTGATTGATGGGACGCTGTGAAGGATCCAAGTCCGCTACCGCAATCAGTTCTTTATCCAAAAAACCGTCCTGTTGCAAATAAATCGCCCTTTTTTCATCATAAGGATAATACAATTTGTCGATGATATGCCGCCAACCTGCCCTTTCATCTTGCGTTATATCCAATCTTTCCACCACTGTTGCATAAATCTCCGGAGCCGCTGTTCTACATTGTTGTAAACAGTTTAGTGTATATTCCAAACACCAGGAAGCAATTCTATTGGTATACCAGTTGTTATTGACATTATTTTCGTATTCATTCGGTCCGGTGACACCCAGCATGACATATTGTTTTTTTTCCGAACTCCAATTGACCCGTTGTGCCCAAAATCTACTGATCGCAATCAATACGTCCAAACCATGAGACCAGATATAATCCGCATCTCCGGTGTAGCGTACGTAATTATAGATCGCAAATGCGATCGCTCCATTGCGATGTATTTCCTCAAAAGTTATTTCCCATTCGTTGTGGCATTCCTCACCATTGATAGTTACCATGGGAAAGAGTGCTGCTCCCTTATTAAAGCCTAGCTTTTCGGCATTTTCGATGGCCTTATCCAGCTGCTGGTAGCGGTACAACAATAAATTACGAGCAATCTCCGGTGATTGCGTAGCCAAATAAAATGGGATACAATACGCTTCGGTATCCCAGTAGGTAACACCGCCGTATTTCTCGCCCGTAAAACCTTTTGGGCCGATATTAAGCCGTGCATCTGCACCGGTATAGGTTTGATTCAGCTGGAAAATATTGTAGCGAATGGCCTGTTGGGCGGCAACATCACCAAAAATCTCAATATCGCTTTCTGCCCAAATTACCTGCCATGCGGCAGCCTGTTTTGCCTTAAGCTGCGCAAAACTATCTTCCCCTAATTGAGCTAAACAAGTCGTAGCCCCTTCCTTTAACTGGTCGACAGCATGGTTTTCAGAGGTGACAATTGCCACTCTTTTCTCGATACAAAGTACCTGTGACTGGACTAGACTCGTGATATATTTCTCAGCCATATAACCAGTCGTTGAAATGAGGCTCTCCGCCTTAATCTGGTTTTCTGGCCCTACGACATAGGTTTCCAATGCAGCACAGGCTACAAATCCGGTCTTTTTGGTCTGTGCAGACATAAATACACTTGTACCCTGCTGTCCCTGAGCCAATGGTTCCCAGAATTTTTCGTCGTAATTACTATCTCTATTCGCGACATCGGCATCCAGAAAAGAAATCACCTGCAATTCCATAGCGGTCGACAGCGCTTGTAGGTTATATTGCAAAGAAGCTGTTTCGGGCGCAAAAAGATGATACATGCGACTGGCCTCCACCTTTACCTCCGCTCCATCAGGCATCACAGCAACAAAACTGCGGTGCAAAATACCCCGTTTCATATCCAACCGGCGTTCAAATGAATTCACCTTAACTTTCGCCAGATCTAATGGCTGGCCGTTGACCGATATCGTCAGTCCGATCCAGTTGAAAGAGTTGATTACTTTAGCAAAATATTCAGGATAACCATTTTTCCACCAGCCTACACGGGTTTTATCCGGATAGTAAATGCCTGCAAGATAAGAGCCCTGTAAAGTCTGTCCACTAAACTGTTCTTCAAAATTGGCCCGTTGCCCCATACGGCCATTGCCGATAGAAAAGATACTTTCCGAAAATTCATTATGATCCGGTCTAAACTCATCTTCTATAATTTGCCAAGGATCATGCTTGATATATGTTTTCATACGTTAATTGCTACTATAATTTAAAATTTGTCTACTAGCGCCCTTAGGTCGGCTACTATGCCATCCGCTCCCTTTAAGTTATCGGCTTTTCCAACACCGATAACCTGCATACTAGCAGCCTTAGCAGCATCGATGCCGGCCTGAGCATCTTCGAGCACCAGACAAGATTGAGGTGCTACCGCCAAAGCCTCTGCCCCTTTCAGGAAAACCTCAGGATCTGGCTTAGATGCCTGAACAGCATTTCCGTCGATCAAAGCATCGAAATAATCCACAATTCCGGTTTTCTGAAGTATGTTCAACGCATTTTTGCTGGCCGATCCCAACCCAATCAAAATATTCTTTTCGCGAAGCTTATTGAGCAGATCGAGGCTACCGGGAAGCAGCTGCCCTGGATTGAGCTGTTCGATCAGGCTCAGATACCATTGGTTCTTCTGAACCAGCAGCTGCTCTTTTTCCTGTCCGGATTTTTCCAATCCGGCCCATTTCAAAATAAGCTCCAGCGATTCTACTCTGCTCACACCTTTCAGCTGTTCATTCTCCGCATGCGAAAAAGTATAGCCCAAGTTCGTTGCCAATCTATGCCATGCCTGAAAATGATAGACTGCCGTATCTACCAACACACCATCCAAATCAAATATTACGGCCTTTACAGTATTATAATTAATCATTGAAAAAAAGAACTTTTAAAATCTTAAGTTGTATTAAAATGTTAGGTCAAGTACTTTGGTCTCGTAAGCCCTCAGCTTGATTTTTTGATTAACGGGTGTAATTTTTTGTTGTGTAATAACGTCAACATAAGCTTTCGTTCCCGTATTTCTTTCAGTAAATCGGTCCAATTTGACCTCTTTTTCCTGATCGTTGCAATTCATGACAACCATCACAGTTTGCTGATCATTGTAACGGAAATACACATAAACTCCATCTTCAGGTACATATTGCATGGTTTTCCCCGTTTGCAACACGGTATTTTTTTGACGGTAATTGGCCAGACTGCGCACAAAATTCCACATATCCTGCTCTGCTGCTGTCCGTCCCCCGACTTTAAACTTATCGACCTTGTCGCCAGCAAAGCCACCTTGAAAATCTTCTCGTAACAGGCCATCGGGATTGGAAAAGTTTTTCATGAGGATCTCGGCACCATAATACAGCTGCGGAATCCCTCTTGTTGTCAGTAGCCAAGCCATAGCCGATTTATATTTTTGTATATTTTCCCCTATGACCGAGAAAAAACGGTCTTTATCATGGTTATCCAAAAAAAGAACATTTCGATCTGCCTGCGGGTACTGGTAGTCAGATGCCAAAGTGCTATAAAGCTTATTTGCTCCCGCTGTCCATTCGTTTTTTTGATTAAGCGCATCCCCAATTGCATAATTCAGTTGAAAATCCGTCACCCCCATCAGCTTCGAGTCGACATCTTGTCCCACACGCTTCCCGCCTAGAAAATAGGCTTGGTTCGCGACACCATGTACCCAAGTTTCTCCAAAAAAGGTAAAGTTGGGATACTCCTTTTGAATACGATCGGTCCATTTTGCCATAAAATCCAAGTCATTGTAAGGATAAGTATCAATGCGAAACCCATCAATGGCCGCTGTTTCGATCCACCAGATATGACTTTGGGTCAGATAGTTCTGTACATACGTATTTTGCTGATTCATATCTGGCATAGTTGGCACAAACCAACCTTTAACCATCTTCTTTTTGTCATCTGCCGACGCGTAGGGATCAAAAACAGTCTGATCCTTGTAAGTAGTCTGAGTATAGTTCGGCCACTCATTGAGCCAATCCGCCATCGGTTTGTCCTTCACGGTCCAATGATAACTGCCGATATGATTGGGCACTACATCAAAGATCAGTTTCATCTGACGTTTATGTAATTGCTCTCCCAGCTGCACATAGGTATCATTACTTCCAAAACGTGGATCTATATGATAAGTCTCTGTATTTGCATAACCATGATACGAGGCCAAAGGCATATCATTAGTCAATACCGGTGTCAACCAGACGGAGGTCACACCAAGATCCTGTAAGTAATCCAATTTACCTATTACACCTTCCAGATCGCCACCATGACGCAGATACATTGAATCCCGATTCAGGCTCATGTCCAACATGCCTTTTACTTGATCATTTGTCTTATTGCCATTTGCAAAACGGTCTGGCATGATCAGATAAATCAAGTCCTTACTGGTCACTCCCTGTGCTTTGATACGCTGATCCCTTTGCTTGAGCTCGTATCGATAGGTCAACTTTTTCTTCCCCAGGCTAAAAGTAAACGTAGACCAACCGGGTTGAGCAGCCGCTTTTACCTTAACATCCAGAAAAAGGTAATTGGGATTCTCTACCCGATTTACTTTGAGCAATTCTATTCCCCTGTCATCCACCTGAACGTCGCTCTTGCCTATGTGGGGTCCATAGACAACCAACTGTACTGTAGGTACCTCCATCCCTGTCCACCAGTTCAGCGGTTCCACACGTTGGATGGATTGCCCCATCAGGGGGCTCCATCCGAGGCTAGTTAGTGCCACAAATACTGTGGTAAATCTTATATTTCTTTTCAGCATATGCACAATTTATTTCTTGGTCAATGTATAAGTATTTGTATTAAGGTCGAAGACAATAGCATAGCTGCCAGCGGTAGTCACCATAATATCTGCACCACCGGCGATAAGACTACCATTTACACCGCCAAAATTGGTTCCCCAATCGTGATTTTTACGAAACTTGAGGGCACCTGCGGTGAGATTAACGGTTAGTTTCCAGACCTGATTCGCATTGTCATACTTCATGTCGGTATCCGCTTCCCAGCCTTTTGGTGTAGCACTACCTATTACACCCCAGCTGTGATCTTTGTATGTAATGGTATTAGCAGTGGTATTGATTTCAAGCTCGAGATTTCCTGCACGTGGTGCTTTAATATTTCCGCCGCCATTATATACAATCTTCCCCGCCTCAGTCTGACCATAAGAATTAGCCCAATTGCGTTCAGATGTAAGCTTAAACTCTAAATTCGCTTGGGGGAAAAAGATAATCCCGCTATAGATCCCATTACTTGTCGGCGAGATCAGCGATTCTGCTGTCTCCGGAACCCATCCCTGATAGGCTCCGACAGCATATAAATAGCTTGTCGATGCATAGGGACTGGCTTTTAACCCGGATAACGCAGAATATACCGCAGCGATTTTGCTGTTGATGCTGGATTTTACGCGGACATCAAAGTCCGATGTCACCCCTGTCGGAACGCCCAAAGCAAGCAAATAACTATTTAGTTCATAACCAGTAAAACCCATTGCAGTACGTCCGCCGGGAATTACGACTTCCTTCACTGTTTTAAAATTGTCCCCCTTGATACCAAACTGTAGCACATTGGCCACTGCTGCCTGATAGCCAAAATCGGCTTGTATCAATGCAATATGTAATACCGTATCGTTTGCGTTATTTTTGGACAGGATCAGACTATTTTTATCCAAAGTCAATGCCGCTGATTTCACCGCATCTGTCGCGTTCAATTTAGCCTGTGTTTCGTCTTTTTTACACCTTTGGAAAGTTGCCAGTAGCAGCACCAATCCTATATAATATATTATTTTCATCTGTAAACAGCTATTTATTATTTTTTTTAAATAAACACCTTTAACCCCTTATATTTATTTGTTCTCCCATCGCTCTGATAGGAGCTGCGAGATTAAAGATTCATCATTAGGTTAATTGTAGCCCGGATTCTGAACGAGATTCGCATTGGCGATAATATCTGCGGCGGGAATCGGAAATAGATTTCTGTAGCTTGGTACCGCCTGACCTGCCAACATACCACCTTTAAATGGCCACAGGTAACTGTCACCCGTAAATTTACCGTAGCGAATTAGATCCGAACGTCTAAATCCCTCCCAATACAGTTCTTTTACACGTTCATTAAGGATATCGTCCAAGGAGATATTCGTTAAATTGCCACTGGTATTACCATAGGCCCTTACACGCAATTTGTTTACATAATCAAGTGCCTTAGCAACTGTTCCGCCTGTACCGCCACGAAGGGTAGCTTCTGCATAGATTAAGTGCATTTCTGCCAAACGGATCAATGGGAAATCTACCGAAGCAACAAATCCTTCCGCTGCAACGGGAACCGTATTATCTTTGTTGACATTGCGGAATTTGGTGACAGCCAAGCCCTGTTTATAGACAGCAATGTCCTCAATTTTAACGCTAGCGTTTAAATGGAACATGGCGCGTTTATCTGTTGCGCCAGAATAGTCGCCAAAAATCGTAGCAATATTATCGCGGGTTCTGTTGCCTGCCCAGCCACCACCGGGTACACCAAAGGAGCCCGGATTCATCGTTGCGTCGATCGCAGCATTGATCAGGTAGGTTGTACCACCCTTACTTTGGGTCTTGGTACCATCATAAGGTAGATAAAAGATAAATTCAGGATTGTTCAGGTCATTATCTGCATAAAACAACTGCCGATAATTCGTTCCTAAACTATAACCCGAATTCAATACTTTTTCGGCATAGGTAATCGCCTCTGTATATTTTTTAGTGCCAGTCCCTAGATAGACTTCGGCATTGAGGTATAGTCTGGCCAGTAGTCCCCAAGCCGCAACCTGGTCTACACGACCATAAACATTCTTTTTACTTCCTTTAAGCTGATCTGCCACAGCCAACAACTCTTTTTCCACATAGGCAAAAAGATCAGGCCTTTTGATCTGTGGCGGGGCAACTTTGCCCACAGCGGTTTCCTCCGTCACAAATGGCGGATTGCCAAATAGGTCAAGCAATACCCAATAATTATAAGCGCGTATAAAGCGGGCTTCAGCACGATAGTAAGCGATTTCAGCTTTATCGGCTTCCGAGATACCGCGTTCACTCAGCTTTGCATCGGTGCTTTCTCTCAGAAATTCGTTTACCAGTGTCGCGGTATATACACAGCGTGTATAGAGGCCCCGCAGCATAGGATTGCTATCATCAAAATTGAGGTAATCCAAACCGCTGATTCCGGGATCGTTCAGCCAGGCGCAGGCGGCTTCGTCGGTCGTCAGCTCCTGTGCATTCCAAAAAAGACGCAAAAAGTCGGATGTCCCCGCATCCAAACCACCCAGATCTGTATTATTTGGGCCTGAAGTGCTCGTTAATGTCAGTGAACCATACAATCTTGCAAAAGCCTGTGTATAGCCAGTAAAATCTTTATAAGCCACTTCAGCAGTCACATCATTGGTGGGCTTGAGATCCAAATCTTTATGGCAACTTGATAGCGCCAGTGCTAACAAACAAGCCGATATATATTTATTTAATTTTTTCATTTTATGCGCAGTTAAATACACGATTTAAACATTCTTCTTTTCCTAAAAATTGACATTGATACCCAATACATAGGTACGTGGTCGTGGATAAAAACGGTCATCAATACCATTGGAGATCTCCGGATCTACACCTTTATATTTCGAAACAGTGAAGACATTCTGCACCGTTGCCGAAATCGAAAGATTCGCTTTGCTGTTTCGAATAAATTGTCCAAGCTGATACGAGACATTGATATTATCCATTTTCAGAAAAGAGGCATTTTTGATATAATAATCACTCTGAAGCTGTTTTTCTTTGAAATTGCTATTCAGAAAATCTACTGGTGCATTGTTGATCACCAGGGAAGCCTGGTCAATGACATTGTAGCTGCTGCCAAAATTGGAAGACACGTTGTCGTACACATAGTTATCCAAATTTGCGCGTAGTGTCGTTGCCAAGGACCATTTCTGGTAAGCATATGCAGCTGTAAATCCCAATAGATATTTTGGAAGCGGTGATTTGTACATATAACGATCACTATCACTGATCACTCCATCACCGTTCCGGTCTACATACAAACCCTCTACTGGTTTTCCCTGTTCATCATATACCTGCTGAAATGCTCTAAAACTATAAGGGGTGTAACCTACCTGATGGGCCTGAATATTATTGCCTGTCCCACCGCGGATACCCCCCGTTTCAATCATAAAATTCGGATCATCGGACAGGGTCAGGTTGGTGACTTTACTCCTGTTGTAAGTCAAGTTGAAGCCCAGATCCAAGGTCGATTTCTCCGATTTGACAGGGACAACATGCAGGTTCAACTCCAGCCCTTGATTCTCCATATTACCGACGTTGGTCAACAGAAAATTGCTAAAGTTAGACCCCACAGCTATCGGAATAGTACTCAAAAGATCCCTGGTCTTTTTCGAATAGTAATCTACACTCCCGTAGATACGGTTGTTGTTAAAACCAAAATCAATACCTGCATTATATGTTGTGGTGCTTTCCCAGCGAATATCACCATCATAGACCACGGGTGAATACAAATAATAGTATTCATTTCCAAAACGATACATGGACTGATTACCCCCGATTGTATAATTAGGCAAGTAAGAATAATTGGCGATACCGTCCTGCTGTCCTGTTTTTCCGTAGCTTAGACGGAACTTAAGGTCCGAAAGTGCAGCAATATCTTTCAGTAAGCGCTCATTTTTGGCGCGCCAAGTAAAACCTACAGAAGGGAAATATCCCCATCGGTTATCGGGACTAAACCTTGAGGAACCGTCGGTACGTAAAGTTCCAGAGAGTACATAGCGATTATCATAGGTATAGATCAAACGACCGTAGTAAGAGATTAATAAGTTCTCGGGTCTATCAAAAGGAAGATTGACTGATGTCAGTACCTCACCAGCCTCATTGGTCCGATCGAAATTATAAGCTTTGGTACTGTTTTTATAGTAGCCATAGCCTAGTGTCGCGTCTATATTACTTTTTATTTCCGGTAATTCCTTATCATATTTCAAATAGAATTCAAGCGTTTTGTTGTTAATATCCGTTTTATATTCCGTGCGTTCACCACCTTCATTAAAATTACGCGCTGCAATCGCCGGTGTAAATGTATTTCCCTTAGACCGGGCCAGATCGTAGCCTACATTTAAGTTAGCATGTAATTCCGGAAGGAAGTGGAAACTATAGTCGACTTTCGCGTTACCAATACTTCGGAAGACATCCCCTTGATCTTTGCGTAGCTCCAGCAATGCCAATGGGTTTCGGGGGGCATTGGGATTTGGCTTTCCGCCTTGTATCCATTCGAAATAACCTCCAAAGCTATTTTTGTCATCCACATAAACGCGTTGTGTCGGATCGAATTGAATGGCCGAACCAATGGCATCCTGTGTTGCGAACCTGGATTTTGACCAGGTACCACGAACATTCACATCTAAGGAGAGGTGATTGTCGAGAAATTTCGGCGTCAGAGCCAAAGCTGCTGTTGTCCTTTTAAGGTTATCATTTTTCAGCACCCCATCCTGATTCATGTATCCCGCTGAAATCCGATAAGGCATGTTCCCGGCTTTGGAGGCAATATTGATGTTGTTGTCCGTGGTAAATGCATTGCCATAGATCACATCCTGCCAATCAGTATTGGCCTCCCCCAGAAGCTTTTTCATGGCATCGGTTCCATTTGTATTGACATAGTCGCGAATCTGATCCGCTGTAAGCAGGTCCACTTTTTTACCTACCGTGGCCAAGGAATTTTGTGTCGAAAAATTGATTTGCGTGCCCGAACGACTCCCTTTTTTTGTTGTGATCAGAATAACGCCATTGGATGCCCGTGAACCATAAATGGCTGTTGCGTTCGCATCTTTCAGAATGGTAAATGTCTCAATGTCATTGGGGTTGATAAGGCTTAAGGGGTTAGCTACGCCCGATACAGATCCACCAGCTAAGGGAACACCATCTACAACGATCAATGGATCATTGCTGGCATTCAATGAGGCACCAGTACGAATACGGATCGTGCTACCTGCTCCCGGTTGACCACCGCTTGTAGTGATCTGTACACCGGGGACTTTACCCATAATTAATTGCTCGGGTGAAGAAATCTGTCCCTTTTGAAAGTCTTTGGAAGTAACTGTACTGATCGAACCAGTAAGTTCACTTTTTTTCTGCGTACCATAACCGATCACGACCACTTCTTCCAATTGACTTGCATCTGCTTTGAGATATAAGTTTAAGGGATTACTGCCATCTTTTACCTGAATCAAGGTATCGAGTGCTGTATAACCGACCATGCTTACTTTCAGCCGTAATTTCCCAGCTTTCAGTCTATCCAAGCTAAAATCCCCGTTGGCATTGGTAGACAGTGATTTTTGAATCTCCTCGAAACGCAGTGTCGCGCCTACCAAGGAAACTCCTTTTTGATCCATTACTTTTCCCTGAAGCGTGGCTTGCTGCGCAAATGCCGTGGCACTCACCCCGAGTAACATGTTCAAGGCCCAAAATGGACGTAATAGCTGTTTGTTCATAAAATAACTGTTTATTTATTTAGTTTAGTTTTGTTCTCACCCGAGCTATGCACCTGATCAGATGCTCATATTTTTTGATTGGACTGTTTCAGATAATCGGCTAAAGAATTACCCTCCCACAGCAGGCATAGTGCCTGCGGTAATCTAAAGCCAATGAAGCGTTCGCTCCACAGGCCATTCCCCTTTGCCTGATCAAACGGAAGCAGCGCGTTTATGCGTACCTGTTCAGTAGTTATATTCTCCTTTTTATTTGCATGTGAAGACAAAAGGATAATCATCCAGAAATACCCTATTAAGTGAGAGATATGCTTCCCCATCGATAATTAGCTTTGATTGGAAGAGATTATGGGAACGTTCCCGAAATCAATGTAAAAAGAAATCGCTTTCAAGCGATTTGCTGATTTACCCTATCCAATGTTTTACACAAATTGATTATTTAATTATCACCGGGAATGTTCCCGATGATAAATCAAAGCTAAATAATGGTTCAACGAAAACCAAATATTTTTTGATTTATTTCAAGCTAGATTTTTGAAAAATAAGCTGAGAATCAAGATAAACCGAATTAGCAAACTTTTCATTACTGGGGTTTTCCATCTTATCCAGCAGGAATTTTGTAACCAATTCTCCCATCTCATAGGCAGGTTGTTTGACAAGGCTGAGTGCAGGATCTATCAAATCTGCAATATCCAAACAAGAAAAACATATTATTTTCAGCTGTTCGGGTATATGTATCTTTAACTGTTTTGCTACCCGTATGCTGGAGATTGCAAGTCGTTCAACCGATGCGAATATGGCATCGGGTTTTTCCTGTTCGATAAGGTTTTTTATATCAGTCATATTCTGTTCAGCATCATTGACCGTATCCAGGATCAGTTTGGGGTTAATCTGAATTCCTGCCTCCAAAAGGGCTTTCTCGTACCCATCTTTACGCACTTTACCAATAGATATATTGGGATCTATAGCTAGGTAAGCAATTTTTTTGCAGTCATTTTCAATCAAATGCTTCGTCGCCAGATAAGCTGCTTCCGCGTCGTTACCGGTCACATAGCCTCCTTTCCAGTCATCGTAGGCACGGTCGAAAAACATGACAGGTATCCCCCGTTCTTCCAGTAGCTGGATATGCGAATGATCTTTTCCTTCGCCAGATGCCGAGAGAATCACTCCATCAACGCGTCCATTAGCCAGCGAGCGTACAATAGAAGCTTCATTCTGAACCTGATGATCAGTCACATAAATTAACGTATGATAACCTTTAGAACGTGCCACAGCCTCTATCCCTTTAATCGCCTGCGAGAAAAATTTATTCCCAAATTCAGGAATAATAATTGCAATTGTCAGACTCTTATTCGCTTTGAGACTGCTCGCGTACACATTTGGGGAAAAGCCTATTTCCTCGGCCATAGCCAATATACGAGCTTTGGTAGCTGGATTAATATCCACATTATCCCGAAAAGCACGGGAAACCGTGGATTTTGACAAGCCTAGTCTTTTGGCCAGATCTATTATAGTTAATTGAGACATATCAAGGTTTCATTTGCTATTGTGTGCTTCATAATTGCTTTATGCAAATAACGCAATTATCCTTCCAGAATAAAAAATTCTTTTCCGGTTTCGCTACTTTAATTATTGATCATATCATGCCTCATTTGCCAAGCTTCCTTTTCAGATATATTAACATATTTTTTAAAGACAACTTTATACAAAACAGCCCCAGCAATATATATTTGCCGGGGCTGCTCTGGCTCAACTGTTAAAAACAGTCGGTACAATTGTACTTATCCTATTAACTTATTCCTGCACCGGCACCAACGTAAGCGATGCAATCTCTGGCAACATATCACCTTCAATTGCCGTTGCCTGTAATGTAACCCTGGTGCTCGGCTCGCCGATAACCTGCTGCGATACTTCAACTGTACCCAGTTCCATCTCTTTAAATCCTTTTCCATTTTCCGTACCAAAAGCAAATGGAAGCTGCTGTCCAAGTGCCGAAAGTATCACCTTACCTTTATGTTTTGCATTTGGCAAATAACTGATCAATACACGGTATTTACCTGGTTTTTGGATTTTGATGTCCCAATAGATCCGGTCATTGCTATCTTTCCATTGTCCGATGGCATTTGGACGATTGGGGTCATGTGTCGTTGCACCAATGATTTTAAGTCCTTTTCCATCTAGCAATTTAGCGTTATTTGCATTCATCACAATACGTCCATCCGCCTGAGTCTGCGTCAGATTCTCTTCCACATATGGTTTTCCCTGAATTTCGACAAGAATTACCTTCGGTCCTTTTTCAATGTCGAAAGCATCAACTGGAATCACAGGTCTCCCCTTATCCACCACAACCTTCAGCTTGTTTTTTGGATTTGCCAACGCATAGGCAACAGCGACTTTGTTTTTGATCGGTAGATCAATTTTTCCGCTGGCAGGTCGATCAAATATATGTAAATACAATTTACCTTCTTTTTGCGTGCAATAGCCCCAGTCCAATGCCTGAAAAGGACTTGCTGTGGTACCATAGATTGCCTCCTTATTGATCTGCATCCAATCACCTATACGCTCCATAATTTTAATCGCTGGTGCAGGGATAGCTCCATCCCCATCAGGCCCTACATTGAGCAGAAAATTACCACCTTTGCTTACCGTTTCTACAAATAATTGCATGATTTTAGGAAAGCTCTTCCAATTTTGATCGTGCGCACTATAGCCATAACTTTCGTTCATTGTATGGCTAACCTCCCAATCCATGCCCGGAAGTCCCGTTGGCGGAATATATTTTTCAGGGGTTCCAATATCACCATTTTTGTTTTCTAACCCATCCCAAAACCGGTTGTTGATAATGATATTGGGCTGCCATTTGATCAGATCTGTCAACATGCGTTTTGTTCCCCAAGCCTCACCTTGATGCTGTTTGCTGCTAAAGTCAGGCCAGAGCATATCCAGTGGACCGTAATTCTGAGCAAGTTCTTTGACCTGCCCATAGAGATATTCCTTGTAGCGGTCATGATCAGGTTTATGATTGTCTGTGTTAGGATTCAGATTAAAAGCTTCGTAGGAATCTGGATGCTGCCAGTCGAGCAAAGAATAATAAGCACCTACTTTCAGTCCCTCCTGACGAAATGCGGTCATGATCTCTTTATATAAATCCCTACCTTTGGGGGATAAGTTGGCACTTCCTGTAATCTCATTTTTTACAGCATATGGTTGCTGGCTATTAAATAGGCTAAAGCCTTCATGATGTCTGGAAGTCAATACCATATATTTCATTCCTGCTTTTTTAGCCAGACGTGCCCAGGCTTTAGGTTCAAACGAACGTAGGGTGAACTTTGGTTTCAGCACCGCAGCGTACTGCTTGCTGGGGATTTTCCCCCAGGTCTGGATCCATTCAGCGTAATGTTGAGGATATTGCTTTCCTTCAAAACTACCTCCAGCAGCACTATACAGCCCCCAGTGGATAAAAAGTCCAAAACGTGCTTCTCTAAACCATTCCATCCGTTTATTCTGGCTTTCGGTCCATCCGGGCACACCTTCATAAGGTATTGATTTTGTCTGGGCAAATGATCCCTCGGTCATACACAAAAGCATTCCCACTGCCGCTGCGCATTTCCATTTAAAAAAATTAAGTGTCATTATTATATTGTGTTATACATAAAAGTTCATCGCAAAAGCGCCTTCGCTAAAAAGTAAATTGGCGTTACAAATTAGGTCTAGTATTTGTCATCCCGCAAAACAACTGTTAAATATATCAAATCGAAACTAGTCTTTAAAATTATTCTAGCTAATCAGGTATTTATTTTACAATGTGGTAGTAACCTGATTGCGATCGGCTTAGGCTATAAAACAAAGGGGCCTTTTTTTAAAAAGGCCCCTTTGTTTTTATGCATAAATTGTTTATTTGTCCCTGAATGTGGCAATATTTATATCCCGAAATATTAGGTTATTATCGCCCACTATACGTATCCGTGTCATTGGTTCCTCTGGAAAAAACAAGCTTGTCATTGCGGTTAATCCACCGTCAGCAAAGAGCTCTACAGAACTGACATCGATATATAGGCTTAATGATAATGTTTCGCTTTTGGATAGTCGTCCTGCTGTGCTTCTTTTTGGGAAATCTGCATTGAAAGCAATTTCCCCAGATTTTGAACGATCAATATAATATGCATCCTGATCTTTGGCATAACCGACAACCAACTCATTTCCAATAGCATTAGACAAAATAAGTTTAAAATTCTGTACTTTTAGCTTATTGATCTCCAACCGAAATGCTTGCGACAGCTGCTCCTGTACAGTGAGCTCTTTGGATTGATTTGCCTGATATTTTTTTACAGACTGAAATGCTTTAGTCACCTCGGGTGCTGCATTGCTGCTTACATAATATTTTTGATTTATCTTTTGCAAAGCTAGTTCACGCGGGATTGTCGAAGATGAGCGCCAGTGCGTCGTTGGCACCACATTGGCATATTGCCAGTTGCTCATCCAACCGATCATCAGGTGCCGCTCTCCTAAATTGCTCCAGGTTACACCCGCGTAATTATCTGGTCCCCAATCCAGCCATTTGATTGATGTATCTGCTGGCTGGAATTGATGCCCATCGAAATCACCTACAAAATACTGTGTTACCGAACCACCATTGGGGCCTCCCGGATTGATGCTGACCAATAATACCCATTTGGTTTCACCTTGATATTTCATTGGAATCAGGTCAGGACATTCCCAGACTCCACCATGTGCTCCCCCTTCCTTACCAAATTCGCTCTCCTTTTTCCACTCTTTTAAATCTTTGGATGAATAAAAGGTAATACAATCTTTAGTTGCCAGGGTCATAATCCAGCTTTTTGATTTTTCGAACCACATCACCTTTGGATCCCGAAAATCCCAAATCCCTGGATTTGGCAATACCGGGTTGCCTTTATATTTGGTCCAGGTTACTCCCTGATCCAGGCTATAGGCCAAACTCTGATTTTCGTGTAGACCGGTTTTACGGTCTTCCTCTTGATGATTATGATGCGTAAAAATAGCAACCATAGCCCCCTTTCCAAAACCAGCGGTATTATTCTTATCAATCACTGCACTTCCCGAAAAGATCGTTCCCAAGCTATCGGGATACAAAGCAATTTTTTGTTCGTCCCAATGAATCAGATCCTTACTAATGGCATGCCCCCAGTGCATGGGTCCCCAAACAGATTTTTCGGGGTTATGCTGAAAAAAGAGATGGTAATTCCCATTAATATACACCATTCCATTGGGATCATTCATCCAGCCCTGTTTGGGGGTAAAATGGAAGATCGGCCGGTATTTTTCAACAGCCTGATTCATGTCTCGCTGTCCTACTTGAGCAAAAGCTGAACTCAACAAACTCGCAAAGAGCATGATGGTTCCATATTTCTTTATTCTATCCATATCTTATTAAGTTTTATATCACATTATCTTCACCGGGCCTTATCCGATAAAATAATTAAAATTCTTATGATTTCTCTACTTTCAATGTATTGACTTTGATCGTACCCTGATCTGCATAAATTGTCCAGGGGTTCTGATCCATTTTATAGATCCGATTGGTAAAAGCAACGTTATTATTTACGTAAACCACACAGATCGATTTCTCGATTACAATTTTTACATCAAAGACCTTATTGGCAGGCACAATCAATGGCGTAAAATTAAGTTCTGTTTTACCGGCGGTTCCTTCTAAGCCCGTTTCTCGATTCATAAATAGTGCAGGCATACCCCAACGGTTTGAAGACGTCAGATCAAAGGCAATACTATACAGCTCCGAAGGATTGTCACATGCGCCAAAGGTGAAACCGAAATGATCTGACTGCGAAGCATCTATTGTCAGCGACATTTTAACGCTAGCTGTATTACGGTTGAATCGTGCATAACTTCTTGCGCCAGACCGTGCTGTAATATTGTATGTTTTATTATTTTCAGAAACATTTCCAACTGCATTCAGCTTTTCAAAAGCCAGTTCTTTATTAAACTTATTGTTTATTGCAGCAGGAATAGTTGGATACAATCTCCCCGTCGGTCCCTGAACTAATTTATGCGAGATTAAACTTCCTGACCAAGGTAATTCATTGTTGCTGTTCACCGTCTGACCTGTTGAACACCAACCCGAGAGATAGCGCATCGTTCCATCCGTAGCTGTCTTGCCAGCATATAGAAATAAACCATCGAAAGTTTCATGATGACCATCTGCATCATGACAGATCCTCCAGGGGCCATCCGGAGATTCAGCAATTCGATAAAAAGTCTTCCGGTGCTCATCCCTATTTATCCGTGAAAATGTTAAATACCATTTACTGCCCATTTTAAAGATATCTGGACATTCCAATATTTCAGCATCCGTTTCAATCTCATGTTTACCTACTGCGGATGCTGCAGTCGCTAGCAGCGGATCTATGATAGACCAGCTGTTTAGATCCGTGGATACATACCGTGCAATCGCCCCTTTGCCATCCTTACGGGTCGTGACCAGCATCACATAGCTACCGCGACTTTCGTCCCAGTATACATGTGGATCCCTAAAATTATTCTGGTCATAGCCCACGGCGGCCTGTATTTTCTCCACAGGCTGTTTCGTCCAGTTCAGCAAGTCGGCCGATGTTGCGACCATCACCTTTTCAGCCGGATTCAGGTTACCGTTATGACCAGTATAAAAACAGTAGTAAGTCTGACCTCTCTTAATAAAGCTGCCTGTTCCAATCCATTCATCCTGACTTCCGGTAGTGCCAGCAGGCAATATTTCCGTAAAGCCTTCAAATGTTGCATAATCACTGGTTTTGGTAACATAGATCGGGTGGCGATTTGCATTTTCGTAGAGATAGAACAAATAGTACTTTTTGTCATCGGTATTATAATAAGGCATTGGATCACCGACAAATCCTTGCTGCGGCTTATAAAAAGTCTGAAACAGACCCGTCTCCTGTACCATGGTACAGGAGGTGGACCGGTCTACCGAAGCAGGGGCATCAGGTTTGTCAACAGGCAGGGTCTGATCCCCACTTTTACAGCTCGTCAGCAACGCTATAAAGCATAATGCTGGAAATAAATACAAGTTAGTTTTCATTTAAAATCTCCTAATAAAACCATATTCCAATTATTTACTCCGGCTATTCTTTTGGCAATGCCTTCAACTCGTCCCAATACATCCGCTGGGTCGGGAAAACCACCGGTTGTCCATTGGGATGTTCATGGGGCATTACAAGAATATTATTGATGTTTGCTGTTCTCCCAACAGGAATTTCAAAGATCAATTCCTGCCATTCACCGACATGTGCTTTCACATACCTTGCCCGTAGCCAATCTTTATTCTGTTCGCCATCCGACTGGATCTCCAGCTGTACATCTCCTTCCACATCCTTCAATATCATGATAGAGAAACGGTTGTACGCTGCGGGGTTAATATTCACCTTATTGGCATTCCATAATGCGCCACCGTGCCAGCCAGCTCCTGTTTCAGCATCTCTGATAAAGGATGCACAGAAAGGAGTGGCATTGGTACCTTTCGTTTTTGGATTAGAATAAGGTGAGTCTACCCCACTTACACCCAGACCATCAAAATGCGGTACAATAGTTTCACCATTATAAATTGTCAGTACCTGCTTTGGTTCCTCGCCGAGTATGGCCGTTACGGTATATTGAAATGTTTGCCCCATATAGGTAAGCGTATATTTTACTGGGGAACTCAGATTCACAAATTCGCCTAGTCCCGGTGCAATGCTTGCTCCCGATGTAAACTCGACAGATGGTGTAAGATTTTTCAAATCTGTTCCCAATGGTAGATAAATTTTGATTTGCTTATTTTGCTGGTCAATTAGTCCTGAGCGGTCTCCGATACGAAAAGCCGTTATTTCCGCCTTTATTTCTCTGACAGTAACCTGATAAGTATTATATAAATTGCCGTTATATACACGATATGTAACTGGTTTCGTGGAAGAAAAGGAAAAATTTTGCGCCATGCCCGAAGCTGGAGATACCCTCGCTTCACCCGGCAATACAATTACAGGAGCAAGCGCTGATAGATCTGTCCCTGCCGGTACCAGCACGCTGATGCTGCCTTTCTGCTGATCTATCGTCCCTATGGCCGTACCAACTTTAAAAGACAAGATGTCTACGTCCGCATGTAGATCAAGAGCGCTTTCAACGTCCTGTTTACAAGCTGAAAACAACCCTATAAGCAGAAGCCCCAATCCGATGTTATATTTTAATGTTCTCATTGGTATAAATTGGTTAATATGTTAGTTAATATCCCGGATTCTGCTTGTATAGGTATTTGCTCAGCCTGATTTGTGCTTCCGGAATAGGCAAATATTCACTCTTATTCGCTATAAAATGAGCTGCGGCATAATAAGAACGACGCGATTTCTCTGTTTCATAATAAGCATTCATGGTCTGTTCTGCGATTCCCCAGCGTACCAGGTCGAAGAAGCGACCATTTTCCATCGCCAATTCCAGACGACGTTCCGCACGTAAAGCCTTCCGTGCATTCTCCTCATTCCATATAATGTTATCTCCATTTTTATAGGTTTCTACCAACATTTTATCCGTTGCATAGCCCGTCATGGTTGCACTATTTTTTGCACGGATACGTAACTGGTTGATCAGCGGTAAAGCTTCGACGGGACGGTGCAATTCAATCAGCGCCTCAGCACGCATCAATAGGACATCGGCAACACGCAGGACAATACGGTTTTTTGTATTTGCAAAGAATGGTGCCATCGGAACAAAACAATCGCAATCTGGATCGACATTCTCCTTCAACGAAGCATACACTGAATAGTCCGCAGGATTGCGGTTCCAGCTCTCCTCGTAAATGCGTTTGGTATTATATTTATAAGGTAATCCCGGAATTGCCACAGTATGGAATAACCTTGGGTCGTATTTTTCCGATGCATTGAAGCTATTCAATGTATTGTAATTATCAAGCGGTACCCCTTTTCCCGTTGTACGGAATGCGTTCACCAAATTCTGGCTAGGTTTGTTGAAATCACAACAGCCCAGACCCATCGGTACAGAAAGCAGATCCGAGAAATTCACACGGCCGAATTTCGTACCATCATCTTTTGAAAATTGTATTGAAAACAGTGCTTCAGTACCATTTTCATATTTCCCCGGCAAAAAGTTAAAGGCAAAATCTGCTTCAAGAGCATGGTTTGATGCAAGTACGATGTCCGTATTCTGCAATACTTTTTCCAGATCTCCCGGATTGATTCCAGTTAGCGCATGTCGTTCTTCGTTATCCTGACGATAGGCTTTGTACAGATATGTTTTAGCAAGATAAGCCGCCGCCGCAATTCGATTGGCACGACCGACTTCCGTTTGTACAGCTGGCAAATGATCTACTGCATATTGAAAATCATCGACAATCTTTTGCCAGAGCGCATCATTGCTCAATGCTCTATTTGATACGGTCTCATAGCTATCTACCGGTACATTTTCATCAATATAGGGTACATATTTAAAAAGCGTTTTGAGCATAAAATAGAAGTGTCCCCGTAGGAATTTCGCTTCGGCCAACTTCCCCTCCTTGCCATCAAAATTGTTCATTTCCTGAATCGTTTTGATGGTGGTATTAGCCCGTGAAATAGCAACATAAAGCTGAAACCACAGTTTATCCACCTCCGCAAAATTGGTCGTGACATTACTGGAGACCTCAAGAAAATGGAACGTCTGTATATCCTGCGGTCCCGATCCACCTTTATATGCATCGTCAGATCGTACTGTACCATAAGGCCATAAGCTAAAAGGCACATCATAATGGTCATTGCCTAAAGCTGCATAAGTGGCTGTCAGTAATCTTTCTGGTTCCTTTACCTGATCGGAGCTCAGTACACCATTAGGTGTCTGATCCAAGAACTTGGTGCATCCGGACAGCAGCCCTGCAAACACCATCATTATCGCGATTTTATTGGTTATTTTTTTCATTGGAATTCTATTTTTTAATATTCCATATTTCCATGGATTTATTGTTTTGGTTTCTCGTCGCATCTATTCCCCTCTCATCCGCAAAGGCTTTTGGTTCTCTCTTCTAAAAGCCAATATTTACCCCCGCGGTCCATGTCGTCGGGATCGGATACCCCCAACCTACATTCTCAGGATCTACGCCTGTAAAATTCTTCGATTTAACTGTAAACAGGTTCTGTCCGGTAACATACACACGTAGGCGGCTCATACGTAAGCGAGAAGCTGTTGCCGTTGGTAAGGTATAGCCAAGCGAGAGGTTTCGAAGCTTCATATAGGATCCGTTTTCGATAAAATAATTGGACAGACGCCCCTCATCGTTATTGTTTGTTGTCTGCAAAGCCGGAATTGTCGAGGTTGGATTCTGTGGAGTCCAGGCATTGAGTAACCGTACACCTTTATTGGAGTTCACATCATCGACACTCCAGAAATCAGTCTGTTTTTTCAACCAGTTTTCAACGTCTATCCCCTGTACCCCCTGAAAATAGACGGACAGATCAAATCCTTTATACTTCAATGCAATATTCAAGCTATAGGAAAAATCGGGATGCGGGCTGCCGATCCACGTTCGGTCCATATCTGTGATCTGCTGATCAGCACCATAGACATTAAGGTAACGCAAACGGCCAATGCCTTTACCGGTCTGGTTAACATGATCATCAACCTCTTTTTGATTCTGAAAGATCCCATCCGTTAAGTAACCATAGAATGAGCCCAATGGCCTACCGATAATATTATCACCCTGACGACCACCATAGGAGTTTTCCACGGCTTCGGGCAAATGGGTCACCTTATTTTTATACGACGAAAAGACTGCGGTCACATCATAATCTAAACCAAAAGCAGTCTTATTGCGGTATCCTGTCGTAATATCCAAACCTTTATTTTCCATCGAAGCACCATTAGCCCAGCGATAGCCACCTTCACCGACGACACCGATATAAGCAGGATTGATCAGCATATCTTTTGTCGCTTTAATGTACCAATCGACTGATCCATAGAGACTCTGACCGAACAGTGTGAAGTCCAGGCCGATATTGGTCTGCGTCGTTGTTTCCCATTTTAGATCATTATTTTCAGTCTGGATTTTTCGGTATCCGGAAGGGAGAGTCCCTGTTCCGGTACCTGAAAGATCATAAGCGGTACCATCGACAATATTCCAGGTGGGGTCACCCACCCCATATTCAGGTACAAAGAGCGCATAGGTCGCCAGGTTACCGATGCCCTGATTACCGGTCTGCCCCCAGCCGGCACGCAGTTTAAGATCAGAGATATAATCCTTGGTACCAGCCATAAATCGTTCGGATGAGATTCGCCATCCTGCTGTTACAGCCGGAAAGGTTGCAAAGCGGTTGTTTTTTCCAAAACGGGAAGAACCGTCATGTCTCACGGTGAATGAGGCCAGGTAGCGGTCATCAAAAGAGTAGTTTGCTTTTCCAAAGTATGAAAGGAGCGAAAAACCTGTGGAACCACTGCCAACGGCGGCTGTCCCTGTACTTACACCGGGCCACATGTATTCTGGTGTTTCAATAGCGAAAGCGCCATCTCCCGCTGTATATGCATTAAAATTGATATCGTTCTGTCGGTTCATTTCTACACCAGCCAGTAGATCTATCGTGTGTCTGTCAATCTCTTTTCTGTATGTTGCAGTATTCGACCAGGTCCACTTTAATCCCTGAGACTGTTCCATATTGACAGCACTTCGACTGCTACTCATAAAACCTGAGCGATAGGAAACTTCCAGGTTACGTTTGTAAAAATTACTGTAGTCTATGCCATAGCTTGTGCGTAAATGCAAATCTTTGATAAGCTGCAAATCGGCGTAAACATTTCCAAATAGGCGCCAGTAATTGTATTTATTATTCCTGTTATCATGCAACAGGCGCATCGGGTTATGACGATCGTTCATCCCAAGGGCGGGACCGCCCCAACCAATTCCATCTACGGTATGTACAGGTATGACCGGCAATGCCTTCAGGGATAGATCAAGCACATCCCCGGGCACCTGCACTTCTCCCGTGTTGTTCACTGTAAAATTCTCACCGACAACCAACTTACCGTCAAACAGTTTATAATCGGCATTCATCCGGGCTGATATACGTTGGAAATCCGTATACCGAAGTGTTCCACTATTATGCAGATATCCTACGGAAAAATAAGAGCTTGATTTTTCCGTAGCCGAACTCAAAGTCGCATTGTACGATTGGAGTAAGCCCGGTTTGGAAACTTCATTGAACCAATCGGTATCTGCGGCATACATGGTATGTTCGCGATCGATATATTTGGATACAAACACATTGTTGAGCTGTGGCACGCCATTGGCATCGTTGTTCCACTCAAATTGATAGCCGATATTATTGCTATTCGGATTACCGCCGCTATTGATTGTTGCCTGCCATAGCGCCTGACCATACTGCTGTGCATTGAGCACCTTCATGCGATTATTAAAATGTGTACTGGTCACATAAGCGTCTACAGTAAGCTTTGGCGCTCCAAGTTTCCCTCTTTTTGTTGTGATCACGATAACACCATTTGCAGCGCGTGAGCCGTAGATACTTGCCGAGGAGGCGTCTTTTAATACCTGAATGCTCTCGATATCGTTGGAATTGAGCTCATGCATCCCACCTTGTGTCGGTATACCATCGATAACATAGAGTGGATCTTGGCTGCTGTTGATGGAGCTGATACCACGCATCCGTACAGTGGCCGCGCCACTTGGACTACCATCAGAAGTTACCGTCATACCCGCTACGCGCCCCTGAAGCGCCTTCATAGGATTATTTTCAGGAGCTTTCATCATTTCGGTCACATTGACGACACTCACGGCGCCGGTCAGATCCTTCTTGCGCTCTCGCTGATAGCCGGTGACAACCACCTCATCAAGTCCTTTTTCGGTACTGAGCAACCGGATATCCAAAAATTTCTTGTCCCCCAATAGTATTGTCTGGGATTCGTAGCCAACATAGGTTATTTCCACTGTACCGTTGTTGCCCGATAGCTGGAGTACAAATTCCCCTTTTTCATTTGTCTTCGTTGCCTGACTGGTTCCCTTGAGCACTAACGACGCTCCAACGATGGGAGCGGCTGTTCCGCTGTCCGCAATCCGCCCCCTGATTTCTGTTTGCTGCGCAAAAGCAACAACTGAAAAGAGAGCCAAAGACGGAAGCAACATAGCTTGCTGTCTTGTAAACATAATTGGTTATTATAAGTAGATTATTAATTTGATTATTTTTCTTGCTGTTGCTTATTTCGCATTTTCCCTTTTTTGCATCATAAGCTTTTTACTGTTTCATTTTCCGTTCACTATCACGGAAGATGGGATTCAGCCAGTGAAAGCGGTTGATATCTTCCGCATTATAAGCGGGACATGCACCGCTGCTCTGCGTCACAAACCCACTTAAAGTGGCTGCAAACTCGAGCACTTCCTCCAAGGCTATTCCTTCTGCCATCTGAAACCGCTTGGTCAAAAAAGCCGCTAAAAACGAATCTCCGCTTCCGATGGTATCTTCCACCTGTACTTTCAACGCAGGAAAATGATAGCTGATATTTGCTTTTTTATGATGGTATACTGCTCCTGCGGCGCCGTAGGTAACAATAGCTTCCTGAATAGAGAAACAATCTAACAGTAGATCCACCCGCTGCTGATCCGTGTACGTTGAAGGTGCCCCACTCCATTCAGCGATAATATACAGTTCCTCGGCATTCATCTTAACGAGATCCGCGTAGCGCAATAGTTCATGTACCCGATGAGGACCAAAAAAAGGAGCACGCAAATTGACATCCATGACCCTGAAGGGAGCCTCCTTTAATAAGGTCAATAGGCTTTGAAAACTCACATCATCGCGACAGGCCAAGCTGCCATACACCAAGAAGTCAGCTTTGGAAACAGCTTCCAGCACTGCCGGTCCCGCTGTAATTCTGTCCCAGGCAACAGGGTATACAATATCGTATTGTACATTACGGTCTGCATCAATCGTCACTTCAACGGTAGAGGTCGGCAAGCTATCATCGTACTGAAAGAAGGTTGTCGGGATCCCCAGCTGTTCACATACGGCAAGCAGCTCATAGCCATTTTCATCCCTTCCGACACGGGTAAGCATTTGTGCAACAACGCCAAGCTTATTGAGATGATAAGCAACATTTAACGGAGCCCCGCCCAGTTTTTTCCCGGTCGGCAAATTATCCCAAAGAACTTCTCCGAAACAAACTCCTTGTATTAATTTATTCAGGTTTTTCATTGTCATTATTATTTGTACGCATAAGCGATTAGATCAATAAAAGCGCGATACTTAATGTAAATTGATGGTCTGTCCCATATCTTCCAGCGACCGTCCTTTTGTTTCGGGCATAAATTTCAGTACATAAACAAGCTGCAATACCATAAATAGTGCAAAAATCAGAAAGGTACCGCCACCACCGAGCATCTCTGTCAGCGCCGGAAAACAAAAAGTAATAATCGCAGCCATTACCCAATGGGTCAAACTGCCAAATGTCTGGCCTTTAGCACGCACATCATTCGGAAAAATTTCGGAAATAAACACCCAGATCACAGCTCCCTGAGAGAAGGCAAAGAAGGCAATAAAACTCATCAGGTAGATTGTAATCGCAAATCCTGTTGTTTGCCCTGTATAGAAAGCCTGCGATACCAGTGCGAGGGATACGATCAATCCGATAGAACCCACCAGCATCAGTTTTTTGCGACCTACCTTATCTATAAAATTGATAGCCACCAAAGTGAAAATAAAGTTGATCACTCCGATTCCTACCGTGGAAAGCAAGGAACTTTGGGAACCGAGGCCTGCCATTTCAAAAACACGCGGTGCATAATAGATAATCGCATTGATACCCGAGAGCTGATTGAACAGCGCAAAACAGAAGGCCAATAAAATTGGTCTGGCGTTTTCCCGTATAAATAATTTGCCTTCACCTGCCATTGCATCTTTCGAGGCCTGAATTTTCTCGATCTCAAGCTCATAGCCCTCAGAATTGATTCGCTGCATGATCTTTGTTGCTTCAGATAGATTATTCTTATGCAATAGCAGCCATCTGGGACTTTCTGGAATAAAGAAAATCAGCACAAAAAACAGTAGCGACGGAAAACTCTGTACACCCAGCATCCAGCGCCAGGATTCTTCCCCTACCTGTCCGATAAAATAGTTTGATAAATAAGCAATCAAAATACCCAGTACCACATTGAATTGGAAGAGACCTACCAGTTTGCCCCGTGAAGCGGCGGGTGAAATTTCGGAAATATAAATAGGTGCCGTTACCGAAGACACACCAACACCAATACCGCCCAAAAACCGGAATAAAATAAAAATTGTCCAGTCATTGGCCAGCGCACTTCCGATCGCTGAAATAAAATATAATGCGGCTACAACAAATAGTGTATTTTTGCGACCGAGCTTGTCCGAAGGCAAAGCGCCCAATGCCGCGCCAACGACCGTACCTATTAACGCGATGGCCATCGTAAGCCCATGCTGAAACTCACTCAAATGCCAATGCTCCTGTACTGCTTTTTCAGCTCCCGAAATAACAGCTGTATCAAAGCCAAATAAAAATCCGCCTAATGCCACTACAAAAGACCAAGCCAATACCGTGTTTTTGTTCATCTTATCATCTATAATTGATTAACCCAAATTTAACCCTGGCTTCACGGGTACTTAAATTTGTACACAGCAAAAACATTTATTTATGTAACAATTTCAGAAACAACACAAAACATTGTTTATCAATACATTATACTAAATCATAATTTTTAAACTTTCAGTTTTTAGACATATCTTATAGAAAATGATACATATTTCAGCCATCTCTTTTTAGTGTAAAGAATACACTAACCTTGCGCTTATTATCTAAAAAAACTGAAATGATGTATATTCGGATAGTAAAGGGGAAATAAACATGGGAAAATATACCGTCTATGGCATATTGGTCCTGCTGCTTTTTTGGGGATGTCAATCGGCAAACCAGAAAAAGAAGCGGGTCATTGCTTTTTCGCAGTGCATTGGGAATGATGCATGGAGGCAAACTATGCTTGAAGAAATGAAACGGGAACTCTCCTTTGATCCCGATATTGAATTCTTATACCGCGATGCTCAAGGCAATAATGCTGTGCAGATTGATCAGATACGCGAGCTGACCAAAGCGGGTATCGACCTGTTGATTGTGTCACCCAATGAGGCCGAACCGCTTACACCGATCGTTGACTCTGTATTCCAGCGTAAAATACCGGTGATTGTAACAGATCGCAAAACCTCTTCAGGTCAATACAATGCTTATGTGGGTGCCGACAACCTTGCCATCGGAAAACTGGCCGGTCAATATAGCCAGGCTGTCCTCCAAGGTAAAGGTAGGGTCGGATTAGTAACAGGCTTATCGGGTACCTCTGCCTCGATTGAGCGTGAAAAGGGATTTATGCAAAGCATATCCGCGGCAAGCGGCATCCAGGTCAGTGCTATTATCCACGGTGGGTGGGAAAAGAATATAGCCTATACCAAAATGCGTGAGCATATTGCTCAAATGACACAAAGTGATATTATTTTTACCTTCAATGACCAAATGGCCATGGGAGTAAAAAAAGCACTGGACGAGGCGCAGCTCCAAAAAGATATTAAAATCATCGGTGTAGATGCGCTGCCTGGACCGGGCAATGGTCTTGAGCAGATAATAAAAGGTCATATGTATGCCTCTATACTCTACCCCACTGGCGGAACCGAAGCGATCAGAACGGCGCTGGCGATTATCAACAATCAACCATATCGACGCGAAAATATCCTCGCCACCGCTGTGATCGACAGAACAAATGCCGAACTATTGGCACTACAGTCACAAAAGATACAACAGCAGCAGGTAGACATCGACACAAGACAGGAATTTATCACTGAGCAAAATCGGATTTATCAAAATCAAAAATCTGTTCTAAATGTTCTCGTTGTCAGTTTGGTACTCGCAGTCGTATTTGGTGGCATTTCTATTATCGTTATCAAAAGCAATTGGGAAAAAAACAAACACCTTGAAATCCAGAACGGCGAGATCTTATCCCAGCAGAAACAAATCGTTGAAATGAGTAGTCAGATTCAGCAAGCCGCAGAAATCAAAAACAATTTTTTCACCAATATCTCCCACGAGTTTAAAACACCCCTCACCCTTATCCTGGCGCCTATCGAGGATCTCGAAATGCGAAAAGATCTATCAGAAGATATCAGAGAACAATTATCACGAGTCAAAAGGAGTGCAAAAAAATTGCAGCGACTCGTCAGCGACCTGATCGACATCCATCGGATCAGCAAGGCAAAAATAAAGCTTCAGGTATCAGCAGTACATATCGACCCTTTTATTCAGCAGGTCATCAACAGTTTTAAACCACTGCTCAAAAAAAGCAGAATATCGATCAGCTACATCAATAAGAGTATGCTCAAAGAGGTCTGGATTGACGAATATCTGATGGAACAGGTCTTATCCAACCTCCTCTCCAATGCGATAAAACATACCACAACCAGTGGTAGAATTGAAATTTCACTCGAAGAAAATAACTTCAAAGATTATTTCTATTTACGTGTGCTGGATAATGGTCTAGGGATCTCGCCCATTGATATCGAGCATATTTTTGATCCCTTCTATCAGGGAACAGGCAGCCGGAATGGATCCGGGATCGGTTTGGCCTACGTCAAACAGATCGTCGAGCTGCATCATGGCCAGATCACAGCCAGCAGCAAATTGGGCCATGGTTCGATCTTCACCCTGCGCATGCCTATCGGAAATACCCATTATCAACAGGAGGAGATCATAGCAGCTGTATCCGGTGTAAAACCTGTGTTCAAGCAACAAGACTTTCTGGATACTGAAGTAAAATCTCCTGACAAGAATCTCTCTTTTCATTCCAATAAATCGAAGAGCATTATGATTGTTGAAGATGATGATGAAATCAGGGGTTACCTGAGCTCAATCTTGAAAAACGACTATAATCTTTTTTTAGCGAGAGATTCGCATCAAGCCAGCACCCTGATGAAAGCACATTTCCCAGATTTGGTACTCACCGATATCATGTTGCCTGACGGCAGCGGACTAGATATCCTCAAAGACATCAAAACATTCTACCAGACAGCCCATATTCCTGTCATTCTGTTGAGCGCATTAGCCAATGAAGAGACGATCCTTGAAGGAAGTCTCCTGAAAGCAGATGATTATATAACCAAGCCCTTCAATGCCGCACTCCTTCGGGCAAGGATTGCCAATATGCTACAATCACGGCATCAGCTTAAAGAAAAATATAGTAGTAATGTCGAGCAATTTGATTCAACACAGTCAGATACCATTAATGAAAGCGACAGGCGATTTCTCAATAGCTTTTCGGCTATTGTCGAATCGAAACAACTGTCCGATCAGCGGCTGAGTGTCGACGATATTGCTGGCGAGCTCAACCTCTCGCGTGTGCAACTTTATCGTAAAGTCAAACAATTGCTCGACTGTAGCATCAGCGAGTATATTGTCGAAAGGAGACTCAAAAAAGCAAAAAGCCTGATGGCCGACGGACTCAATATCAATGAGATCTACAGCAACGTCGGTTTCTCCTCAGCGTCCTATTTTGCCTCAGCATTTAAAAAGAAATATGGACAGTCACCAAGCACCTTTAAGAAAGAACTAGACCGAAAATAAGCGATCAACTATTTAAAAAGGCCTTTCCTCTTAAAAATGTAAAAACTGATCAGCATAAAGAAAATGATCATAGCAATATTACTATAATCAAGTCTTTCAAAGACATCATTTTCATTCATTATATTCATGAAGGCCTTATAAGTACCAGTGTAAGGAATAAAATCAGAAAAATTCTTTTGAGCTACAAATACCGAAAACACCAACATAAACATGCTCACGCCAATGGGATAAATAAAGCTTCTGAATAGCAGACTTAATGCCAATTGAATCATCGAAATAGCCGATAGCGTAATCAAAAGCTTCAGAAACGTCACGAAAATCACCAACCTATAATCGTAATTCTGGAAACCGAGCACCGGGTAGATCAAACTCAGTACATACCCACTGATCAAGAAGGCTGCATAGGCAAATAGTATAGAAAACAGTATGGTTAGCAGCATAAAAATAGCCTTTGAAAAAAATATCTTCGACTTGTCAAGCGGTAAAGTAAACAGTACCTTATAGTTGTTGTTCTTATACTCAACATCACAGCAGGCATAAACAAACAGTGCGACCAGAATCGGGTACAGCAAATAAAAAAACTGAAATACATATCTTCCTAGCAATACCTTCCAGGGGTTAGGTACCGCACTTATACTTCCCGACCGGATGATATCGTATATAATATAACCATCAATAGCGAAAATAAGCAATACCGGAGCGATAAGGACGCCAAAAATCTGCCGGTTTCTGAGCAATTTGAATTTTTCAGATAAGAAAGCGGTATACAATGTATTAGTCATTAGAGCGGGCAATTAAGTTTATAAAAATCTGTTCAAGGTCTGCACTATGGGACTCTAGTCCATAAATTTCAATGTTATGTTGCACCAGACATTTAATCAACTGATCAAACTGGTTGTCATCTGCTATTTTCACCACGACCGTTTGTCCATCGGTTCTTAATACCGAAAATTCGGCATTGTATAAAATCGTGGCTGCCCGTGTAGCATCGGAAGTCCGCAGTAGAGCCTCCCGTTCCACCTGACTTAGCAACTCATTTTTAGTTCCCTGAAATATCATTTTGCCTCCCTCAATAATTCCTATATGTGTGGCTATCTTTTCGAGCTCGCTTAGAATGTGACTTGACAGAAATATGGTCTTTCCCTGTTCATTGAGCAAGCGAAACAGATTTCTCATTTCGACAATTCCCTGTGGATCGAGCCCGTTTAACGGTTCATCCAGGATTAGAAGTTGTGGATCATGAAATATAGCCATGGCAATTCCTAACCGTTGCTTCATTCCCATAGATAACATACTGGCTTTTTTCTTTTTCTCTTTTCCTAGATCTACCATTTCGAGCACCGCATCGATTCGTTTTTCTCCTTTTTTGTGGATGATATCCAAATATCTTAAATTCTCAAAAACGGTCAATTTGGTGTAATAGCAAGGTGCTTCGATGAGATTACCCACATTTGCATAAATGTCGCTACGATCGGCTTTTAAACTTTGTCCCCGGATAAAAATAGCATCGGCGTTGTCCTGCAAGAGTCCAAGTAGGAGTTTGATGGTAGTAGACTTTCCAGCACCATTCCGTCCAAGGTAACCGTAGATACTTTTGTCAGGAACATGGAGGTCAATGTTATTTAAAATGGTTCTTGAACCTATTTTAAAGCTGAGCTGTTGAGTTAGGATACTTTCCATTAACGTTCGAGATAAGTTGGTCTTTTATTTAGATCAATATAAAAAATGCCATCAATATAGTCCGTCCATTTTCTTTCCTCCTCAATACCTTGATTGATGACTGAAACAAATGGCCTCCTGAGCAGAGAAGTATCGGGTAGTCCCTGTAGATCCAAAAAGAAATAAGGTACCCCTGTTTGATGGAATAAATTTTCAATGGCCAATTTACCGGGTTTCCCCACTATTTGACCGGCATCATTTTTCTTTCCGTAAGAACTAAAGTCAAGCATATAAGCCTGATGGCCATACTTCTTTTTAATATAGGCACCTAAAGGAAGGTATTCCTTGTTATAAGCTGTTGAAAACGTATGGATATTGGCACACCATACAATGACCTTTTTTCCGGCATATAAAGAATCTATTTGGTATTGGAGATTTTGAGCCATTAAGGAGTCGCGTAGCTGCATACTCGCCATGGATCCTTGCGCATATGACCAAGATTTTTCATAATTAGTTTTTATATCCGCGAGGTATCGACTATAAACCCGCTGTTCCTCGTTTCCGCCAGAGGCCCGTAAAGCATGTCTCAATTTCCCTATTTCACTTAAGAGCTGTCTTTTAGCTGTAGAATCAAGCTTTCTATTGGCATACCTGGCTAGGGCCAGATACTCCAGATTGTTGAGTTCTTTTTTTAATAAGGGATAATCTTTTAGACCGATCTTATTTTTAAGGCAAAAATCCGCTAGCAACTTTGCTCGTTTATCAGCAAGTAAACGACCGGAAAACTGAATATCAAATCCACCGAGAGTAATTGGCTTGCCTGATAATTTGGACTTTTGATAGTAGTTTATCAGTGGATCCGTTTCGTTGTTCCGCCACCAAAAATCAAACAACCCCAGACCAGCCAAAGATTGTTTAGGAATCTGCATAGTCGGACGGTCCATTTCTCTGTTCATGACCCACATATCATATTGTCCTGCTTCATACAGTACGATATTATAATCTAATTTTTCGTGGAGATAGCGGATCAACCTCGATTTGGCCCGAAAAGTTTCCCCATCATCATGCTGCATCTCCCCTAACATCAGTATCCTATTATTCTTTAAAATACGATCGAATACACGGAGATCGGAAAAATTGCTATCCATCATGGAAATACTATTGATTACCGCTTTATTGCGATCTACATCCACCCGCAGGGCCTGATAATTCGGTGGAAGCCGATCATTATAAATAAGTTTATTAAAAATTAAAACAATGGCAATAAGAGCCGTTATTGCGAGAAGTATACGCTTCATTCTGCACGATTAATTCGGTTTATATTTCCAGGAATAAGTCATTAATGATACACTATTCCGAACAACTTCTAATATAAGATGATAATTTCTGTCATTTCCATAAATAGTTAATAAAAATCATCTATTATTTCGAAAATAAAAACGGTTAAGCATAAGATGCTTAACCGTTTTTAAGGAGCGCTGTTATAGTGCTCAACAATTATCCCTGAATTGTGTTTATCGCGCGATTAGTACCCCGGATTTTGTTTTAGCGTTCCTTTACTGTTGTCAATTACAGCTTGCGGAATTGGCCATAATTCATTTTTGTCAGCTTTGAATGTTCTACTTTCTGACGTAAAACGGTCAGTCAATGAATTAAATGTGACTTTACCGGTTGCAGGATCAACCTTTCCTTCTGACAACGAGCCATAGACAGTACCATTCATCACATCTTTGGCAATCCCCCAACGGATAATATCAAAACGACGACGACCTTCACCGGCTAGTTCCACACGAAATTCACGGCGCACCAGTTCACGTAATTTGCCTTGTGCAGCATAAATAGCTTTATCCACTTTTGGCATTTTAGCACGCTCACGTACCAGATCTATATTTTCATATACGCTATTATCGATCTTACCCAGCTCAATTTTTGCCTCAGCATTTAATAATAATATCTCCGCATAACGCATCACAATAATATTGGTGCCTACATTCCACAGGTTAGCATAGCTACTTGGGTTTTGGATATATTTTTTATAGTTATATCCCGTACTTGAGGCATTATCTGCCGCAGTAGGGTAATCGTCTGAACTACGGCTTAATGGATCAAAGTATTTACCATTATAAGATGCTCCGGGATAAACAATTGTTGCACTCAGACGTGGGTCCCTATTTTCATAAGGATTTGCTGGATTATAACTTGTCGATTCTCCAATTGGTTTTCCCGCAGCTGTTTCATAAGCATCAACTAAACTTTGGGTAGGTACAATAGATCCCCAGCCGCCCATAGAATTAGGCAACATAATGCCAAGTGAGGTATATCCCTGTACATTTACTACGTACTCGATATTCATCATCACCTCGCTATTATTTTCATTCGCTTCTTCAAATAATGTCGCATAATTATCGAATAGTTTGTAGGTTCCAGATGAAATAATTTCTTGTGTTGTATTGATTACGTCCTGATACTTCTTTTGAAAGGCATAACAACGCGCCAATAGGCCCAAAGCAGCGCCCTTTGACATTCTTGCGCCACCTTTTGAATAAGTCAAATCAACCGCCGCCTCTTTTAATTCCTTTTCCACAAACTCAAGCACCTCTTTTTGATTATTTGCCGGAATGTAAGCATCCTCCTTGGCCATTGTTTTGGTAATAATCGGCACAGAACCGAATAAAGTGGCCATATCAAAGTATCTATAAGCGCGAATCACACGTACTTCAGCAATCAATTTCTTTCTTTTCTCTACCGCCATAGGAGCTTTATCAATATTCTCCAAGATATAGTTAGCCCGACGAATATGCTCATAGGTATATCTTGCCTCAGCATTTCCAGAATTTGTCGGCGTTGCTGTGCCATTACCTAAGGCCTGGAAGCCCTCCCATGGAAAATCGCTATTGGAGTTATCGGAGGTACAATCCATATAAAAGATTTGCGTTCCATCTTCCCAGGCTGAGCCTTCGTTAATTTTTCCGTCCGAATTGCTTGTACCACTATACAGGCCAGTCACAGCAAAATCAGCCTCAGCTTCTGTTTTCCAAAAATTATCTGCGTTAAATGCATCCAATGGTTCCTGATCAAGTTTTTGACAAGATGCCATCAATGCAGCTACACCCAATGCGATTGTTATATTTTTAAGTTTCATGATTTACAATTAAAAGTTTACGTTAAGACCAAAGACATTTGTTTTTACCTGTGGATAGTAGTTACCTCTGGAATCTGCTGGCGCTTCTGGATCAAATCCTTTTGCAAAACCGGTAAAAGTCAACAGGTTCTGTCCGCTATAATAGAGTTTAGCCCCCTTGATCCCAATTCTATCCGTAAATGTTTTCGGCAGTGTATAGCCAAAAGTGATATTTTTTAAACGGACGTAACTCGCATTTTGAATCCAGAAATCCGAAGGAGTGCCCGAAGGACTATTTTGTGCCCAGCTGGTCAATGCACGTGGCATAGATCCATTTGGATTAGTTTCGGCATTAAAGCGGTCCGCATAGATGGTGGTAGGTTTATCCGAACCGGAAATTCCACCGATGGCTTCGCCCCATAGGTAACCACTCACTTTGGCTGCACCTTGGAAAAATAAACTCAGATCAAAATTTTTATAGCTCATACTTGAAGTCAAGCCAAAGATGAATTTTGGATCCGGTGAACCTAAATATACCCGGTCATTGCCATCAATTTTCTTATCACCATTTTGGTCTTTGTAAATAATATCACCAGCACCAACATTACCGTTTACCCCTTCAATTCCACTATTTTTATATTCTTCGTCCGATCTATAAATTCCAGCAGATTCATAGCCATAAAAGGAACGAATTGGTCGCCCTTGCTCATAAACATAAAACGTTCCGTTCACTTGCGCTTCGTCGCTTGCCCATTTTTTAATCTGATTGTTGATATATGAACCATTTGCGGCAATGCTATATTTAAAGTCACCTAAGCTATTCTGATAATTGACCTGCAATTCGACGCCATTATTCTGTACTTTCCCTGCATTTTGGTATGGCGCTGGTAGTCCATATAGGTTTGATACAGGAAGTTTTAACAAGACTCCGTTTGTACGACGGTCAAAATATTCGAAGACAAAACCCAAATTATTCTTCAGGTTTAGATCCAGACCAATATTTGTACTCGCAGTTTCTTCCCAACTTAACAACGGGTTTGCGGACTGCACTGTCGCACCGCCTGAACTAGGCTCTGGGCCAAATGGATAATTAAATCCTGGCGCAATTGTGAATATACCTGGGTAAAATGCATCCCCTGTTGGATATGCATTGTCTGAGGTTGCTGAAAGCTGTTGATTCCCTAATTTACCCCAGCCTCCACGCAATTTAAGTTCTGATATTCCCTCGGCCAATGATGATTCTTTAAAGAAATCTTCCTGTGAGATACGCCATCCCGCAGAGAAAGAAGGAAATGTGCTCCAACGGTTTGTTCCTAGGAAACGCGACGTACCATCGTGTCTGACATTTGCTTCTACAAGATATTTGTCCGCAAAAGCATAATTGATCCGGCCAAAGAAAGAACGCAAAATTAACTTCTTCGCACCACCATCTACCTTCATCCCTGCTTTACTACCTAAATTCAGTTCTGAAAAATCATTATTTAAAAAATTTTGCGCGTAGGCACTAGAATAATCAGCCTTGAATGTCTCATCCATAAAACCGCCCAAGACATTAAATTGATGGTTACCAATTTTTTTATCGTAGGTCAATAAAGTTTGAAAAGTTAATCGTTCCGACTGAAAATTATAAACGGTCAAATTATTTACTCCCTGTTTTGGTCCTAATTCCCCATTTCGGTTGTAATATTGAATGTCTTTAACATACTTAGAAGACATATTGTCGATGGGTTGAAATCCAATAACTTGTTTAATTTTTAAGCCCTCCAAGATTTTAAATTCCCCTGAGAAATTAACCTGTGTATGTTTATAGATCATATTGTCTTTCGATTCCATATCCATCCAGGCGATTGGGTTACCGTCACTGCCACGACCGTACACACCATTGCTATATTTGTATGGAATAAAGCTCGGAATCCGGTTGACCTGTCTAAAGATCTGCGCCATATCACCTGTATATGGATTTACCGGTTCAGTAATACGTTGGTAATTATAGGCCAACCCTAGGTCAAAACGTAATCTTTCAGAAACTTTTGCCCCTACATTGGTCCGCAGGTTATAACGGTCTGAACTAGCGACTTTAATGACACCTTTCTGCCCCAGGTAACCTCCAGAAGCCATATACTGTACATCTTCCGTGCCACCGCTGACCTGTAAATTGTGTGCCTGTTGAAATCCCGAACCTTTATACAACAAACCTAACCAATCTGTATTGGGATGTCCATCGGGATCCGTACCGTTTTTATAAAGTTCAAGATCTTCTGCTGTAAAACGAGGCTTGTAAACCTCATTTTTTGGTGTTTCATTTTTGATTGCCTCATTTAAGATCACCGCATGATCGTACGCATTCATATATTCCGGCAGACGCGTTGGATCCTGAATACCAGCATAGCCTGTATAATTCAGCTGAGGTTTGCCGCTACCACCTTTTTTTGTTGTAATTAAAATCACCCCATTGGCTGCCTTCGAACCATATATTGCAGCACTCGGACCGTCTTTCAATACGGATACACTTTCAATATCATTTGGATTGATATTGTTCATCGAACTTTCGATTCCATCCACAATCACAAGGGGGTTCGCATTATTGATGGTACCCAGACCACGAATCCGTATGGTGCCATTGTCTTTACCAGGCTGACCGGAATTTTGTGTAATGGTTACCCCTGAAAATTTACCTTGAATGGCAGATGAAACATTCGTTACTGGACGATCCTGTAGATCTTTTGAGGTAATCGCCTGCACCGCACCTGTTAAATTTACTTTCTTTTGCTTGGCGAAACCGACCACGACAACTTCTTCCAATGCCGAATTGTCGCTTTCCAATTGAATAGAAATCGTATTACCAGCTACTGTCACTTCTTTGGACTTATAGCCTACACTACTCACAACCAAAATATCACCTGCCTTTGCCTTGATCGAAAATGCACCATTCGCATCAGTTGATGTTGATACAGAGGTGCCCTTCACCGAAACCGTAACACCTGCCAAGGGGCCGTCCTCTGCAGTGACTTTACCCGCAATCGGGTTTTGTTCAACTACTTTAGTCGTATTCATAAATACAATGGGCCGATCTACCGCAAATGTACTTTGCGAAGACGCAACGAGAAGGGCAACAGCAAGCAAGCTTACCTTTTGGTTACTTGTAAATTTTGAAATCATAATTAAATAGTTAGTTATTATTGCGTCAGCCTGTTTTTTCAGTTTAAGATTGACTAGTTTAGTCCCTTAAATTAGAGGGATATTATCCGGGAACAAAACAGATCATAAACGAAATCGATTGCGCAAATCACGCAATCGATTGTTTTAACCTAAAAAAACTAGCTTATGTCACTTCTTTATTCAAAAAACGCATGCAACCGATAGCATAAAACCAATATCAAAAAAACGAGCATCTCACCATACAAAAAAGTCCGTTGATCGATTGACCAACGGACTTTTTCCTAATAAAAATTGTATAGGAGGTCCTATGATTGTAAAATTCAATTTCCCCAATTTTTATTGGCCTTATCCCCCATCACAAACTCAAGCGTACCACCTTTTAGGATATCAGCATGGTTTAGTTGTGTGCTATTCAATGGTTTTCCATTGAGGGTAGCCGACTGAATATATTTATTTTTTGCCGAAGCGTTCTTTCCGATAATTACAAAAGATTTGCCGTCAGGCAAGCTGATGCGTGTTTTCTCGAAAAATGGAGATCCGATACTATAGGAAGCCAGTCCCGGAGTAACCGGATAGAAACCCATCTGAGAAAAAACCACAAAAGCCGACATACCACCGCCATCCTCATCACCCGGTACACCCATCAGATCATTTCTGAACCATTCACCGATCAGCTTATGGATCCGTTTTTGCGTCATCCAAGGCTGTCCAGCGTAGTTGTATAGGTAAGGAATATGCAGCGCAGGTTCATTTGCCATCGAAAACTGACCGACATTGCCTGTATGATCTGGCAGCTGTGCATAGAAATCAAATTTAGATCGCCCAAGCGACTGCTGGAACATTTCATCCAGATACTGTACAAACAACTGGTTACCACCCATCAATTTGATCAGATCCGGAATATTGTGCTGTACATCCCAACGGTATATCCAGGCATTATTTTCACCATAATATTCACGGGCACCCTGTCCTCCAGCAAAAACATAGTCAAAAGGCATGATAAAATTACCTTTGTCATCTTTAGGGTGGAAAAATTTGGTCTGCTCGTTGAATAGATTCCGATAATTGAAAGACTGCTTCATAAACAGATCATAATCGCTTTTTTCACCCAATTCATTAGCCAGTTGCGCCAGACACCAGAGGTCGTAGGATGTACCCAGTGTGACAGCCACAGGTTGACGTCTTTCAAAGCCATGTACTTCAGGATAAGTTTCCTGTTCGCCCGGATGCAAAGCCGGGATATATCCTTTTTCTTTGAAAAAATCATCCATTTTTCCGGCAGGTTTATCAGACCATGGAGCCAAAGTCTTTTCCGTAATCGCTCCTTTTGCTGCCAGATAAGCCTTCTTTATATCAAAACCACGGATCCCCTTACGGTAGGCATCCAGCAAAGTTGCAACCCCATGGTTGGAATTCATCCTTCTACTATCACCCGTGATTTCCGGAAAGGTCGGCAACCAAGGTTTGTCCATCTGCTCCGACATCCGTACAAAAGAATTGAGGATATTAGCTTCTGTAGCCGGCTCCAACAGGACCCGTAACGGATGATGCGCACGGTAGGAGTCCCAGATCCAGTCATCTGTAAAAAATGGCTTTCCTTCATCCGAATGGATTTTGCCATCAAATGCGCTAAAATAACGTCCACCTTCGGAGATATTTACCGGACGCTCATAAGTTCTGTATAAGGAAGTATAAAATACATTTTTGTCTGATTCATTGCCACCTTCAACGGCGATTTTCCCTAAGGCCTGATTCCAGATTTTACGTCCATTCTCCGCTAGTTTCTTTTGATCAAAATCAGCAATTTCACGGTTCAGATTTGCTTTGGCCTGTGCAGCATCAATAAATGAAACGCCATATTTCATTTTTAAGATAGCTCCAGGCTGATCAAATTGCAGTACCAGACAAGCATTTCTTCCCTTGGCATCCATTCCTTTTTCCAGCTGTTGTCCCTGCAATTTGCTTACAGCACTAGGTTTTGTCTCAGGAATCGCATAGATATACACACGAGTCCCATTGCCAATTTCCTGTGTTCCCGAAAGCGCCTGTCCATCCCATTCCAGTTCCCCATCACGTGAATTGAATTGCAAGTATTTAGTAGACGTATTCGGGAAAGTAAAGGTATACATACCCGACTGATGCGATAGTGCATAATCTACTTTGATATCTTCCTGATCCAAAACAACTGAATAACTATAAGGCTTGATCTCTTCCTGATCATAACTATACAATTGTACCGGACTCAACTGGCTTGGCAAGCGCAACATTGGGCTCAGATTAAAAGCCGACGACCCACGGTGGCTCGTTACGATAAGCGGAAGACCATATAAACGGTCCGAAGTAAAATCCCCTCTTTCAGGATATACACGCAGTATACTGTTCGGCAGGTGAACAGTCGGGTAAGTCGGAACCAATAGATGGCTGATATTCCCCATGTATGGATTGACATAATCCACAAATTCTTTCGTGCTTTTGGCTTGGGAAAAACCTTTTAGCAAAAAGATTGAAAAAAAAGTACAGCAACAGATTGTGCGTAAAATTGCTTTAGATTTCAAATTGAGATTCCTATTTAGCATTATAATTAATTAAGTGATCAATGGTTTAAGGGAAAACTAAGGTTTCGTCCCTAAAGTTAGTTTTTTTTGATGAAATATCAGGATGAAAATTTGCATGTTAAGTGATAATACCTATATTCGGCAAGCATTATCCAATTGGCTTCAATAGCACATAAACCAACAATCAATATGAAAATACCCACCTGCTGGATCCGATCAACACTGATTATTTTACTGGCAACATCCTTTTACCTGAACAGCATTGCTTCACAAGTCCCCAAGGTCGTTTATCTTTCCGACTATGGTATCCTTCCAAATACCGGGACCAACAGCTCCGCAGCAATCAATAAAGTCCTTCAGACAATTCTCGGAAAGACCGATAAAAAACAGGCTCTTGTTTTAAAATTCAGAAAAGGGCGCTACGACTTTTATCCCGAGGGCGCATTATCACGAACATATTATATTTCCAACCACGATCAGGACAATCCCAAGACAGTGGGTATCGCATTCGAACAATGCAACAACCTCACAGTCGATGGCCAAGGCTCCGATTTCATCTACCATGGTCGGATGTTACCGATTGCCTTGATCGAAAATAAAAACCTGACCCTTAAAAATATCCATATTGATTTTGAACGTCCACAGATCTGTCAGGTCCAGATCCTGAAGAACGACACAATCAATGGTACAATCGTTTACAAAACAGCTCCCTGGGTGACTTATACAATCAAAGACAGTGTATTTTACAATACCGGCGAAGGTTGGGCCATGCGTCCAACATCCGGAATCGCCTTTGAGGAAAAAACCAAACGCATTGTTTACAATACCAGTGATATTGGGGTAGGAACAAAAAGAGTAACCGAGCTTTCGCCGGGTGTTATCCAAGCCGAGCAATGGAAAAATCCAAAGCTTATTCCGGGTACCGTCGTGGCTATGCGTGCGTGGCATCGTCCCAGCCCCGGTGTTTTTGTCCATAAAGGAAAAGATATTCGACTTGAAAATATCAGCGTGCATTATGCGGAAGGCATGGGCTTATTGGCTCAGCTCACCGAAAATATCAGCCTCGACAGATTCCAAGTGGCACTGCGCGGTGGCCAAGATCCCCGGTATTTTACCGCACAAGCTGACGCGACCCATTTTTCAGGTTGTAAAGGTGTCATCCTCTCCAAAAATGGGCTGTATGAAAATATGATGGACGACGCGATCAACATCCACGGTACTTACCTCAAAATCACCAAGCGACTGGATGATAAAACACTGGTCGGCCGTTATATGCACGACCAATCCTACGGATTCGACTGGGGCGATGCCGGCGATACCGTCCAGTTTATCCGGTCAGGCACAATGGAACTTTGGGATCAGAAAAACCAGATTCAATCCATTCACATCTTGCGGGATAAAGCAGATGATCCGATCCGTGAATTTAAGATTACGTTTAAAAAGCCTCTTGATCCAGCGATCGACCCAGCGAAAACAGCTATTGGTGTTGAAAATCTGAGCTGGACGCCACGTGTGGTTTTCAGTGGCAATACCATTCGTCGCAATCGTGCACGTGGTGCATTGTTCAGCACGCCTAGAAAAACCCTTGTCGAAAGAAATCTCTTTGACCACACCTCCGGCACCGCGATCCTGCTCTGTGGCGACGCCAACGGCTGGTATGAAACCGGCAGCTGTCATGACATTGTGATCAGACACAATACATTTATCAATGCCCTAACCAATATGTTCCAGTTTACCAATGCGATTATCTCGATCTATCCTGAAATTCCGGATCTTAAAAATCAACAGAAGTATTTTCATAGCGGTATTGTCATTGAAGACAATCTTTTTGAGACCTTTGATAAGCCCATACTTTATGCAAAGTCGGTTGACGGTCTTGTTTTTCGCGGCAATCGAATCAAGACAAATAAAGCCTATCCAGCTTTCCATTGGAACAAAAAAAACGTATTCTTCGAACGTGTTACGCACAGTGAAATTTCAAACAATACCGTTGATGGTAAGAAAAGTGAGTTAACAAATTAGATCAGTAGCAAACCATTTGTCGCTATGTTATCCTTCAGAAACAACAAATTATTGATCTTATCGATGCTATGCAGCAGTATAGGATCGGGGATCCATGCCCAGAGCGTCAGCCGCACGCAGGAACGGCGAACAATCGAACGCCCCAATATTGTGGTATTCTTTGTCGATGACCTGGGTTGGCAGGACATGTCCGAACCATTTTATACTGCCAAAACAGCTATTAACGAGAAGTTTCATACGCCACATATCGAATCACTGGCCAAAGATGCCGTCAAGTTTACCAATGCTTATGCGACACCGGTGTGTACACCTTCGCGTGTGAGCTTTCTAACAGGTTTAAATGCAGCACATCACCGGGTCACAAACTGGACAAGTCCCAAAGCCAATACACCCACAGATAGTAAGGATGAGCTACTGAATCCGCCGGACTGGAATATCAATGGATTGAGCCCCGTACCCAATATTCCCCACACGGTCTATGCTACGCCATTTCCAAGTATTCTCAAGGCCAACGGTTATTATACCATCCATATCGGTAAAGCCCACTGGGGATCAGCTGGTACTCCGGGCGCCAGTCCGCTCAATTTGGGTTTTATGGTCAACGTAGCTGGCCATTCGGCCGGGCATCCACAAAACTACTATGGGGAGCAGAACTACGGAAATCTTCCGGGCAAGGCAAGCTATCAAGCCGTTCCGGATCTGATGGAGTATCATGGTACATCCACTTTTCTGACCGAAGCATTGACGCAGGAAGCATTGAAAGCACTTGCCGAACCTATTCGCCGCAAAGAACCCTTTTTCCTTCATTTCTCCAACTATGCTGTCCATGTCCCGATTCAGCCCGATCCACGGTTTGTACAGCGATACCTTGACCGTGGTCTGGATTCTACCGAAGCCGCCTACGCTTCTTTAGTGGAAGGCTATGACAAAAGTATGGGTGATATTATTCAGTTTTTAAAAGACAAAGGCGTGTACGATAATACAGTGATTATCTTTTTGAGCGATAATGGCGGACTCAGTCTCAGCCCGCCACGTTCGGGTGATCCCCATACCCAAAATCTGCCACTGAAGGCCGGTAAAGGCTCTCTTTACGAAGGTGGCATCCGTATTCCACTGCTGATTAAACAGGCCAGCGGACATAGCGGGAGCAGCACCTCGGCACCGGTCATGGTCGAAGATCTATTTCCGACGATACTCCAAATGGCAAAAGTAAAAGCGTATCAACTTGTACAGCAAGAACCAGACGGCAAGGACCTGACAGACCTGCTAACGGGGAAGAACGACGAAAATTGGAATAGTCGCCCCCTTATCTGGAATGTCCCCAATAAATGGACTGTTCCCGATGGTCCAGGTATCAATTTCTTCTCCGCTGTACGCCAAGGTGACTATAAGTTACTTTACGATATGAAACAGGGGAAACTGGAACTCTATAACCTTCAGGATGATATCGGTGAACTGAATAACCTTGCTCCCAAAATGAAAGGGAAAACCAGCGAGCTCAGCAAGCTACTTTCCAATCAGCTGCGGACATGGAAAGCTCAGTTGCCGACCTACAAAACTACTGGACAACAGATCCCCTATCCCGATCAGCTCAAACCTATTAACCAATAGCTTTTATTGTCAACAAAATAGTTTTTTTTAGTTGGCGTCAATCTTTATACAAAGCCTTTGCGATCAGATCACAAAGGCTTTTATTTTAAATCTTATGAAACTGATATATCATTAAGAAGGATAAGGATATCAGATAGCCAGAAAACCCCATCAGCTCGAGTTCATCAGCTTCTGTAACCAGCTGATAGATCTACAGTGACTTAATCTTGAAAAACGTAGTATACCCATACGGAGGATCATGAGCCGTACAGAACATTAAAATTGAGCTTTACACAAAAACAAAAGATGGCTCGGCTACCTATTTTTGTATTGTAAAACAAGTAAAGATGAAAACAAAGCACAAAGCCACAGGTTTCTTCCGATTTTTGAAATGGTCAGCCCTAACGCTTGTTGTTCTCATCGGATTAATCAGCAGCTATATGATGCATCCCCAATTTGGCAAAAGACCCTCAGGCGAAAGGCTTAAACGTATCGAACAATCGAAGCAATTCAAGGATGGAAAATTTCGCAACAGCAGCCCAACACCACAGCTGACACAAAGCTGGACGGTAGCCCTTTCCGATTATTTCTTCAAACGATCAGCTGAGACCAGTCCCAAACATAAGATCCCTTCGGTTCCAGTCAATTGGGACAGTCTTTTTACCAGATCCCATGGTTTGGTTTGGCTGGGGCACTCCTCCTATCTGTTGCGTGCCGACGGGAAAACTATCCTTGTCGATCCGGTACTAAGCGGCAGCATATCGCCTATACCGGGAAGTGGCAAAGCCTTTGCGGGCACTAATGTAACAACAGCGGATGCACTTCCGGCCATCGATTACCTATTTATCTCCCATGATCACTACGATCATATGGATTACAAAACACTCAAAGCACTGCAACCCCGAGTCGGCAAGATAATCGTTGGACTTGGTGTAGGTGAACATTTGGAGTATTGGGGCTACCGCAACGATCAGATTATCGAAAAAGATTGGTGGGATCAGGTGGATCTAGGAAATGGATTTCATGTAACGGTCACACCGGCAAGACACTTTTCAGGTCGCAGCATTTGGTCGGCCAATACACTTTGGGCCTCCTATGTCTTGGAGACGCCGAGCCGGAAACTGTACCTGGGTGGAGACAGTGGTTATGACAGCCATTTTAAAGAAATCGGCGATAAACTGGGGCCATTTGATTTGGCCATACTCGAAAATGGACAATATGACCTGAGTTGGAAATACATCCACATGATGCCCGAAGAAGTGGTACAGGCGGCAAAAGATTTACAGGCCGCAAAATTATTACCTGTTCACTCCTCCAAATTTGTCCTTGCCAACCATGCCTGGTACGAACCCTTGGAGCGTATTTCCAAAGAAGCATCCAAACAGCAACAAGCCCTGCTTACCCCCCGTATCGGTGAAGTAGTTGATCTGGATGATACCCACAATGGCCCCAACTACTGGTGGAAAAACTGATTAAGCAATGGAATTAATTGTCGCCGGCGTTATTCCAAATTTCTCTTTGAAGGAAGCATAAAAATGAGAGAGGTTTTCAAAACCAAGATCAAGGTAAATATCCACGGGTCTTTTCCGCTTATTCTCAATCAGATAGTACGCCTCGGAAAGACGTTTCTCCTGTAGCCATTTTCGGGGCGAGGTGCGGAATATTTTTTCAAAATCACGTTTAAAACTCGCCAGGCTACGACCGGATAATTTGGCAAAATTCTCCAAAGGAACATTATACTTATAATTTTTTAACATAAATTCCTCCAGGTCAATCTTAAAGGGTTCGGAGAAATCAAACAGCAAATCCTTTAACGAGGGATATCTTTCCAATAGTAAAGTGGTCAATTCGTATATTTTGATAGTCTCCATTTGCGGGCTGACTCGATCCGAAGCTTCCGCATAGGGTGCTAGCGACTCAAAATAACTTTTGATAAACGCATCGCCTTCAAGGAGAATATTGGTGTCTGCCGACTGCTTTTTATCCGAAGAGAGCTGATGATCCAACGCATACTTCTTGAGCCGGTCGGTGTGGAGCAAGATTGCGATAGACTGATAGTCCGCATTTTTCGATGGGTATTTGAATGCCTTTGCCAATTGATTTCTTCGGGCAATCAGTAGCTGCCCTTCCTTTGTCACCAGCTTTCCCTTTTCATGGTCAAAGTGTGTTTCCCCGGATATCTGGAACATCACCACATGTTCGGGAATAAACTGTTCATGACCAAAGGCCTTATCTACGTAACAAGAATACAAAAAGGCCTTTCCAAAATCTTTTTCTTCGATACTCATAATCACTTTTCTTTGATAGGTTGACAACTACTTTTTTGCGGCGAGCCGCTTGCGGATGATACTGACAAATTCGGGCGAAACACCGAGGTAAGACGCAATATAATATTGCGGTACCCGTTGTGATATTGTGGGATACAAGTCGATAAATTCAAGATAGCGTTCAGCCGCAGGTTTCGCCATGGTATGGATCAGTCTATTTTGCAATACCGCAAGTCTACGTTGTACCAACATACGAAAGACACGTTCAAATTTCGGTATTGTCTCCAGTAATTTCTCTTTAGCCTCAGGTGTCAGCATCAAAAATTCACATTCTTCCAATGTTTCCATATACAGACTCGAAGGTGTATGATAATGAAAGGAGGCGATATCACTGATCCACCAGTCTTCGACCGCAAAGGCCAAGGTCACCTCAAAACCATTTTCATCAAGATAAAAAATACGTACACAGCCTTTCTGAAGATATCCCTCAAACTGGCAGACTTCCCCCTCCTGCAGAAGCATCGTTTTCTTGGGTTCCTTCCGTAAGGTCAGCAGATCGGTGAACCGTTCAGTCTCCTCATCTGTCAAGGTTATGCACTTTGATACATTCCTAAGGATATTTTCGTATAGCATAGCAATTCGTTAAGCCTAATTATTTTCGTGTAAAATATAACCCGCACCATAGATACTTTCAATATGGAGTTTATTATCGAGCTGGAGCAATTTACGGATACGTGAGATAAAAACCTCTAGGCTTTTACCATTAAAGAAGTCCGTATTTCCCCAAAATAACAATAAGAGATCCTTCTTATTGACCAATAAGTTTTTATTAAGAATCAGATGGCGCAATAATTCCGCTTCGCGAACGGTCAACTTTTGCGCTTTCCCCTGGTTATCGCTCAAGCTGTGGCGCTCCATATCCAGCGACAGCTGACCGATGTATAACGTACGCTCGGACGCAATTTCGGGAGCCGAGGCCACAGCCAATAAATTGCGGATCTTGAGCAATATTTCATCCATGTCAAAGGGTTTGGCGATATAATCAACTGCACCCAACGAGAGTCCCTTTAGACGCGATGTACGCTCATGCAGGGCCGTCAAAAAGAAAATCGGCTGCCCGGCTCTAAACCGTAAGATCTCCTGGGCCAGATCGAAACCATTTCCATCCGGTAATTGCACATCGATAATCACCAATTTGGCGATATATTCCCGAAGGGTTTCCAACCCTCCTTTCGCAGTACATTCCCATATCACGGTAAATCCCTTGTACCGGAGATAGCGCGAGAAAACCTCCCCCAGATCAGGTTCATCTTCGATCAAAAGAATATCAATCCTGTTTTTTGCTATTGAAAGACCCATTGTCCATGTAAATATAAAAAATAGTACCACCACTTAGGCTATTTTCGATGCGAATTGCCCATCCCAACCGATCCAAACAAGATTTCACATAGTATAATCCCAATCCAAGCCCTGGCTTGCCACCCGAAGACTGTCCACGATAGAATGCTGTAAACAGCGCGTCCCGGTCCGACGGGGCAATCCCACTTCCATTGTCCTCGATTTTAAGACAATATACATCTGCCCGCTTCTCCCAAGTCAATCGAATAGTCTTGTGGACCTGATCGTTAAATTTGATGGCATTGGAGACCATATTATCCAAAATAGAAAAATAGTAGGATTCATCCAGCTGTAGTGAAATCCCATGCCCCAGTGGCACATATTCTATTTCAATCTCCCCTTGATAACGAAGACACAATTCATCCAGGATCTCCGTTGTCAATAAGTCGACAGGGGCCTGTATGATTTTAGCCTGCTGTTCTTGTAATGCAACAGATCCCATTACCTGCTCAAAATAATCGCGGAGCCTTTTAGCCTGTCGTTCCACAATCCGTCCCAATTGTATCACCTCTTTATTATCCAGACTAGCGTCCCTGTCGATCAAGCTATGTGCACTGACCAGGATTGTTGTCAAAGGAGTATTAAATTCATGCCGCATGTGGTTTAAGAAACTCGTTTTCAGATCGGCCAGCTTACTTTGGTTGACCCAGTTTTTGTATGTTCGAAAACTCAGCAGTACGATAACAGCAATACAGGCCAAGGAAAGCAAAAATACGGGTGCCATTTGCTGAATAATCCGCCAGTTCCGGTTTTCATAATCTACATAGAGACTATAGGTAAACCGATAAGGTATGGGCTCCTTATCACTGACCGCCAACTGGAATACCCTATTGTTGAGCGAGGTCTTCCTGAGCGAGCCACTGATAGCGCCTGCTCGATTGTCGCTGGAGCTTTCATAAAAGGTCTTCCATGTGCTGTCTTTTACGTTGTAAAGTTCCAACTTATCGAAATGGAACATGTAAATGAGTGTAGGATCGAGCTGTTGTTGCTGTACGATTTGCCCAAAGATGCTGTCCAAGGACTGTTTCGTACGCATAGTTTTAAGAAATAATTCCATTCGGGTCTCACCATACTGTACTGCATCGGGCGACTTATCTGTCACTTTCTTAAACCAGGTGTTCAGGTAAGGCACCAGTTCCGTTTGAAATACGGCATCTCCTCCCGGAAAGATCTTGTCATCCATAATGGCTGTACCATAGGCATTCTGGACCAAATTGAGCTGTCCGATCTGATAGTTCTTGTCTTCGAGCTGATAGGTCTTAAATATCAGAAAGCCGATCAGTACAGTCAGGATGAGGAAGCTGGTACCAAAAGCCCAAGGGTATATATTTCTATCGGCGCTGTTCATCTGTTAAAAATAACATCTATTTATCTATTCGGAATAGCTATTAACCTTTTATTAGGCATTCGTTAGGTTTCCGTTAAGCACAGTGTATGCTATTGCACCGTATCTTTACTAGCTAACAAATTAGCAAATTATGTCCAAAATTTCACAGACCTTACTTTACGGCTTATGTTACCTGTTGCTGAGCAATATCGTATATGCACAGTCAAATTTCTCAAAGAAAGTACTTGAACAGAGCCAGCTTGATTTTGTCAATCTGGGGTTCGGAATGTTTATTCATTATGGCATGCCCACCTTTATGGAGCAGGATTGGTCCGATCCAAATGCACCACTTGAGCTTTTCAAATCCCCAAAGCTCAATACCGACCAATGGGCCAAGGCAGCCAAGTCGGCCAACATGACCTATGGTTGTCTAACGACAAAACATCACAGCGGTTTTCCGATCTGGAACACAAAAACCACCGATTACAATGTAATGAACACTCCATTGCATCGCGATGTAGTCAAGGAATTTACAGAAGCCTTCCGTAAAAATGGTCTGCGTGTCATGCTTTATTATTCCATCCTGGACATACATCAGGGGATACGTCCACATACCATCACCAAAGCCCACATCCAGTTGATCAAAGATCAGCTGACCGAATTGTTGACGCAATATGGTGAGATAGATGCTTTGGTAATCGACGGCTGGGATGCCCCTTGGTCACGTATCTCGTATGATGACGTCCCTTTTGACGACATCTATTATCTGGTCAAGTCCCTACAGCCCAAGTGCCTATTGATGGATCTCAATTCGGCAAAATATCCTGGGGATGCGCTATTTTACACGGATATCAAATCTTACGAACAGGGGGCGGGACAGTTTATCTCCAAAGAACATAATAAGTTGCCGGCAATGGCCTGTTTACCGCTACAACAGAGCTGGTTCTGGAAAACATCCTTTCCTACGACGCCGGTAAAAGATGTGAAGGAACTCGTAGAGAAATTCGTCATTCCCTACAACGATGCCTATTGCAACTTTATGCTCAATGTCGCACCCAACAGCGACGGTCTGATGGATCAAAACGCTTTGGAAGCGCTAAAAACCATCGGAGCACTATACAAGAAAACACCCAACTACAAAGCTTTACCAAGTTACCAGGCTCCGATTGTGGATCATAACATCGCTAGGCAGCTTCCTTCCAATAGCAGTTGGGGTGAAGATATGAGTATTATGGATTTCGCTAATGATGACAATTTCGGCAGCGCATGGGTATCCAATCCCTCTACCAAAGGGGAGATCTGGTATGAACTAGATTTTGAACGCAGCAAAAACTTCAACAGCGTTGTCATTACCGAAGGCAAGGACAATCCCTCCAGCTATAGTCTGAGTTATTTGAAAGATGGAAAATGGACTCCCCTTGCGGCGAGTCCGATTATACAGGGGCGTATCAAGATCTTTCGCTTTGAAGAAGTATTGGGGCAAAAATTACGCTTGAGTATCCGACCCGAAAAAGAGCGTGTAGTCCTGAATGAGGTAGGTGTTTATCAGGAAAGGCGGTAAATAGGTCCATTAGTAATCAAAAAAATAGTCAAATAACGCTGAGTTTACCACTATTAACTTAATACACGTCAATTCAAGCCGATAACAACATAAAAAGCATCTCCTTTTGAGATGCTTTTTATGTTAGCTAGAAACCAGCTTCTATTTTGTCCATCCTGGATTCTGTACGAGGTTGGAATTTTTGACAATCGCCGTAGCCGGCAGTGGATAGAGGTATTGTTTATCTTCCCAGCTTCTCGGAACAGCCTTATACCATTCGAGGTGATTATCCGTTGTCATCGTCTGGAAATTTTTGCTACCTCCGCCAATCGCTACTTTAGCCACTCCACTTGGTGCCGTAATGGACGAAGCCGATTTACTACCATCAAAGAAAATCACATCCGGCTTGCCATCGTGATCCAAGTCCATCAATTTTTCCAATGTTGGCACATAGATCCCTGTCCAAGCAAGGTTGGCCATCAAGGATCCCAGTTTCCATCTTTTCAAGTCATTGAAACGGAAGCCCTCCAGAGCTAGCTCAACCTGCCTTTCACGGCGAATTTCCAATAATACAGGATCATTTATATCAGGAAAAAATGTATTTTTTAAATAGTTATCCACCTTGGTTGGCAAGCTATTATTTCCTGAAGTGATTCCTGCTCGTGCACGCAAGGCGCCAATGGTTTTAGTCCAATCTGTTAAATTCAACTGCCCAAGCTCCTGCTTTGCCTCAGCATAATTCAGTAAAATTTCAGCATAACGCATCAAAGGTACTGCATTGATATTATAGGCTCCATTGTCATAGTAAGGATCATCCAGGGTATATTTAATAGGTTGATAGCCCGTGTATGTATAACTTGCAAAATTTGGAGGGGCAGGCTCTCCCCCACGCTTATACCCTGGTGTACGGATCAGCTGTGCCAATCTGTAGTCACGGTTTTGGCATTCCTCATAAAATTCCTCAGTTTGATAATTTGGACGGTCCGTGTAAGGTGTTCCATCAAGATTCAAAATGCTGTTGATAAAGGGTCTTACCAGGCTCAGTCTTGGTCCATAGGTCGCCGAGGTCCACCACCAGTTGGCATCGTTCATCAATGCCTGATCTTTGCTGAAAGCAAGACCGAACATGACTTCCTGCTTCACAGGCTGGTTGCTCACAAATAATTGACGCTGTGACATCTTGGGATCATTGGCCACATATAGACTATACGGACCCGTTTCCATTAAGATCTTTCCTGCATCAGCGGCCATCTTAAAGAAATCCGCCGGTGTTGTCGCCAAGTTTAATTTGTGGTATTTTCTAAAAGTTCCTTCAAATAAGGCCACACGAGTCTTTAGTCCCAATGCAGTCCATTTATTAATTAAGGTACCATCCCCGCCGTCTCCTGTAATATTTGCATAGGCAAAATCCAAGTCTTCCATAATACGTTTCATCACCAGTTCACGTGAATCCCTTGGCGCATGGAGGATATCTGTCTCATCAACGGTCAACGGATGATCTACCCAAGGCACATCACCAAAGCGTACCACCTTATCGTAATAGAACCAGGCCCTAAAGAAGCGGGCGATACCAATATAATTGTTTTTGACCGCATCACTCAATTGTGGGCTTGTACATTTGACGATCATCTGATTGATATTCCGTAACGCTGTCCAGCTCCAGCCCGTACTGATTTCGGCAGAATAAGCGCCTTTCACCATAAAATCATTCAAGCTGTTTACTGCAGCATAATCCGCCATGGCATCCCCTTTAAAGGCATCACTTCTGGAAGTGATATCGCGGTAAAAAGAATTACTGTAATTTTTCAGTCCATTCTCCGTTCCGAAGATATCCTCTTCAGTTGCCGATGCTTTCGGTAGCTCGTTCAATTCACATGAACTGAATAAAAGTGCTATTATAGGTATAAATAAGATTCTTTTCATTTTTAATACATTATAATCCAATGGATAAATTAAAACTAATGCTCTTCATCACCGGATAGTTAAATCCGTCGCCACTATTGGAATCACTTATATCCGGGTCAGATTTCATGAGATTGCCCACATCAAGATCTTTTGTTTTTTTATACAAAGGCGACCAAGTCCATAAATTCTCGCCAGACAATCCGGCCCGCAGACTGCTGATCTTGAGCTTAGAGGTTACAGATTTTGGGAAATTATAGCCAATCTGAATGTTTTTCATCCGGATATAGGCGATATTCTGCAGGTACCTTGTCTGGGGTGTTGCTTTAATCGACTCGTTATAACCAGCATATCGCGGAAAATAGCCATTAGGATTGTCTTCTGTCCAATAATTATTGAGGTGCCATTCGGGCAAATTGTTATACGGTCTATTGTACTGCCCCCAAAAGATAGACTCATTACTTGGGTACCAATTCTGTTTTCCAACCCCTTGAAAGAAGGTAGAGAAATAGACATTTTTCCAGTCCATATTGATATTGAAGCTATAGATATAACGAGGTTCGTAGTTACCGATAATGGTCTTATCACCGTGACTATTGATTGTATTTGTTCCGTAGTCAATTACCCCATCGCCATTGAGATCAGCAAAGCGTACATCGCCCGGATAGATAATACCAGAATTGGACGATTTGATGACCTTTTGTGTCGGAGCCGCATCTATTTCCGCCTGATTTTGGAAAAGCCCTTGGGTAACATACCCCCATATCTCGCCGAGTCGTTGTCCTTCATAATATCGGTCAGTTTGGTAGCGATCAGTCTGTAACAGACCAGCTTTATTTTCATAGCGATCTATGGTTGAGCGATAATCCGCCAAAGTAGCTTTTACTGACCAGTTAAATGGACTATTGTTCCAGTCAAAGCGGTCCTTATAGGCAACACTCAATTCATAGCCTTTCGTTGTCATATCCGCATAATTACCTTTTGGCGATTGTGCACCGAATATATCCGGCAATTCCACGCTGAAGGTATACATGTTCAATGTTTTACGTTGGTAAAGATCCCCCGTAAAAGTAAGTTTGCCATTCAAGGAGGAAAAATCCAATCCAAAATTAGCTGTACGGGCCGTCTCCCAGGTCAGATTGTCGGGAATAACCTTGGGTACCATAGTATAGGAAGGTTTCTGTCCATTCAACAAGCGATCCATGATCTTGATTTCGTAGAGATCCATGTAGGTATAAGGGTCTACATTACCGTTCCCCAGTGAACCGTAAGAAGCGCGGAATTTCAGGTCAGAAATAATCTTTTTGTCTACCGTAAAGAAGGGTTCCTCAGAAATGCGCCAGCCCGCAGAAGCAGAAGGGAAAAATGCCCATTGCTGGTTGGTTGGAAATTTGGAAGAACCATCGTAACGCCCATTGAATTCAAATAAATAACGATTTTTGAAAATATAATTGGCACGCATAAATACACCAACATTGCGATACTTATTATAACCAGCGGTAGCGGTTGTATTTTGCCCAAGAGCCAGATTGATATTATCCACATTTTCGGTCAATAAGCCTGTTTTCGTGATATAGGAAGAGTTATAGACACGTTGCTCGTAATTATACCCCAGCAAACCTTTAACGTAATGGTCACCTATTGTCTTTTCGTATTCGCCGTAAAGGTTTCCAAATAGATATTTCCAGTTTTGATCTACCTGGTAAATATTGTTGTTCATATCTGTTTCCAGCTTGAGCATCTTACCTTCCTGAGTACTATAAGGGACTGGCACACGTACACGAGTCGAATTAAAATCACGATTTCTAAAAGTCAGATCTCCTTTTATCCGAAGGGTATTATTAAGAAATTTGGTCTCAAAAGAAGTGGTATTGCGGAGATCCCTGTTTTCACTTTCGGTTCTATTTTTTCCATAGATAAAATCCCCTACAGAATAGGCTGCCGAGAAGCTAAGCGAACCATCAGGATTGAATATCGGCGAAGATGGATGCCCTTCATCCGCAATATTACGCCAGATATTCCCCCCCTCACCACCCGTCGTTGGGTCGCGGTATTTCGCATAGTTATAGTCAATGTTATTAGCGATACGCAACCAGTCATTTACCTGTAAGCCTGCTTTTGCCCTGGTATTGTAAGTCTTGTATTTATCACTATTAAAACGGTACATCCCATTATAGTCATAGGCACGTCCAGAGATGTAGTAATCCAGCTTTTCGGTATTGCCACTTACAGAAAGGTTATGATCCTGTACAAAAGTGTTATCCTTGATCAAGACATCATAATAGTCTTCATTACCGTAGTAAACGTAATTTCCTTTATCATCTACTGTAATTTCATCTGTGATTCCCTGTTCTTTGCGACGTTTGAACTCGTTGAGCCAATCCATTGTAAAGATCTGTGTTTTATTCAGCTTGCTTGGGATAGAGGAATAATTATTCCAGGCATTATAGGCCGTAAAGAAATGCGATGCATATTCGTAGCCATCCGTTACGAATTTGGGTCTAGCAATTGGTTTTTGGAAGGATCCGCTTCCGGAATAATTAATGGATGATTTTCCCGACTTCGCTCTTTTAGTTGTAATCAATACCACACCGAAAGTCCCCCTTGCGCCATAGATTGCAGCAGAAGAAGCATCTTTTAGTACAGAGACATTCTCGATATCGTTGGGGTTGAGTGAAGCTGGATCCCCCTCTACTCCATCGATCAAAATCAGGGCACTTCCGCCCTGGCCGATTGACGTGGTACCACGGATATTGAAACTCGGTGCCCGGTTGGGTTTACCATCAGCCGGGATGATATTTAGGTTGGGAACAACACCTTGTAGCATTTGACTCGCATTGGCGAGTACACGGCCTTCAAATACTTCCGAACCGACCTGGTCGACTGCTCCCGTCAAGTTGGCTTTCTTCTGCGTCCCGTAACCTACAACGACAACTTCCTCCAACTCGGTATCTTTGGACTCCATTACAATTTGTAATTGAGCTGTATTGACAATCAGGACCTGCTCATTGTACCCCACCCGGGTTAATTTAAGCTTTTGGCCGATGGCAGCTTCGATGGTAAACATTCCCGATGCATCAGTAGATGTCGTTTTCTGACTGGATAAATTGGTGATGGTAACACCGGGCATAGCTGCACCGCTTTTGTCTTTTACCACACCTTTCACGGTAGACTGGACTGCAATAGCTTGCGTCTCTCTGTTCAATTTGACATAATTACGCTCTACATTAGCCCATGTGGGATATGAGAGACCCAATGCCATACTGATTAGTAATGTTTTCTGCATTTTTAGTCTGGTTTAGAATTCAGTACCAAAATTGGCGCTTTCACTTGGTTTATAATTTACCTTAATATTAAGAAATATTTAATTAATCCCTATATATATCCAAACTAAACAGGTTTAGCGTACTATTTATTAATGAAAAATAAACTTATAGATAACATAAGTTATAATTTAATCTTTCACCATTCCAGAGGAGTAATAGAGAATTTGATATGGAAAATCCTTGAAATAGCTGAAAGCAATCGTTGAAAAATAGACTACCCACGATTTGACTACAAGATCCGTCGATTTGCCTACATCCAAAAAACGCCAAATCATCACCTTTGTAATATCAAATTATCTAAAACAGAAAAATACATGAAATCACAAAAAGTATGGTTTGTCACTGGTGCCTCTAAAGGGCTTGGGCTAACCTTAGTAAAAGAACTTCTCGCCCAGGATTATCTTGTTGTGGCGACTTCACGAACAAAACAAGCGCTAGAAGATGAAATTGGCGATCATGAAAATTTTCTGCCCCTTGAAGTAGACATCACCAATGATGCAGATGTCAACCGGGCAGTGCTCTCCGCCATTGACTATTTCGGCAGGATCGATGTCCTCGTTAACAATGCTGGATATGGGCAAACAGGTGCCCTAGAGGAACTCAGTGATCTGGAGACACGGCGCAACTATGATGTTAATGTCTTTGGCTCGCTCAATTTCATCCGGCATATTACACCTTATTTCCGTCGCCAACAATCCGGACATATTTTCAATATTGCATCCATCGGCGGCCTGGTGGGTAATTTTCCGGCATTCGGCGTATACTGCTCCACTAAATTTGCCGTTGCTGGTTTTACAGAAGCCCTCGCGGTCGAAATGCAGCCTTTTGGCGTCCATACAACGCTCGTTTATCCAGGCTATTTCAGGACCGAATTTCTATCTGAAAATTCCATCCACACCGCAGCGAATCCAATAGCAGACTATATCTCGGCTAGGGAAACCGAAGCCGCACATCTACAACAGATTCACGGCAATCAAGCTAATGATCCACAAAGAGCAGCCATGTTATTGATCGAATTGAGTACAATGTCCAATCCACCATTCCATTTTCTGATGGGTGAAGATGCTTATGAACTCGCTAAAAATAAAATCAATGCTTTGACTGCCGAGATTGAAAAATGGAAAAGCTATACGGTATCCACGGGTTTTGAGCAGTCCGTTTAATAGCGCTTTAAAGCCGATCGTATCGAAGAATAACCCGTAATAACAAAGGATAAAATACGTAAATTTACAATTATGGAGAATACATTTCGCTTTCATTCCCTTTCGGAGTTCCATAGCTTTTGCGGACTGCCCAAGCCAGAACATCCATTAATCAGTCTGGTAGATTATAGTCAGGTCCACTACCCGATCAATGACACTAAATTAAATTGGATCCAGCACTTTTATTCGATCGGATTAAAGCGAAATGTAAACGCCAAATTTAATTATGGACAACAGCAATATGATTTTGATTCGGGGGTACTGACCTTTGTCTCGCCCCTACAATTTCTAAAAGTTGAGATCAATCAAGAGATCCGTACCGAGCCTAGTGGCTGGATTCTCCTGGTACATCCTGATTTTTTGTGGAATAGCGAATTGGCAAAGCATATCCATACATACGATTTCTTTCAATATGAAGTCAACGAAGCCCTTTTTCTTTCGGATAAGGAAGAAGCTACCATCGTGGATATTCTTCAGAATATCGAAAAAGAGTATCAGTCTAATATCGACAAATTCAGCCGCGAACTGATTCTCAAGCAGATCGAACGGCTGCTGATCTATGCCGAGCGGTTTTATGAGCGTCAGTTTATCACACGAAAAAAATCAACCCAAGAACTTGTCACACGATTTGAGCAACTCCTATCAGCACAGTTTGAGCGGGACAAATTGCGGGAGCACGGTGTTCCAACGGTCAGTTTTCTGGCGCAGCAGCTCAATTTATCCCCCAATTATCTAGGCAGCGTCCTCCGAGTCTACACGCAACAAAATACGCAGCAGCATATCCAACACAAAATGATTGAATATGCCAAAGTTCGTCTGAGCACCAGCTCCTTGTCAATCAGCGAAATTGCTTACGAACTTGGATTTGAGCATCCACAATCTTTCAGCAAGGTATTTAAGAAAACTACGCAACAGAGTCCTGTTGAATTTAGGCAGCTGTTTCATTAAATCTCCTCTCAAAAAAACAAGTTTATGCGCATCCACCAGTTTTACTTTAGCTTTTTCTCAGCCTAAGTATACTTAAATCTTTAGGGCAAAAAGCGATACTAACCACTGTTCTATTAACCCGAATAATACCCTTTCACACCGATTCCTATTGTCCAGAAGAATTTGGATTTTTCCAGGTCTTCGAGCAACATATCCACATTATCTTCATACTCACCTTCAGCCTTTATTGCTTCGATGTCTTCCTGGATATCCTCTTCGGTCATCTGTCGCCAGACACCAACTGAACTATTCAGAAAGGTATAGCAGTATCCCGCTTCGGAATCATCAACGGGGCCACTGTTTTTTTCACTCAGGATATTGAGCAGCTCCTCAGCCTCCACCTTAAAAGGGTTCAGACCATAGATACTGATCTCCGTTTTTTCCGGAAATGGTCCGTTAATGCTTTCGATAAATTCGAGTTGCCCATGATCATTGAAATCCAGTCGCAATTCGAGCTCATCATAATAATACTGGCCATCCAGTGCATCCGACGGCGGTCCAAGAATAGCTTGCACCTCCATCTGTCCTACGCCCAAAGCCACTGCCCCTATATGCTCAATATCAATCCCGACAAGCGGGATAAGTTCGATCTTTTTCATAAGTACCAACCTCGTTTGCATTTATATTGTATAGAACATAAACTGTTGTACTAAAGTTAGAAAAAAATTGTAAAGCTAGCAGCTAAAAGAAGATCTTCTGACATCACTCTCTCTTCCACACTTCTTGCCATCTTGTAAATTCAGACGGTTTGATGCGAAAACGGGCAAAATTCCCTTCGTGTAGGGACAACAGTTCCGTATCGACAACCGTTATAAATTTCTGTCGGTCGCTTTCGGCAATCCGTTCAGCGTACTGTGCGATGGTGTTGACGGCCTGTTGATGAGCCATAGACTCAAGGATGATCTCCCGGATCACCTGTCGGATATCATCACGATACTGCATCCGCCACAGGTCGGGCTCTCCCAGAGACTGTTTGATGGCAGCATAACGCATTGCCGAACGCTTATAAGACCATATAAAAACATCTTTTAACAGGTCTATACGATTAAGTTCATAAACTCCAAGCAACCCTTTAACATACAATTCTTCGGGAACATCCACAAATGCCAATGGTGACAGATTACATTTGTTAAAAGGTATATTCGCTGCCAGGCGGGAAACGCGCTTATTGACATCATCAAAGGGCTGCAGATAAGGCAGCTGTACCATGATAAAGAGGGCCTGTTCGAATGGATCATCAATTGCCAACGCTTTACTCAGTAATGTCCTAAACAAGTCATCAATGAGCTGAGGTATGGCCAATGGTGTAAAAACAGATCTTGTGATACCCACCCCAAATGTACGCAGTCGACCGGCAGCGGCAGAATCCGGAAGAAGATTATCGGCTAACAGTGCGTGCAGATTGGTAATTGTATAGACATTAAAATCTATCTCCTCACCCCCCTGAACAAGAAATTCAATGGCTTCCTTATGATTAAGAATCATCTGGGCATCAGCGTCATCCTTTCGATCTGCTCTTTTACCCAAAGAGATCAGATATTGGGTATCTAATAGACTATAGGTATTTCCCTCAAGCCGACTTGAATTCCAAGAAAGATCGATCAGCAGTCTCTCCAGTACCGATCTCGCATATGTTCCTGCGGGTTGATTTAACGTATTTGTCTGGCCGATCTCGACAAGCTTCCGTTTTTCATCATGACTTAGATAACTATCCACATTGGGACGGTAGTTCAGCAGAAAGTCAGCCTGATAACCAACGGGAATCCGTTCAGTCAGTGGTCGACCAACAAGCATCTTAATTTCCTCCCCCTCAAAAGACAGGGGAATTTCTGCTGACTTTTCAAACGGAAATGAGGGTTCCTTTAGCATAGCTCCTTTTTCCGTCAGCGGTGAAAGATGATAAATCGTGGAGCGCATGTTACCGGATAGGTATACTGCTCCCTCCTCTTTCAATTTCTCTAGACGCCTTTGCAGCGATCTTGTCTCAATAAGTAATCCAGATGCTTCCCTAATCTCCTTCAATGAAGCTCCTTGCTCAAATTTGCCTAAAGTCTGTAAGATCCGATAGATCTGCTGTTCAATTTCTCGTTGTTTTCCCATAATACAGCTGCATTATTTGCGACAGTTATTACGACAAATTTACAAATAAAAATGTCGTAATATAGATTTATTACGACATTTTTTACTCCATTTTGTCGCAATAAACTCCTATCGCGACAAAATATAATAGTCGTTTTGCCTATTGGGGGAACAGGAAGTAGCCATATACCTTTTATCGTATTTCTGTTTTGGAATAATTAATTATTTCTAATATGATAACTAACGTGATATTTTTCTATAATTAAATTAGCAAAAATATCCAACAATCTGGGGGAATAAATCCGGCCGCAAAAAAAAGCCTCCATCCGGAGGCTCTCTCATTATATATTATTTGGTGGTTTTTTTCTACCAATTGTCATTGGACTTGCTATCGTTGATGCTCTTTGAGAATTCAGCAATATACTTATTGATGAACGCATCTAATCCCTCCTGTAAACTCTTCCGGGCCACTTTACCATTGCTACCATACAATGCATTTTTTGACATGAAGTTATTCGTACCGTTCAGAGGATATTCAATTCCGCCCGGTGACTCAAAGTATTTGTAATTCGGTGCGAGTCTTATTTTCGCATCTTTGAAGTCTAATGTAATTTTGTAATAAAAATCATAGTATGTTTTTGATCCCAGATAGGTAGTATAAACTGCTTTCTGCTCCATGGCATCTATCACAATCTGCTCACCTTCTATTTTCGTCGTAACTTTCTCCGGATTATTATAATATGAATTCACATATTTTAGCGCCGCTTTATAGAGATCATTCTGTGATCTATCGGCAAAATTCAACACAACATAGTTTTTGGATTCATCGCTAGCATCTACAAAATCCTTCGGTGTTATTTTCATTGATTGTGCCTGCACAAATGCTGTAACGACACAAAACAATAAAACGGCAAAAAACTTCTTAGTCATTACTTGTAGTCTTTTCTCAATTTAAGAGTTATATTAATATACGCTACTATGTCAACAGATATTATGCCAAAATCGTTAATCGGGCATTTAAATAATCATTTTAATCTTTATCTTTTATACTTCAAAGCTGTTCAAAGGAAAAGTAATGCTACTGTTCCTAAGTGATATCCGTTGTCCGGTAAACCGATGGCATTTCCATCAAGAATGCATACTATGCACCTGGTGCTCCCTTTTTCTATATTTCTATTGATCCAAAGGGCAAGGTTGTAAAAAGTGTAGCGGGATATTCAGCAGACTTGCAGCAACAGTTTGCAACAATCATCGATAGTTTGTTTATCGATTAAACTCCACACGACAAGATCACCATTGGTTGAAAATGAAAAAGCCCCTGCTATTGCTTGATATAATGTTCAGTATATATTGTTTCAAAACCTTGAGATTGATCTTGACTACGTTTTAATTCCATATACTGCCGATAGGTAAGTGTTTTATATTCGGGTTTCTCCTTTGCCTCCAAATAATAGTGATAAAACCGAAAATAATGACCGTCGGGAGCCTCTTCTTTGATGAGAGTTTGACTGGTTTTGTTGACCACAAATAGCAGCGCAGTTTTGAGATGTTTAGCTATCCGCTCGGGGTCATATACATCGAAGTTTATTCCAAGATAGTACAACATCCCCTCTTTTTCCCATACTCTGCAGCTCACCTCTTTATCTTTGTAGTAAAAGTCTGTCTTCCCAAATTGCTGATCAAAATAACCAGCTAATAGTTCCGTTTCTTCAGTCGTCTGAATAGCTATTTTATAAGCCTGAATAGTCTTATCCTCACGATCCTCAAAAAATTCCACCTTATTGGACGCATAGACATGCTTGTCATAACGATTGAGATTGCCGGCCAAAGCTATTCCACCAAACCGCATAACTGAACTACTGTCACTGATGAATTTCATTGTCTCCTCCTCAAGAAAAGTTTTGTACGGATCTGTTTTCACCCCCAGCGGATTGAGCTGTTTCTTTTCGATTGGAAATCGCAGATCAGACAAATCAAACTCCTTCTGCTTACAGGAAATACACAGGAGCAAGATCAGGTTAAAAATAAACAGTAGTTTTTTCATCATTAATCGTTATTAATTTTCGCGTTTCGGCATGCTACCTCTGTCTCCCTGTTCTTTGATTTCCCTTACGCTCAGCTCCATCAGCCCCAGATCCGTGTTGTAACTAGATTTATAGCTTTTTGAAAAGATAAACCGGAAGTATCTTAATGTCCCTTCGGCTTGCGCGAAACTCTTTGGATCATAAAAAAAAGATTCCGTTCCCATATCTCGCTCGTCTGGAACATGGAGCGCCCGCCCCGTTTTATCTCTGTCAGACCATTCGCCACCATCATAACGAAAGAAGATGTCGGATTTATAATTTTGATATGTCCCCCGATATACATGCATCTTTCTCTTCGGATCTGTATAGGTTATTTTAAAATTTATGTCATCCATAAATTCAATCTTATTGGAACCCTTGGTCTTTTCTTTGCTGAATATAACACTGATGTCGTTATACTCCGAGTTTGACTGTGCCCGCTCATAGTTCGCTGTAAAATACCAGGTTGTATGCTGCAGCGGATAAGTCTCCGTAGCCGGAAAGGTACAATGATCAACGGAAAAGGGAAATCTTTGCCCTCTGTCATAGATCAGTAGGTATTTGATCGTATGAAATCGCTTCGTATCGATGATCGTATCCTTTCCGATCATAAATTTATTGACCGGATTTTTAAAAGGAAGCTGGTAAGTACTCTCGTCAACTTTCTCAAACCCAGACTCTTTCTCTTCTAACCGTTCCCTGAAAACTTTTAGATCACTGGTTGTCAGGTAGGTCAGCAGCAGTTCATTTTTATTGTCCTGCTGTCTGGTGGAAAGTGACAGTCTTTCCTTCGTTTGCGGATGTATATAAAGGCTATCATTCACCCGCTGGAATCCCGTTGGTAGCAGGTAGGTTTCATTTAACTGGGCAATTTTATCCGCTTGAACTCCTTCATCCGTATATAGAAGAATGAAATTTCTTGGATAGAATTGCTGCGCAAACAAGCCTTTGCCCATACCGCATATCAACATCAGCAGACTTAACAACTTTGCTATTTTCACGTTCATTTTTTGCTTTTATAATCTCTTTGGTCATAAAGATAGGGATAACATCGCGGAAGGCAGGTCTATTTTAATATCCGCACTAGCTCAGTTACGATTCGCGAACTTCAGTAAAATATTGTTGACACCAGAGTTATACCTTAAAGGTAAAAGTTAACGCAAAATACAATAGTACGAGCCACATCAGGAGAAAGACACTGTTGACAAAAAGCAGGAACAAGCCCAAAGTCGTCAATCTTGATTTTATTGCAAAAATGAGCGCCAGTATCACCAATAGGAATATTAGAATTATACCTATCCCATCAAGATCATGCCGACTCAGCTGCTCCATGTAATTAAACAGCAGTATAGCCACGGCAATATGTAGGCAAGTCGCGATCAAGCTCAATCTGGCGTTTGACATAGCTTTTTTATAGCAAATATAATGTATTTGGTAAAAGACAATTATAGTCTCATTTCATAGGCTAAGCTAAACATATAAATCCAGACAGCCAGCTTTATCTATAAAAGCCTAGCATGAATACGCTAGGCTTTTATTTTTGGATCTATCCAGTAAGCAGTGTGGTTCGTGTGGCTAAAAAATTCCATGGGTGTTACGTGACAGTCCATGGTATCCTGTAGTCCCCCATCAGTATAGCTGACCAGTTCTTCGGAGGGGACAACCATTCCTGTCATGATAGCTGATTCATCCAGACAGTTCAAATCAGACAATAGGACATTGATATTGTTGGATACGACCCATTGTTCCATCTCTTCTTTGGTAACCTGCCGTACCCTTTCAGCCAAAAATTTAGCTTCTTCAAGCTCCTTTTCGACACTATTGGGATAAAACAGCTTGAGGAATGCAACATATTTATCAACATGTTTCGTGCGGATGGCTTCATTGCGCAGGAATTGCTTCTCCCCCAATTGTCCGTACTCTTTCGCGTATTTACGCAGTTCCAATTCCGACAATTCCCGATCAGACCAGTTTGCCAACTCCGACAGGGCATACACATCGGTGCCATGTCCATCACATTTATTCAGATATTCCCAGACATCCCCCTGAACGATTTTGGGCTTCTTATGTTCCAGGATGTTATATCCCTCGGCTATCCAGGCTTCAATTTGTTCCCGTTTCATATATCAATCTTTTTATAAATACCTACTCCCTAATCAAAAGATGCACATTGAACCAGGTCAAATCCGACAGCTCGCACGATCCGATGTGCTGATTACCTATCCTATAAACAATCGGTGGGAGCCGAAAGTTTCCTGCAAAAAAGAAAAGGCCAGGAACATACAAGAATCCTGACCTTTATAACTAAGTTATCCATCAAATGGATTATTATAAGGACAATATTCAGTTGGAAATAGTTTAAAAAAGCTACAATTAGGCCCCTTTTCGCTAAAAGCTCTATTTTTTCTGCCAATTTATCATGTAAAATTTGACAGTTTTGGTGCAAAAATTTCAGTTTTTTAAGCTCGGTATTTTTTTTGTGGACTATTTAACACAGTCGGCCGGCTGGCAAATTTAAATTATTGTTATACTTCATTAAAAGGAGGTTACTATGAAACTTGCAAAAAGAAACTGGAACAATTTTTCACTTTTTTCGCCCATGTTTGATAATTATAACCGTGAGCTTTTAAACTGGGACAACAAAAATTACTCATCCACAAGCACCACCGTTCCTGCGGTCAACATCAAGGAAAACGGAGACACCTTCGAAGTTGAGGTCGCTGCCCCAGGCATGGCAAAAGACGATTTCAAGGTGACGCTCGACGGCAACCTATTGACCATAGCTTCGGCTAAGGAGGAACAAAATGAGGAACATAAGGACAATTATACACGCCGGGAGTTCAGTTACCAATCTTTCCAGCGTAGCTTTGAGCTTCAGAAGGATGTAGTTGATCAGGATAATATCCAGGCACGCTATGAAAATGGTATGCTACGATTGACAATACCTAAAAAAGAAGAGGCCAAACAGAAAGAACCGCGGCTAATCGAAATATCCTAAAGATCCAAATAGCAACTTTAACTTGGTTAGCCTCCAATGGAGGCTAACCTATTTTTCAGTCTTTAATACAAGGATTATGAAAAGGTCAAATTATTATATTGAATTACAGATGTATTGCCATGGACGTTACATCACTATCGCCAGTTTCGACCAGAACAGCTGCGAAAAGATTATTCATGAATTATTTGATGAATTACTTGGTGACCATGAGGCCTCGGATATCCGACGATTGCGCATCAATCTCCTGCTCAATGATACAGCGGTTTCAAAAACACAATTAAGATCAATACACTGTACACTGGATGAACTGGCAGAAAACACCAAGATTATCATTAAGAAAACTTTCAGGGCAGTGAATTTCGACTGATGGCAAACTGCTCCAATATTCAGCATTAACTATCCGCTTACAGATCATTTAAGCACATTTTTTTTACAATCATTTTTTTCTTTCATCCTTGATTTTTATCAAATTCATTTTTAATTTGGGAGCGGTTTTTTCAGAAAGATATCTGATACCCAAACCGGCATTTTTTAAAAGCTAATATTCTATTTAAATATAAATTTTAGTTATTGGATCATGTTAACAGAATTACTAATTACAAAAACAGACCGACGTTTTTCTTTCAAGCCATTTTTTATCGCACTTATCGTGCTGGCAAACAGTTTCTACTTATCGGGGCAAACCGTGAAACCGCTCAAATCTAGCTTTGAAGCGAGGCTGATCAATATTGAAGCCCCCAGTAATGAACCTTTTCGTTATACGACGACTCTAACGAATGGATCTGCTCAATTGGTCAACTACAACCTTAACGCGCAGCTACCCGATGGATGGCAGATCAGCCATCGTGTAGAAGGCTCTCAAGTGACCTCTCTTCAGATGCAGCCAAATAAGGTATCGGAAATCAGCATTGAAATCAGCTGTCCGATCACCGCTAAGCCTGATAAATATAAAATTCCAGTACGCGCCATATCCCCGACAGATACGCTGCAGCTTGAGCTGGAGGCAGTCGTCAAAGGCTCCTATGCACTCGAGCTGACCACACCCAGTGGCAGACTTAGTGACGAAGTCGTATCCGGCGGTAGCAAGGAGATTTTGCTCAAAGTCAAAAACACAGGCACTCTTCCGCTCAATGCATTGGAACTTAGTTCCCAGCTACCCAGCAGATGGGAAGCTACCTTCGATCCTTCAAATATCAAACAGCTCGAAGCAGGTAAATCTATCGACGTTAAAGTCAACCTAAAAGTTCCCGATAAAACCATCGCCGGTGACTATGCGGCCAAATTCGAGATCAAGTCATCCAACAGCAACGCCGATATTTCATTCCGTATGATCGTCAAGACCTCCTTGCTTTCTGGCTGGATCGGCATACTGGTCATCCTATTGGCAATAGGTTTGGTGTATTATCTCATCCGCAAATACGGCCGCAGATAAGGGCGCGAAAAAAAGATTATCATTATGAAGGATCCTATCATTCAATTGACAGGCCTGACCAAAAACTACGGTAAAGTTACTGCCGTAGACAAGTTGGACCTGCAGATTTATCCCGGAGAGATCTTTGGGCTACTCGGACCCAATGGTGCCGGAAAGACAACCAGTATTTTAATGATGCTGGGCCTGACCGAACCCACAGCCGGTACGGCCTATGTCTGTGGCCATAATGCCACGCGCAATCCCATCGCTGTAAAACGCAAAGTTGGCTACCTGCCCGACAATGTAGGTTTCTACCCGGATATGACGGCTTTGGAAAACCTATGTTTCATTGCCGAATTAAATGGACTTACAAAATCCTATGCTCAAGCTGCCGCCAAAGACATGTTGCATGTCGTGGGACTCGAACGGGAAACGCATAAAAAAGCGGGTGCTTTTTCCCGCGGGATGAAACAACGTTTGGGCTTAGCCGAAGTCCTGATCAAGGCGCCCGAAGTTGCCATCCTTGACGAGCCTACACTAGGCATTGACCCTAAGGGCGTCGATGAATTCCTGGAACTCATCAAGAAGCTCAGCCGAGAGCATAACCTTACAGTACTACTTTCTTCACACCACCTCCATCAGGTACAGCGTGTATGCGATCGGGTGGGCATTTTCGTTGGCGGTAAGTTACTGGTCGAAGGATCTATTGAAAGCCTGGCCCAAAACCTACAGCAACAGCAAGGAGTCAGCACAGTTATTACTCTTGAACAGCCCCCGGGCGATAGTGCAACAATTGAACAAGCACTCCATGTGCTGCCCGGAATTCGCAAGCTTGCTATTACAGGGCATTCGATCGAATTGATAACTGACAACGATGCCACCGCGGCGGCCGTACGCGTTCTGGTCAACAATGGCGCTGACATTGTTTCCGTAAACCGCAACGACTACCAGCTCGACGATATTTATAATACATATTTTGAGAACAGCATAACAACAAATACTGTCTATGAAAAATCCAACGGTTTCTTCAAAAGATATCAATAACCGACCATCCGTTCCGATGCAGGTGCTGGTCCGCAAAGAAATCGCGGCACATATCCGCAGCTGGCGTTTTATTATACTGATCCTGCTCATCGTACTGACCTTCGGAGCATCCCTGTATGTTTCATCCATGGGACTCAAAGACGCTGTCAGCAATCTGCGCGATCCCGATCAGTCATTTCTATATCTAAAGCTCCTGACCACAACGGATAATTCCATTCCGCCCTTTCATGTTTTTTTAAACTTTCTAGCACCATTATTGGGCATAGCCCTTGATTTTGACGCCGTCAATGCAGAATATAACAATGGGACACTCACCCGCTTGCTGGCACAACCAATTTACCGCGACAATCTGCTATTTGCCAAATTTCTGGCGCCGTTGGTTGTTGTGGGCACCTTATTTATTGCCCTGGTCCTGTTGATGATCGGTGGCGGACTCATGGGTACCGGCGTGCGGATAGAACCCCAGGAATTGCTCCGTATTTTCGGTTTCACCTTGATCAGTGTGCTGTATGTTGCCTTCTGGCTGAGCCTTTCCATCCTGTTGTCGATTCGCTTTCGCCAGCCGGCCACTTCAGCACTTACCGCAATCGGTATCTGGTTGTTTTTCACCGTCTTCTTTCCTATCCTGGTGAATTTGGCCATTCGACCATTTTTACCCAATCCAAATTATATTTCGGAGCAGGAATACATTGGCTATAATGAGCTGATCTTAAATCTGCTTCGTTTATCACCAAGTCAGCTCTATACCGATGCAACCACCACCTTACTGATGCCTTCGGTGCGCAGCCTAGGTCCAATTACCATGGAACAAATGGTAGGCGCCATCCCTTCACCCCTTTCCTTTCGGGAAAGTTTTCTGATGGTCTGGCCCCAGATCAGTGGACTCACCGCCGCCATGATGATCTGTTTTGCCTGGTCTTATTACATTTTTATGCGGAGGGAAATAAGGAGTTAATCGCATCTCTTGTCTATAGTAAAACAACAAGGGCTGCACTGCTTTATGAGCAGGCAGCCTTTATCAAGTATATAATGAATAAAAAATGGGTGCTTAATCTCTATTTTCTTTTTTGTATGCGTTGTAGAAGACAATCGGCAGGATCGAAAACGAAAGAATCATACAGATAATCAACCCACCGACAATCATAATGGCTAATGGTTTCTGAATTTCGGACCCCATTCCGTTGGACAATGCCGCTGGCAGTAAGCCCATTGCCCCCATCAGTGCAATCATTAAGATCGGCCTGATCCGGCTTTTTACCGCTTCGTAAATAGCGGGCTTGAGCCCCATTTTATTTAAGAGATTTTCTTTCATGACACCGATTAAAACAATCCCGTCGATCGTGGCCACACCAAAGAGAATAATAAAGCCGATGCCGGCCGAGATCCCAAATGTCGTCCCCGTCATCCACAGGGATACAAATCCGCCGATAAATGCAAAAGCAAGCGTCAGGGAGGAGATTAGTGTATCTTTTAGATTGCCAAAATTAGCATAGAGCAAGAGCAAGATCAATAGCAGTGAAACCGGAACCACCTGCATCAACTGTTTGGTAGCCCTTTCCTTGCTTTCAAACTCACCGGCCCAGACAACCTTGTAGGACTTAGGCAATTTAACATCAGCCGCGATCTGTTTTTTTGCATCCGCAATGGTACTGCCCAGATCCCTACCCTCTATATTAAATCCAACCCCGATATAGCGGGAATTGCCGTCGCGATAGATAAAGGCCGGCCCCGTATGATAGTCTATGGTTGCGATTTCCCGCAGTGGTACCTTCTGATCGTTCATCGTGGGGATGATGATATTTCCGATCTTTTCGGGGCTATCGCGATACTGCTTCTGAAAGCGGAGACGGACGTCAAAGATACGCTCATTGTCGTAAAAATGCGTCACCGATTGCCCCCCGATGGTCATCTCAATAACGGATTGTACATCCCTGGTCGACACCCCATACTTTGCCATTTTGGAGTCATGCAGCTGAATCCGTAATTCGGGTAAGCCGATATTTTTAAACACGTTTACATCCGTGATTCCATCGACCTTTTGAAGTGATTCGGCAAATTTATTGGCTTTATTCTCCAGATCCTGGAGGTTCTCACCAAAAATCTTGATCACCAGCGGACTTTTTACGCCGGCCACATATTCCTCCACATTATCCTGAATCGGCTGGCTAAAACCAAAATTGATTCCCGGAAAAGTCTGCAGGCTGTCGCGCATCTGCCCGATCAGTTTCTCTTTCGATATTTTCCGCTTCCACTCCCCCTCTGGTTTCAATTCAATATTAAATTCGATATTGAAAAAACCTGTCGGATCCGTTCCGTCATTGGGTCTACCCGTCTGCGTCATAATAAAATCAATCTCATCAAACTGCTTGATCAATTTGGTTTTCATTGTTTTTGTCAGCTTGACGGATTCCTCTAGGTTGACGCTATTGGGCAATGTCGCCCGGACATAAATGGCCCCTTCATTGAGCTTGGGCAGGAATTCCGAACCGTAATAGCTAAACCGCACCATACAGACAACCAGCGCCAGTCCAAAAATCCCCAGGGTCCATTTGGGATGATCAAAGGCCTTCTTGAAGCCTTTAAAAATTACCTTTCGGCTGACCCTAGTTATTTTATTTTCATCCTCTTTGATATTCGTCTTCAACAGGTATTTACACATGGCAGGCACATAAGTCAGACTCAGGACCAAAGAGCCCAGCAGGGCGTAACCTAGAGTAAAGGCCAAAGGCGAAAACATCTTTCCTTCCACCTTTTGAAAAGAGAAAATTGGCGTCAGTGCGACAATCAGGATCAATAAGGCAAAAAAGATATACCCTGCCACCGAGCCTGCACTTTTTTTAATGATGCCCAGCTTGGAGACCTTATTGAAACGGGCCGTCCCCAGCCGATGTGCCTCCTTTTCCAGGGAGACAAAAACAGTCTCCACGATCACCAGCGTACCCTCGAGCAATAGACCAAAGTCCAATGCCCCCATGGAAATCAGATTCGCCGGCAGCCCCTGTATTTTCAATAGAATGATCGCAAATAGGAAGGCCAATGGAATCACCGAGGCCACAATAAAGGTCGTCTTCCAGTTATTCAAAAAGATAAAGACAATGATCGAAACCAGGATAACACCCTCAATCAGATTTTTCGACACCGTATGCACCGTGTTGTTCACCAATTTTGTGCGGTCAATCACCGGTTCGATCTTAACATTTTCTGGTAAGATACGGCCGTTCAATTCCTCAATTTTTTCTTTCAGGCGAGTCACTACTGCCGATGGATTTTCACCCCGGAGCATAATAACAATGCCTTGTACCAAATCATCTTCCTCGTTGAGCCCCACCTGCCCAAGCCGTGGTTTGGCTCCCAATTCTATTTCAGCGACATGCTTGACCAGAATGGGCGTATTTCCTACCACCTTGATCAAAATATTTCCAATATCATCTATTTTATCCAGCAACCCTACGCCACGCACGACATAGGCCTGATTTCCTTTTTGTATCACATCCCCGCCCACATTGATATTTGAGCGCGATACCGCTTCATATACATCCAAGGGCGAAAGGTTGTAGTTGGCCAGTTCCGTTGGATTGATCTTTATTTCATAGATCTTTTCTTCACCACCAAAGCTCACCACGTCGGCTACCCCGGGCACCCCGACGAGCTCCCGTTCGATCACCCAATCTTGAATGGCAGATACCTCTTTGATCGGCAGGTTGCTTTTGACCACATAGCGGAAGATTTCTCCTGTGGCCCCCGAAGGCGGTTCAATGGAGCTTTCTGCTCCTTCCGGCAATTTAATGGAACGCATCTTGTTACCGGCATATTGCTGCGCATAGAAGTCTTCTACCTCATCCTCAAACTGCACCGTCACGACAGAGAGCCCAAACAGGGATATCGACCGCACATTCGTCTTTTTGGGGATGGTGTTCATTTCCTTGGTGACGGGCAGCGTGACGAATTTCTCAATCTCTTCGGCACTGCGTCCCGGCCATTGCGTGATGATTCGGACACGGGTATTGGTCACATCCGGAAATGCTTCGATCGGCGTATGCAGGTAAGCGTAAATTCCACCGAACAATAAAGCCAGCGTAAAAAATAGCACCACCAAGGAATGTTTCAATGAAAATGAAACGATATTTTGTACAACCTTTTTCATCCTATCTATTCATCAATTCATCAAATACAATCAGTTCATTTTCTGTCAGCACGCGTTCTCCTTCCTCCAACCCCATTTCGATAAAGGCATAAGTTTCGTTTTCCGATACAATATCGACAGCTTTCACGGATAGATCACAGTCGCTTTTGTAGATCACGACATAATTCTGATTGTTATGCAAGATCACCGCATCTTTGGGGATCGCCAATAAGGGTTGTTTCTGTCCTGCGGATCCCTTCTCGACCAATACATCCACGCTCATGCCCGGTTTGAGCCTCAGATCTTTATTGAGCAGCTTGACACGCGCTTTAACCACCCGTTCTTCGGGATCAAAAAAGTTGGACACCTGATCGATATAGCCTTCAAAATATTCTCCTTTGTAGGCCAGTGTTGTGATCCAGACATGAGCCCCATTTTTGACAAATGGTAAGTTATTTGCGTAAATATTGACAGTCACCCAGACCTCATTCAGGTTGCTGATAGACAATAAATCCGTATCATCGCCTACCGTCATGCCCGGACTCACCTTTTTGTCAATGATGTACCCCGCTTTGGGCGCACGGATATAAAAAATGCCGTTTTCGGCCGATCCATTCAACAGCTTCATATTTGCCTTCACATTCCGGATGCCGATCTGTACCGATTTCAGCTCGCTCTCCATTTCCTCCAGCTCACGTTGGGATGCCATCCCGTCTTTCAGCATGCTGCGTAAACTATTCACTTTACTTTCCGCCAGGCGACTGCTGTTTTCCAGCTCGCGGAGTTCCTTTCCCAGATCATTGACCGAAGTTCCTTTGAGCGACACCAGCACCTGCCCTTTCTCCACATAATCACCCATTTTTACAGCAACGGACTGAACCATGCCCTGAATCGGGCTCTTCAATGCCGCAAGTTCATCCTGGTTATATTGAATTGCGCCATTTAAGGCGATCTGTTCAGACACATCCCGCTTTTGGATCGAATCAATTTTAATATGGCGTTTGAAATCATCACTGAGGCAAAAGCCTTTTGTCCCCACAATGTGCTGTTCCTCCTTTTGCTGTGACTGACAGCCCAACAGGAGACAAATAGACAAAAGCTTCCATGGCATTAAAACATTCCCTTTCATTGGACGATATCCTTTCCGACTAAATAGCTCAGTTCTTCGCCATACTGAAGATATTTTGCCCTTCGTTCCAATATTGATTCTTTGTTTTCCATATAATTATTGATAAAATCTATAAACTCAACGATGGTCAACCTGCGTTCCTGAAAATTTCGGACGTAGCGTTCCAGGGCGACATCCAGTCTACCGTCAAATCCATTATCCATAGCTTTCAGGCTAGATTCCAGGTTACTTAGACGTGCGGAAAGAAAATCGATCTCCCGTTCGATATCAATACGGAACTGCTCGATTTCAACCTTATTTTTTTCCAGTTCCAGCTTAGCGATCTTGATATTCCCTTGATTCCTATTAAATAGGGGTAGATCCATAGACAGGCCGAGACCAATAAAATCACGCATAATATTTCCACCCCGATCATAGTTCACCGAAACCTCCAGGTTTGGTACACGTTCGGCTTTCTCAATTTCAAGTTGTGCCTGGCCTTTCTTGAATTCATTGTGGATGATTTTATAATCACTGCGATTATCCATGGCCATGATTTTCCATTCGTTTTGTCTATTCGCAATAAAGGCCGGGTTGCCGATGGTATCCGCGATGGAAAGCGCCTTTCCTTTCGCCCCGAGATAGCGTGCGACATCGTTCATTTTTGCAATTTTCTCCTGCTGGATTTCATTCAGCTTATTCCCAAAAGCCATGGATTCACTCTGGATCCGGAGGTAATCCATTTCGCTGACATTGCCTTCTTTCCACTGGTTTTGGTAAGACTGCGCCAGTTTATGGAAGATTCCAACCTGATTGGAGTAGAGACGCTCCTTTTCCTGCAGCACCTGCAATTCCAGGCATTGGCTACGGAGGTCATATTTCAAATTGCGGAGCAATTCCTCAAACTGAAGTTGTGCATTCTCCTTTTCGAGGAGTTGCAGCTGTACCCGTTTTTTTCTTTTACCGGCCAGTTCAATCGTCTGCTCCAGTTCCATTTCCACCTGTTGGTACCGTCCGTAGTTCCCGATCAACGCCGGCAGCTCCTCACTGGAAGAGTTTTTCCAGAGGTTGACCTCACCGATGGAGATCTTGGGGTTGGGCCACAGCTTGGCCTGCAATACCGCTGCTTCAGCCTGTTTTAGCTGAAAACGCTGCGCCATCAGGGACAGGTTATGTGTTAGGAATACCTGTTCAATCTCCGATTTTTGCAAGCGCTTTTCGGGCATTTCCTGTGCAAATAGTCTGCTATTCAGACCAAGAAGAATAACTAATGTAATGCGTATTTTTCTCACTCTATTTTGTATTTCCACAAAACTAAGCGACAGGGATTACAGGCAACTTTAAGGTAAATTAAAGTTTGATTAGAAGAGATTAGAGAATGGTTAGAATTTTGGGAACAGCAGCGATACCGTCGTCCCCAGGTCATTGGAATGGATAGCAAAGTCCACGCCCTGATCTTTAAAAACGATCTGCGCAAAAGAAAGACCGATGCCACTGCCCTTGACTTTGCCGACATTTGTCGCGCGGTAAAAGGTCTGCTTCACTGCCTCCAGCTCCGCCTGCGGAATTCCGATACCCTTATCAATGATCTGCAAGGATAGGCGCTCATCCGCCGTCGTCATGCGTACCAGCACTTCCTGACCATTGGCATATTTAAGCGCGTTTTCGATCAGATTGGAGATCGACAATGCCAGGAGCATGCGATTGCCCCGAAAATTAAAATAACGTGGTTCGTCCACTTCGAGCTCGATTTTCAAGGGTACAGTAAATGTTCTGGCAAATTTAGGCACCAGGTCCCAGACCACCTCATCGATGCGAAAGACCTCCATCGATCGCTTCAAGGCTTGATCTTCTGTCAGCAATAGAAAATTTCCGATCAGGTGATTTAGAAAATTGACGTGTTCGGTGATTGTCGCTGCCAGCTCCTGATACTCTTCCTGGCTACGGGCTTTCGTCCCAAAAACCTCCATGGACCCCAAAATACCGGCGAGTGGTGTACGAAACTCATGGGATACATAGCTCACAAAATTCTTTCGGATGATCATGTTTTCACTGATCCGGCGCAGGAGCGCATTGTAGCTTTCGATCAGGTCTTGCAGCTCATCTTTTGTCTTGATAACCGTCAACGGCTCCTGGATAGTATTTAAATCCTTATGTTGGATTTCCTGAATGACATTCCGGATGGGCAGATAGGCATATTTACTCAGCCAGAGCGACAGCAGGACGATGCTAATCAGCGCGACCAAGAAAACGAGCACGAGAATAAAAAGCAGGCGATTTAGCTGCTGATTAAAGTCCGTATTAGACTCTTTGACGAAGACAAAAAAATCACCCTGATTATCTGGATAATACAGACCAAAATAAAAGCTATCCTCCGTTTTAAAATAAACCGTTTTTTGAGATTTCAGCTGCGTCAACAAGCTTTTACTGATTTGATTATCGTATTTCAGGCCGCCATAGCTCACCCGGCCTTCGGCATTGTAGACCGCTACCATGGCCCGTTTGACTAGACTTTCATATTGATTTTTGGACTCCAGATGCTTTAAAGGACTCTGTTCATCTGCCTCCAGATAATAGATACCGGCGATTTTTGCATTTTTTTCCAGCGAACTGATCAGATGCCGTTCCGAAGAATTATAAAATATCCAGTAGATGACCAGCGTGGCAAGTCCAAAAATGATCGTGAAGACCAAGGAAGAAAAAAGTGTCAGTCTGATCTTGAGGTTCATGGTCAGTCCGTTTTGAGCATGTAACCTACCCCTTTGACCGTCCTGATAATGGATGTATCGCTGCCGTCGTCTACTTTCCCCCGCAGATAGGAGACGTACACATCCACGACATTGGTGTTATTGTCAAAATCAATTCCCCAGACCGCCTGCAAGATAGCCGTACGCGAAAGCGTCTTATTGCGGTTTTCGATCAGATACTTAAACAGCTTAAATTCTTTGGGGGAGAGATCGACATTTGCACCACCTTTATAAACTTCATAACGATCCAAATCCACTTTGAGATCACGAATTTCGATGCAGCTATCATTCACATGGGTTGTATTTTTATAGCTGTCGCGGCGTACCAAGGCTTTGATGCGGCTGACCAGTTCCTTAAACGAAAAAGGTTTGACCAGGTAATCATCGGCACCACTTTCCAGGGCATCGACTTTATCTTCAATTTCACCAAGTGCGCTGAGGATCAGAATGGGAATATGGTTTTTGCGGTAGCGCAGCATTTTTGTAAACTGGATCCCATCGATTCCCGGCAGCATAATATCCAATACCACAATATCTAGGGATTCGGCATTGACCCATTCCCGCGCCGCCTCAGCGGATTCCGCCAAAATGACCTGGTGGCCCAATTCTTCCAGCCCTTTCACCACAAAGCTACTGATACGACGATCATCTTCTATCAAAAGTATCTGCATAAACGGAGTTTATTTTTATACGGGGTTATAAAAATTACGAATTTCCCAATGGAATCTACAAGTATACGAAATTACAAATTAATCATTAGACAGGCCACAGCCCTATATTGCCCATATCGACCTGTCTATCCGGATCTCAGGGAGCAGCTATCTGAGATCAGTTTCTTCGCTGAGACCTTAACAGGACTAGAAAGCCAAAGTGGATCAAGTCGTAGTCAACCCCTATTTCAGGCACCGGGCAGTGACCAGCAGTTGGCCGACATGGCGCTGCGCATGTTCAGCCGCATGAAATAAGAGACCGATCAGGGTTGTTGGTATACGCTTTCTCCCCAGAAAACGTTCTTCGGTCAAGGTCTTAGGATCAATTGCCGATAAGCGCTGCAAGGCCTGCTCAATCTGCAGATGTAAGTTTTCGACTAAAGTAGCTACGCTGAGCTCCGCATCTACGATCCCCTCCTGTTGGAGGTAATCGAATTGTTCTGCGGAGAGCGATTTATCCGCAGCATAGGTAAACATGCGGTCGATCACACCGCGAATATGCAGCAGATGAAATCCAATGCTGGCGTTGCCACAGGGGCGCGCCCAGAGCTGTTCAGACGACAGCTGCGCCGTATATTTTACAATATCCTCTTCTGCTTGCAACAGCGCATGAGCCACCGGCTGCAAAAGATCGGGAATCCCAGCAATCGGTCCCCGCATCCAAACTTCTACGTTTTCCATACCTGATTCTATAACCTATTTTCGTTTGCTCGTACTCTTTAATGCCCAGGCAACCAATACTGGCTGGAAAAATAAACGGGCAAGACGCTTCCCATCGCTGTCCAGTCCGAAACCATCCCGATGTTCAGTATATTGTGCGATATTGCCCGGAAACACCGCAACAAAAAAAGCCGCTGCAATTTTACCCACGGTAGCACGCTGTTTACCCCTGACCAATAGCAGCGCCGTACCCAGGGCAATTTCAGCGCCGTACCCAGGGCAATTTCAGCAAAACCGGAATAGACCACCGTATCGTCTTTAGGGATCGGTACCCAATCCGGTACCTGCGCCTGAAATTCCTTCCGCGCAAAAGTCAGGTGACCAATTCCCGCGACCACCAAAAATGCACCTAAGCCATAGCGCGCGATCTTTTTAAAACAAGATTTTTCCATAACCCTTTTATTAGAAGACAGTACAGGGCGAAAATAGTTTGATAAGGACAAATAAGACTTTAAAAATAATCCCGATAAGGTATAAAAAACTGTAAAAACAAATTATTTATACCACTTCGGGTATAAATAATTTGTTTTTACAGTTTTTTATATCAGAAAAGGTATAGATATGGATTCATTACAATTATTTGTGAAACAGAAACGAAAGGAACTCAAGCTTACTCAAGAAGATTTGGCATTTAATGCTGGGGTAGGTTTACGTTTTGTCCGTGACCTTGAACAAGGAAAAAAAACACTTCGGTTAGATAAAGTAAATGATGTATTAGCTTTATTTGGTAAAGAGGTTGGCGTAGTGGATAAAATTAGAGCATAATGGCGCGTGAAGCAAAAATATATTTTCAAGATCAATTAGCAGGATATCTAATTGAAACTGATCGCGGTTATTCATTCAACTACGATCAAAATTATACTATCGCCTGCGTATGATCTCCTAAATGTGAACTTAATCTTCCCGAAAGACAAGGACGATATGGCCTTAACGTTGGGAGGTCGCAAAAGAAAGATTAAGCAATCTGACTTTAACCAATTAGCTTCAAGTTTAGGAATTTCTGATTTAGTTCGGAATAATATCTACAACGACTTTTCAAAACATGCCGATAAAATTCCTCATTGGATTGATCGTAGCTTTTTAACCGATGAATATAAGGAACAATATGCCAAGGTGGTTACTAATAAATTCAATCAAATCGAATTGTAGATTTATCCGCTTATATATTTAGATTCCAAGTTTCTTTCCCAAATGTTTCCAGAATCTATCTGAAACTTTACCCTGTGGCATTTTCTGTTTCCAAGCTAGAGACAGCCTAGACGACAAAAAATAAGCCGACAACAGATGTAATAGAATTTAGTAAAATAGCAAATATGAAGAAATTAACTTGGTTAGCAGCTGTACTGATAACAGGCAGCGCATTGACATTTATGGCATGTGACAAAGATGATGCGATTGAAAGTGGCATCACGTATTCCGAACTACCACAGGCAGGAAAAACGATGATTGAATCTCATTTTGGAGCAAACACAGTAGCCAGCGTTACACGAAAAAACCATGCCGATACAGACGGTAGTCTCTATGAAGTCAGATTGAACAGTGGTATAGAGATCGATTTAGATAAAGATGGTAATTGGACTGATATTGACGGCAATCATCAAAGACTGCCCGATGCCTTAATCCCCGCGCCTATATTGAGCTATGTCGTTAAGCAATACCCAGCGCCTTTATTTATCGAAGGTATTGACAAAGAACCCTATGGTTACCAGATTGATCTGTCCAATGATCTGGATTTAAAATTTAATGCCGATGGCAACTTCATAGGTCTTGATTAATCAAGACCTATGAAGTATTTACTCATATCGCTGTGAATAAAAATCGAAATAGCCTTAGACCCGTCATTTCAATAACGCCACCCCAAGAAAATTCAACCAGCAACTATTACCACAGACAACAATAGTCGTCAACAAAGTCTCAGGGATACAAATCGACAGATGTAGCGATGATTCGCTTTATATCGAAAGATTGAGCTCGGCGATGTCCCCCAACACCTGAGTATCATTTAGATCAACACTTTTTGCTGTGCGCGCCACCTGATACAGGCCCGCAATCGGTAAAACAGCCGTAAAATCTTTTGGGTTCCCGTGTTTAAAGTTGAGCACTCCAGATATGCGGATATGAACACCTTTTAGATCTTCAATCTTTGCCCCTTTCTTTACGACCTTAAAACGGACAGATACATTTTTTGGTGCAGCAGCTCCCTCTAATGAGACCAGTAGAATATGTTCGAGATTGACATCCAATGCCGAATGTAAAGGTTTTACCTTTTTTATGACGACATTTTTCAATGTATCGTTTGTACGCTCGGCATTGAAAATAAAGACGCCACTTTTTGCATTTCGATCACCGCTATATTGTCCGGGGTGTTCCTGAATCATATAATCGATCGCGATCTTGACATTTTCATTAAACCGTTGTACTAATTGTTTTTTTCTCCAAAAAAAAGCTCCCAAAAAAATGAATAGAATAACTAGAATACCCGTAACCATAAAACATGCGTTTAATTATAACATAAATAGATGGCTCAAAAGTAGGGGTTTTCCGCTTCTTTAAAGAACGACATAACCACTCTTAATCAGAATTATACGATAAAATTTCGAACTTGTAATGTTTTAACTACAAATCAACTGCAAAAACCTACAATCCCAAAAATGTCATCATAAACAGGCCATTATCCGCAGCCTTTCTACCTGAGATTAAATAAAACTGTCCATCGAATTATTTAGCGCAAATATCACATCAAACAAAACGAATCGTAAACAAAGTCTCACGGATATAAATAGACAAAAAAATGCCCAGTCTTAATGCGCATATTTGCTTCAACAAAAAGCAGATCAACATGAAAAAATATATCCTCGTTTTTAGTCTATCACTTTTCGCCCTTACTGTCTCCGCACAGAAAAAGAAGAAAAAGCAGATCCCGCCACCAAAAGTGGAGGCTATCGCCGAACCACCAAAGGTGGAGGTCATTCCGGAAGTGCTGCCCGTGCATGAGGGGGAGCACGCTACAGAGCCTGCCATCTTTGCTGCGCCGATGCCCACAACGAGTACCCCTGCTATTCATGCCACAACAACCGGCGGAAAGGAAATACACTTCCAGGATATCGACGAATTTAAAAATGCAGATCTATCGAAGCTGAAAGAATTGTCTTTTAGTACCATGGTCTCGGGAAAAACGATCGAAAGTAGCCTTCTGCAGAAGATCCTAAACGAGGGCATACAATTGGAAGTTTTGGCAATCGAAAATTTCGCCCTGGATGCTTTTCCGGAAATCAAAACGCCCAATCATCGGTTGAAAAAGCTGACCTTAAGTCAAAATAAGTTAAAAATACTTCCGGCCAGTATTTCCAATCTTACTGTACTCGAAGGTTTCGATTGCAACAACCCCTTGACAGCACTGCCGGCATCATTTGCGCAGCTCAAAAATCTACAGCAGCTCGGATTGAACAGCCACCTATTTACGGCCTTTCCAAGAGAAATCTTTAGCCTGAGCAAACTTTCCATATTATATCTATCAGGCAATTACAAAAGTGAAACGAAACTGGGGGAACTACCTGACCTGTTTCAGCAGCTACCTGAACTGAAAGAACTGGGGATACAAAATGCAGGATTATCTTCCCTGCCCAAATCTATCGCGACACTAAAAAAATTGGAAAAAGCTAATTTTTCCTACAACCAATTTAAATCGTTTCCCGAAGTACTGGCTACAAATCCCAAGCTGGTCTATGTCCCCTTTACCAATAATCCCATGAAATGGGAGCCATTCCTGGCCTCCGTCAAAAAGATAAAATGGAGCGGACTGTTCTTCCTGTATGAGACAGGCTTTACCAAAAAACAGTACGAACAGGTTCAGGATATTCTGAACAAAACAGATGTATATTACGATGGCATGAACGATTAAAATTTAGCGGATCTTTCAACGGCCTCTTTGGACAGTCTGGTCGCAAGTCAAACGGCCAATAATCTAATATGATGATCAATAGCGATGAATAATTCAAACGAAAGTTATCTAAAAGAGACAAGGAAATTGTACGACAAAATTACGTACAAATTTCTGATGCCAGTGCTATATATTGTATTCCTGTGCGTCAGTCCGCCACCTGTTCTTATCTTTACGATAGTCTTGTCCCCGCTGCTGTTTATGCTATTTTTTAACCGCAAGATCTTCAGCAAGAAGTTCGCTATTTTTTCCTTTGTGGTCTATCTGACCGGGTCAACGATCTACTCCTGCTTACCGTGGTTTCAATACCGGAGCTTTCTTTTTTTTCATCCCCGCTGGACGAAAGTGGAGGGCAAAATTACTGATTACAAAATCCGTTGGACGCCAACGACAAGGCAGTCTGCCGCTTCGTCTACCGCATCCATTACCTACACTTACCGGGCCGGGGACAAAGAGCGGCAAGTTTACGCTTCGGAGGCAACCCGCCGTTACTCCAATAACTTATGGAATACAGACAGCGATATCGAAGGCCATAACTTGGCGCTTGACAGCCAGGTAAGGGACTATGTCAAGCATAAAAATTATAACATACTGTTTGATGGAGCGGATCGTTCCAGACTATTTATTCCCCTGGATTATTTTAGCTTTTGGGGCGCTCTTCCCTTTCAGATCATCCTCATGCTTTTAAAAGTCATCGTGGCATTGGCTATTATTGTTTCGTTGCCTTATATCTATGCATATGTACTTGAACGCATAAAGGAAAATCAGCGAAGAAAATATTGATGCCTCCGGTTGATCCCAACACGACTATCTAAGTCTAATTTTCTACCAATTCAAAAACTTAGCATATTTTCCTATATTTATGCCATGCTCCAAGAGCTCCTGTTATGTCAATCGCTTAATACATCTTAAATCACTTGGAAAATTTGCAGACATCTCTACCTTATGATATCGAATCGCTTTTTCAGCAGTATTACAAACAGCTCTGTCTATTTGCAAACAATCTGCTGAATGACGAAGCGTTGGCTGAAGATATTGTCCAGAGCTTTTTCGCCGGACTCTGTGAGGGGCGGAATACCTTGCCCGAAGATGAAGGTGCACGCAAGGGCTATCTTTTCATTGCTGTCCGCAACAACTGCCTCAAACAGATCCGAAGTGAAAAAATAAAAAGCAAGTACTTTGATCAGCTCGATAAGGACATGATCGAAGAACAGACGATCATGGATGCCATGATGCAGGCCGAAGTCATCAACCAGCTGATGGAAGCCATCAACCAATTGCCGCAGGGCTGCAAGCAGGTGCTGCACATGGCAATTTTTGAAAAGCTCTCCAACGATGAAATTGCCAATAACCTGACCATTTCCATTAACACGGTCAAAAGTCAGAAAAAAAGAGCGATACAGCTTCTACGCACGCGTCTGGATAGCCGGATGTTAGCACTTCTACTATTTTTACTCCCTGACTAACAATATTTTATACTTTTTTCCATTTTTCCTTCCATCCTTTTGCATCCCTTGTGGCTCTTTTAATCAAACAACCGATTGAAGAACATGAAGGATCACCAATTTATACTAGTAGATTACTTAGTAAAGCATTTTAGTGGGACATTAAGTCAGACTGATGTACAATCCCTCCAAAAGATCTTTGAAGATGATCCTACCCTGCGCGATCAATGGGACAGCTATATCAGCCAGGGTGTCAAATCCAGCGATGCCCAGTTTTGGAATAGCCTAGACCTGGATCAGGCAAGAACTAAAATCCTAACCCATGAATCGGCCAAATCCGCTATTCGATCAGTCGGCATTCGCAACATCCGAAACCTAAAAATCTATGTGGGCTTGGCCGCCAGCCTGCTCCTTATTATTGGTGCCGCACTGTTCCTGAATAAAACACAGCAGGATAAGCAGATTGTCGCCGATCAGGTGTATCATTATAAAAATGACGTTTTACCGGGTGGACAGAAAGCGACACTCACACTTTCTAACGGTAAAACTGTGGAGCTCTCGCAGGAACAGGCTACACTCAACGAACAGCATGGTGAACAGCTCCAAATTACGGATGGACAGCTACACTATAAACCAAACAATGGGCAAGCGGAACTTGCTACCTTAAAAAATACCCTGACCGTACCTGCATCGGGATTCTATCGCATGGTGCTGCCTGACGGTACCAAAGTCTGGATCAATTCAGCGTCCGAACTCTCTTATCCACTAGCCTTTGGTAAATCGATCCGACAAGTAGAACTGCGCGGTGAAGCTTACTTTGAAGTGGCGCACGAAAAAAATCGACCATTTATTGTCCGTACTGCCCATGGTGACATCAAAGTCCTGGGGACAGCTTTCAATCTAACGGCCTACAACAGTGCCTCATCCAATGTCACACTGATCAATGGCAGTATTCAGCTGACCAATAAAAACAAGACAACAAAACAGCTAATCCCCGGACAAAAAGCTGAATTCGATGGCAGCGATATGCGTATCACCCGGGCAAATATTGAAAAGGAAACCGCCTGGCAGCAGGGCTATTTCTATTTCGAGCACGACAAGATTCAGGATATTATGGAGCAACTGGCGCGATGGTATGATATCAAAGTCATTTACCAGGGTCAGATCACCAAGAAGACCTTTGGGGGAAGCATCAGCCGAGACGTCAGCCTGGCCGAAGCCCTGGAGCTGATAAAACGTGGCGCCGGAGTTGAATTTATCATTGACCAGAAAACCGTCACCGTAAAGAATAAGAATTAACAAGACAATCAATTATCAAAGGAGGACCAATCTATGATCTAAATATTTACTTAACCAAACTTACCGGCACCGCATTATTCCGTGCTAACCAAAGGTACCTGAGTACCTGAATTAAACCAAAAACACCAATCCTATTGCTGAAAATATGAATTATTTCAAAAATTACCTATTCGGGAAAAGATCGACCGACCCTCGTTTTTCGCCCGTTATTTCGAAACGGATCAAAGCAACCCTGTTTCTGGGATTACTTTTTACCTATGGCGTATACGGTAAATCCGAAGCCCAGCAGGTTACCATGCATGTCAACAAAGGCGACCTGAAAACCATCTTTCAGGAAATCAAGAAACAGACTGGCTATCATTTCTTTTATGATGAAAGCCTCTTTAATGGCTTAAAGACAGTCAGCATCGATGCCAGCAATCAACGGCTGGAAACGGTGCTTAAAGAACTATCGGATGAGCTGCCGCTTCAGTTTGAGATCCACAAGAAACATGTTGTCGTGCTGCCCAATGCACCAAAAAAAACTGTTCAGGTGCAACAGCAACAACAATACAGCATTAAAGGCAGATTGACGTCCAAAAAAGACGGAGCGCCTATTGAAAATGCCACGATCAGTTTAAATGGCAGCACAAGCAGAACATCCTCTGACAGCAAAGGAAACTTTTCGTTAATCTCCGCACAACCAGCAGGAACCTTGACCATATCCCATCTTTCGTTTAAGCCACAGCAAGTATCCTTCAACAGTACGACAGCCGGCGATTTGAACATATCATTAGAAGAAAACGACAGCGCTTTGGAGGAAGTTGTTGTTGTCGGCTTCGGTACACAAAAGAAAGTCAACTTAACGGGGGCCATTTCACATGTAGGCAAAGAAGCTTTTGAGAATCGTCCGGTCGCCAATATCGGGCAGGCTTTACAGGGCCTTGTCCCCAACTTAAACATTACCTTTGGAAACGGTTCACCAAACAGTACGCCAGGATTTAACCTGAGAGGAGGTACCTCTATGAATTATAACGCGAATACAAAGGTTTTTGAATCCGTCAATGGCGACCCTTTGGTGATCATAGATGGGATTGAAAGCTCTACAGGCGCCCTGAATCAGCTCAATCCGAATGATATCATGGACATGTCTTTTGTCAAAGACGCCTCGGCAGCTGCAATCTATGGTACCAAAGCTGCCTATGGAGTCATCTTAGTTCGTACCAAACGCGGTGAATTCAATCAGAAAGGCAAGATAGCCTACAACTTCGATTCCAACTTTGATACGCCTTCTGGCCTTCCTGACATCCTCAACGCCTATGAGATCCAAAAATCGGGTATGGACCGAACACTATGGACAAATGGTAAACCCAACACATCGGATGAAAAAAGGCTGGAAATGATCCAAAAGTATATGGATAATCCAACGCCTGAAAATGCTTGGTATCAGGAGGGAAATAACATCATTTGGGTAGCCAATGTCAATCCATTTGAGGAAGCGGTCAAAAAATGGACCCCGATGCAAAAACATACGCTTAACCTCAGCGGTGGTGCCGAATCCATTAACTACTATATTTCCGGAGGCTTACAGAATCAATCGGGTATGTATAAGATCAACACCGATAAATTGAAACGCTACAATGCCCTGATGAATATCAATGCCAAAGTGAATAGCTGGTTCAGCGTTTTTGGGAAAATAGGTTTTGACCAGACCAATTTCAACAGCCCTTATATTGTTGGCGGAAAGGGAAGCATCTGGTCTGCCATGATGGGCGAGACAAACAAAAACATCAATATGCCCATCCAAACGGGGCCAAATGATCCTTTGCCCAATACCTACACCGATAACATTCTTGCCTGGTTGAGTTATGGTGCTAACAACCAGTCCACGGACAGAAGAGTATCACTATTGATCTCTCCCGAATTTACCCTTATACCCAATGCACTGAAACTAAAGGCAGACCTCAGCTATCAGCCGCAGTCTTATAGCCTGAATCGGTATAGTCCAAAATTCAACCAAATAATAGATTCCTGGAAGTATTCCTCCCAACAAGCCGACGCAGGAGAGAATCAGGCTTATTTTGATAACAACAACACCAATAAATATTTGGTTAATATCTATGCTGATTACAAAAAGACCTGGGCCGAGAAACATAATTTTTCCACTGTCGTGGGATATAATCAGGAACAGACAAAATTTAATCAGATCACCAATAAATTCCGGAAACTGATCTCAGCAGATATACAGAATCCTGATGCTGCAGAGGATCCATCTTTGCATACCGTATCCCGAAATGCATATACGCTTGCCGGCCGTGCCGTATTCGGACGGGTGAACTACAACTATGCCGAAAAGTATTTCTTTGAGAGCAATCTGCGTTATGATGGTAGTTCCAAATTTACAAAGAATGATCGGTTTGTTACCTTTCCATCTTTCTCTGCTGGCTGGCGGATCTCGCAGGAGGGTTTTATGGAAGGTACAAGAAACTGGCTCAACGAACTTAAGCTGCGCGGAAGCTGGGGAAAATTAGGCAATCAGCCTTCCTCCATCTATCCTTATCAGGCAACAATGGAAACAGGAAAAGCTCCTTATCTGATCAATGGGGAACAGATCGTCTATATCAACCCACCTGGCCTAGTTTCCCCTTATCTGACTTTCGAAAAGGCCAGAACCTGGAACATCGGTTTAGATGGTACATTTCTCAAAAACAGACTCGATGTTACCTTTGAGTATTACAACAGAAAAACCACGGATATCCTGACTGATGGCAGTGCCGCGTTCCCATCCGTTTTGGGTACGGTTGCACCTTTGGAAAATTCAGGGATACTGGAGACAAAAGGATTCGAACTTTCTTTCCTTTGGAAGCAGACGATTAACAATGAGCTCCGCTATCGTGTCGGTCTTAACCTCTCCGACTACCTGACCAAAGTACAGCATTATGCTTCTAATACGACCATGATGATTGTCAATCAATCAAACAGAGAAGTGATGTATGATGGGAAAACCGTTGGCGAAATATGGGGATACCGTACCGGCGGGATACTGCAGGAAAGTGATTTTGCCGGCAAAAATCCACTCAATGGCAACTGGATTTACAATGGCGCTTATCAGGGAACGGTATTTCCCGGCTATATCTGGTACCAGGATCTGGGCGGACCTGAGGGAATTCCGGACGGTAAAATAGATGCTGGTTTGAATACGCTGGCAAATCCGGGTGACCGTGTCGTTATCGGAAATTCCACACCACGTTATCGGTTTGGGATCACTGGAAATGTGCAGTACAAAAATTTCGATCTTGATTTCCTATTCCAGGGCGTACTGAAACGTGATATCTGGACTGGCTTATCGTCCTATTGGGGCGGTGGCGCTGGCTCAAAATGGATGTACGAAAGATCCTGGACTCCGGATCGTACTGATGCCGAATTTCCCATGTATGGCCTTTCGGTCGACGTTCAGGACCGATATCTGATCAACGGTGCCTACCTCAGACTCAAACAAGCCGTATTGGGTTATACCCTGCCCAAAGAGCTGACCAAACGAGTTGGCGTCGAGCGGTTACGCTTCACACTGGCCGGTTACAATATCTTTGAAGTGACTAAAATACCAACAATTTTTGACGTCGACCAGATATCCGCCGATTATCCGCAAAAGAGATCCATTGCTTTTGGTGCCCAAATTGTCTTCTAACTAAACTATTATGAAAAAGAACATATTCAGATTAATCGTGATCGGTGCAGCATCATCTCTCTTGTTGACCCAGTCCTGTAACGATAAATTTTTACAACTAAGTCCTGAGACCGACCTATCGAAGGACAACTCATTATATACTGAAACCGAATTGAAACTCTACCTGAATAACCTCTATAGCCGGTATATTCTAGGGCATGGTACGGGCTGGGCAGATGCCAAAGTCAATCCCAATGTGGTTGGCGGCAGCCATCTGCTGGCCAGCGATTTTATGACCGACAATATGGTCCGTTATGGCAATATCAGCAGTATCCTGGATAACACATTTATTCCGCCAAATGGAGGCGCTTCGGTCGACTGGACATGGGAAAATCTGCGCTCGGTCAATTATTTCATCCAAAACTACACAAATGCATTGCCCGCGGTCAATAATGACATTACCCGACTGAACAAATATATCGGGGAGGCGTATTTCTTTAAATCCATGGATTATTATCGCAAACTGATGTTGTTTGGCGATGTACCCTGGATTTCTAGTGATTTCAATATCGACAGTAAGGAATTGTTCAATCCTAGGGATAAGCGCACCGTGGTCGCTGATTCCTTAATGAAGACGATCGATATGGCCATTGCGGGACTGGAAGGCGTCACCGGCCGTCCCGATGGACGCATCAATCAGGATATGGCACTATTTTTAAAAGCACGGATAGGCCTGTTCGAAGGTTCCTTTCGAACCTATCACAACGAGCTATCCTTGCAAAGTACAGCAAAATCTTTCCTAGAAGCTTCTGTAGATGCCTGTGAAAAAATCATAGCCACTGGTCGCTATCAGCTCTATGCCACAGGCGATAGCCCTTATTGGAAAATGTTTACGTTTAAGAAAGACCCAAATTCTGACGGTAATAAAGAGGCTATTTTGGCCAGGGTATACAATGGTACTGTGGTGGGCCATGCCACTCAACGGTATTGGGATCAGAACAACAGTGTCTCAGGCGGGCGACCAGCGGGAGGTGCAACACGTGGGCTTATTGACGAATACCTCTGTATTGACGGGAAACCGATCTATACCTCGGGCGCGGCTGGCAACTACACTGCCAACCCCCTATTCAAAGGATATGATGGCCTATGGTCCGAACTTGAAAACCGCGATCCGCGCCTGAAGCAGACCATTAATTATCCAGGTGAAAACCGCTCCCTGTTTAACAGAACGGATGGGACCACCAGTCTCGAAAAAAATGGGATTACCTATCCTCGACTATCCTATAATGTAGGCGGCGGCACAACTGTGACGGGCTACCTTCCCATTAAACACTGGATGGGCGACCGGACCGAAAATGAAGCGACAACAAACGGCCAGCAAACGGCTATCGAATTCCGCTATGGCGAAGTGCTACTGATGTTGGCCGAAGCAAAAGCAATCTTAGGTACGCTGACCCAGAATGATCTGGACCGGACGATCAACCTGTTGCGCCAGCGCGCAGGATTTGACTTTGCAAAATATCCTGGCAGCAAATTAGAGCTTGGCAACCCGCCGGCAGACCCCAGGCTTGATGAGATCTACGCGTCCAAACTTGATTATGCCGTTAGCCCTATCATCCGTGAAATCAGGCGTGAACGTCGTGTAGAAATGGTCTTGGAAGACCGCCGTTACGAAGACCTGATGCGCTGGAAAGCCGGCAATCTGATGACCGTTCCCTTACGTGGAATGAAATTTACAGCCGAAAAAGGAAAACTATACGATGGTTCGCATACCGCAAAACCTATTATCGCCCTAAAAGAAGAAGTCAATAAAGACATCTTTTTGGATAATAATGGATTTATTATCGCATATCCGAGGAGTGCCACCATCACAAACGGCGTCGCATTATGGGCAGACTACCGCTACTATTGGCCATTACCTTTATATGACCTCACGTTGGACGGTAGCCAGCTGGTTCAGAACCCAGGATGGTTGGGTGCAAAATAATGAGGATAAAAAAGAAATAATATCATGAAAATTAGATCAAATATATACCTATTGCTAAGCTGCCTGTGCGGAAGTTTAGTTTTTCATTCCTGCAAAAAAGATCTTGGTCCGATCAAAGACAATTTAACTGTTCGGGAGGCCGTAAATTCGGGGGGCTTTATGCAGATCCCTGTTAAAATCGGTACACCGCTCCAGATCAATCTGGCAGTCAATCCCGGAAACCGTACTGTAACAGACGCGACCTATAGCAACAAACATCCTGAAATTGCCACGTATAGCAATACCGGGCTGGTTACTGGCTTAGCCGTCGGCAAGGACACTGTCACCATACGATCTGGCGAACTCAATGTATGGTATATTGTCAATGTCACGAACTAATAGCCGACAGTCGGTCAAAAAAATGGTAGAGGTGACCATCGCTTTAATTTAGCGTGTTTAGTTTGACTATCAGGCCGGATGGCCTGATAGTCTTCTTTTATTGACCCCCGAAAATAGCACCGCCAAAAACTAGCGATAGACAAGCGATAGTAAATGAAAGGGATAAAAGCAATTCCAACACATGAAAAGAATAACGATAAAAGATATTGCCAAGGCCATGGGCTACTCCATAGGCACTATATCCAAAGCGCTCTCGAATAGTCACGAAATCAGCCCGTTAACTAAAGCTGAAATTCAAAAATTTGCTAATGAGAATGGTTATCAATCCAATCAATATGCTAAACTATTGCGTAAGGGGCGAACAAATATTATCGGTATGATTGTTCCTTCGATCGGCAATCCATTTTTCTCGCAGATTCTCGAAGGTATTGAAAGAGAGATGTCCGAAACGAATTATAACCTGATCATTATGCAGAGCGCAGACGACCCGCAGCTTGAATTGAAACATTTAGAAATGTTATCTAAAAAGGGTGCAGACGCTGTCGTCATTGCAGCTACAGGGAATAATATTTCGTTAAAATATCTCCAGCGGTTAAAAGATGAGGGTACCCCTATTGTCCTTATTGACCGGACCAATTATAATATAAATACGTATAAAATTGGAATAGATAATTTTAAAGTGGTTTACCAAGGTATTTCTCAGTTGATCAATCGGGGCAAAAGGAAAATTCTGTTTATTTCCAATCTGTCGCCGGGAACATCAACCGAGCGCCGGCGTGGTTATATTCAATGTCTGCGGGATTTTGACATCGCTTATAACTCGGATTATCTCCTATCGATAGAAACCAATAGCGAAAGAACGGATGTGTTGGATCAATTAAAAAATCAGCTCACACATCTCGTTAATTCAAGTAGCCCGCCCGAGGCAATTTTTACAGCCTCAGATCAACTTACCTATTTAACCTTAGAGGCTTTACAGGCTATCGGAATAGCCGTACCGGATCGTTTAGCCCTGATCGGTTTTGCTAATTTTCAATACACAAATATTTTTCAGCCGTCATTGTCAAGCATTGTACAGCCTTCGCGTGAAATCGGATCTCAGGCTTTCGCTATTCTCCATAAAATTTTGGACAGTTCGGATAACGAGATTGCAGCACGGTATCAAAACATTGAATTACAAGCTTCTATCCTGACACGCAAGTCCTCTGAATAAGTAAATCAATTGAAACGTTTTCGTAAGTTACGCAAACGTTTGACTTAAACGCAAATCACTATAAATCAAAATATATTCTCTACTATAGATTTGTGTTTGGGTAGATCCTAAGTAACCCATACGCATCAACAATTATAAATACTTATTTCAAAAGTTATGAAAAAACAAACAAAAAAATGGATGCAGATCATTCAGGGAATTGCATTGTCAACCACTGTCCTATCACTTTTTTTCGCCTGTTCGAAGCCATTGCCCGAGCAAAATACGGCAGAAATCCGACGGTCAAAGGCCTCCTCCAACGATGGTGTCATCGACACATCCCTGTCCAATCTTAAATTTGTAACGAATCCGGTAAACCTCAATATCATTATGTTTGTACCTACAGACAATCCAGCCTTACCCGGCTACAAACCCCGGCTATCGCAGCTGTTTGTCCATTTTCAGGACTGGCTACACAATGAAATGGGGCGCTATGGCTATAGCAATTATCTGGGCCTGGCAAAAGATTCTACAGGCCTGGTCAACATTATTGAAATTCCGGCCGCGGGAGCTCAGGCAGACTACCCCTACAGTTCAGCAATATCAGCCGGTAAAATTATAAATGAAATTAATACATACAAGGCTGCCCATCCAGGCCAGTTTTCATCCAACAATCACTATTTAGTCCTTTTGCCGGCAAGGACAGACGGCGATAACAGCCAGCCGTTCTATGGCTATGGCAAATACTGCTTTGCGGTGGACAATTCCTCCATGTCTGTCAATGGAATTCCAAATCCAAGCTCAAACTACCTCGGCGGTATGCTACATGAATTGGGCCATGGATTAAACCTACCTCATAACCATGCTAAATATATCAGTGAAGAACCTACATTGGGCACATCACTGATGGGAAGTGGCAATGTGAGCTTTAGCAAGGGACTGCCTACTTTCCTAACCGGCTCCGATGCAGCAATTCTCAGCAGAAATGAAGTTTTTCAATCTGCCGTGGCGACTGCCAGTCCTTACCAAGCGCCCAGTTATTCCATCCAACCTCAATTTGCCATTGACAACAGTCAGCAAAAAATCTTTATTACAGGAAATTATACATCTAATTTACCTGTGAGCGAGATATTGGTCTATATGGATCCCAATGCGAACAACGAAGGTACCGGGGCCAACAAAGATTACAATGCAGTCACATGGAAATTTACGCCGCTTTCTTCAGGTAGCATCCAAGGAACAATAGACCTCAATGAACTTTACTACAAAGGCAATACACCTTACGAACTTAAAGTAAAATTATTATTGCAAAATGGATACACCACGTCCAATGTTTACGACTTCAACTATGTCAACGGGCTCATGACGACCAATCAAGATTCGGTGTATACCTATTCCAATGCATCCTATGCCGGTGTGAAAGGGAGCTTTGGTAAAGGGCAATATACCACATCGGATTTATTGGCAAAAGGCGTGACAGACAATAGCATTTCGTCCATTAAAGTGGGCGCCAATGTTAAAGTCACGTTATACAACGGAAATAATTTTACTGGCGATAGCCTCGTCGTCACATCTTCGTCTTCCTACCTTTCGACTTTCAACGATAAAGTTTCATCTATGAAAGTACAAAACCGTTAGAAAAGGCTGATAGCTACGATGAATACATTAATTTTTAATAACATAAGAACAATCCTGCTTCTGCTATTTGCTTTGGCAGGATTGAACCTGTTCGGCCAGCCCGCCCCCTGGTTTACCGATGGCAAATTTGGTCTGTTTCTGCACTGGGGGCTGTACTCCCAGACGGCAGGGGACTGGAATGGGCACCCCACCAAGGGCGGTGAGCATTTTATGCTCTACGAGCGGATCCCCGTTAAGACCTATGCCAAGATCGCCGATCAGTTTAACCCGACCGGCTTTGATGCCGACCGCTGGGTGCGGATGACCCATGACGCCGGCATGAAGTATATTGTGATCACCGCCAAGCATCACGATGGCTTTTCGATGTACAATTCGACTGTCAGTGATTATAATATCGTCAAGAGAACGCCCTGGGCCAAAGACCCGATGTTGGCACTTGCAGCAGCCTGCAAGAAATATGGCTTAAAGCTCTGCTTCTATTATTCCCTGGGCCGTGATTGGGAGAACCCCGATGTACCGACCAACTGGCCGACTAAAGCCGGCCGCAGCAATACCTGGGACTACCCCGATGAAGATGCCAAAGACCTCAACAAGTATGTTGAGAACAAGGTCAAACCGCAGCTTCGTGAGCTGCTGACACAGTACGGTCCCATTGGTATTATCTGGTTTGACACACCGGAGCTGATTACCAAAAAACAAAGCCAGGAGATCCGTGATCTGATCCACTCCATTCAACCCCAGTGTATTATCAATAGCCGGATTGGTAACGGTCTGGGCGATTATGCCGTGGTCGAGCAAACACTGGTTTCAACAGCGCGGAAGAACTGGGAGGCCTGCATTACGATGAGTGAAAATTGGGGCTATAACCGGCATGATCAAAACTGGAAAAGCCCCGAACTGCTCGTCCGCAACCTGATTGAAGTGGTCAGCAAAGGCGGCAATCTGCTGCTCAATGTCGGTCCGAAAGGCGACGGCAGCTGGCCGGTGGAGAGTGAGGAAAACCTACAGGCGATAGGCACCTGGATGAAGGTCAACGGCGAAGCCCTATACGGCAGCAGCGTCTGGAACGGCAATAAGGAAGTCGCAGCAGCGCAAGTGGCAAAAAAAGAATCCGACAAAGATAAAGCCAGCATGAAGGACGCTGTCAATGATGCGACCCCAAAAGAAATTGTATCAGACTATCGTTTTACGCAGAAGGGGAATGTTGTTTATCTCTTTGTGCGGAGTCCGGCATCAAAAGCGATTGCCATTCCGGAGCTCGCTAAAAACAAGCTTGCGATCAGTTCGATAAGTCTGCTTGGCAACACATCGAAGGTCAGATGGACACAAGGGAAAGGTGCCTTGACATTGACCTTACCGACTGTTAAAGATCCGAGTATACCAATTTATGTATATAAGATTGAATCAAAATAATAGGTTATAAAATCTTTCCCCTTACACAAGCAGATTCCCGGCATATCCATACCGGGGATCTCTTATCCTACTTGATCGCTGCAAGAAACACAAGAATTATAGGCCGTATTTTTGGACAAAGAATAGTATAACTGAATTCGGTGAAGTCCAATTTTAGACCTGAGGAATAGTTTCCACCAAAATGGTCCGCCCAGCTTTATCGTAATACGTACAGGTCATATACTCCATCACGATAGTCCACTTCTCAATACCATACTGTGCGCACATTTTGATAAACGTCAAATAATCTGTTTTGCCCTGTTGATGTGCTTTTAGTTCAGCACTGAATTCATCTGTCCTGGCAGTCGCAGCTATCGTGAGCGGTTTATACTTATCCGGTACGCTGACCCAATAGCCATTTGTTCCATAGTAATCGATATGTCCATCACGAACATACGCTTCGTAATACGTTACCCCCATTGCTTTTATCTCTTTGATATAAGATGGGAAGTCTGCTCCTGACTTTACCTTGCTATGGGCTTCTTGAATCTGTTCTGCTGTAAACATTTTTTATATGAGTTTGTTAAATGGCTCCGAGCTTTTCGGCCCTAGAAAACGCATTGATACATCAACAGGCCTATCATAAATCTCTATCTGAAAATACTGAAAATCGACTTATTTCACAAGCTGAATTTCCACTAAAAAATAGCCGATCTGTAATTGCTAGATTTTGATGGTGCGTTTGTAAACTGAAAAATATTAGCAGATTTCTATGTACTTAAAGGCGGAAATATTATCTTTCAGGCTCAAAGTGCATTCGACAATTAAATAAAAATATGGGAGACAATAAAGACATTATCTCGATGGCAGAAGTACAGATCAGGAGCTTTATCGAATCGAAAAAACCGCAGGATGCGGAGGTGCGGAAGAAGCTGGATTTTGGATACAGCTGGGATGGGCAGACTGCGTTATTGTTTGAGATACGCCCGCAATGGAATAACCCAACTCATATCTTACATCTTGAATTCGCAAAATTAAAGTATATCAAATCAAGCAAACAATGGAAGCTATATTGGCGACGGGCTTCCGGTAAATGGGAGGCTTACGAACCTATGCCATCAAGTGATCTACAAGAGCTGCTGACTGAAATCAGCCATGACGGTTATGGCTGTTTCTTTGGATAATAAGGAGGCCTATGTCTACGACCTAGGCCGTTCTTACAGAAATTATAAATTACAAACTTTAAAGGTCCCTCATTCCGTATCAAACCAGCGTTTAAAGTCAGATGCATCCTGGCGGCTGACAAATACATCCTCTTGCTGCTCAAAATTCGGTTTCAGTTCAATCGTCAATACACCATTCTCTAACGTATTATATCCTTTGATGATACTCCGATTGACGATATAACGCCTGTACATCAGGTAGTATTGATTATGGTCGAGTACTTTCATCAATGTCTCAAGACTATAGTTGTGTGTATACTCCTTGCTACTCGTCAAGGTCAGGAGCTTTTTATCATTAGCCGAGCTTTTGATAAATGCGATGCTGTCAAGTGCGACGTAGTTATCTTCATAGCCGTATTTTACCCCAAGACGAGGTGCGAGCTTGACCGCATCGGAAAAGTCCTCGCCACCCTCATCCTCCAATTTCAGCTGCAGCTCTTCATATTCAATAAGTAACTCCTTGAGCGCAGTCCTTTCAATTTCCGCCTCTACATATTGATCTTTAACAAATCGGGAGAATCGGATGATGTATATCAGCAAGAATAGCAGGTTCAATATGAATATGAACAAAAAGACAAACCTGAATTCGTTGCGCATATATGGACCAATAGCATCCATTCCCTTTGCGGCTAACGGTAGAAACACCAACAGCACCAGGATCGTTGTGAGCAAGGTAGGGACCAATAGTCCATAGACAATTTGCCGGATCAGGCGTGGCTTGAAATCTGTCAGCCAGGATCTCCTTCTATCCATGTACCGATTAAATAAATGCGCTCCGTACAATACGCATAACGTAATAAGTGAGGAAAGAAACCAATAGAGATAAAACCTGGGCTCTGCATAGCGTTTATCAAAAACCAGAAACTTGCTCGGTGAACAGAAGAAATTGCCGATCAGAATAGACAAGAATAATTGAAGTCTGATCGAAAAGTAGTTGACCTGAATCTCTGAATGAAATCTCTCGATTAATTTTTTTGTTTGCATGAAGTTTTCAAATTGGTTAAGGCAGGTAAAAATAACTAATTTCCTAAATAAAAAATTGGCAGATCCTTAAAAGAGTGCTGCAGGATTCCGTAAAAATTTACGGAATCCTGCTTTTTTTTAATCCCTGTCTCCAATACCGATAACCGTTCATCCCATAATCTCGTTTTTGTCCAACAGTACAAAAACAACTCCTACGCACTCTAAAAGCAGGATTTACGTCTCATCCCCACTACGGTTCGTCTGTTGACATCGGCTTTACCTTGCCTTCTAGGCAATACCTTGTTAATTTTATAGTAGGGGAATTTTTAAGGATAACTGAATATATCACGCCGGTTAGCGCGAGCCATTATGAGTATTATCAATAAAAATATAATTATGAGAAGATTAAGAATAACACATGGACCATCGTTCTACCGCTCCCCCGTAGATCAATGTTTTTACTGCGAGCGCCATCTGAGTGGCTATAATAACTGGACTAACCTGCAGCGATGCAATGACCTATTCCGTCCGTCAACAAAATGGTACGGAAATAAGATCCGGGTCACCGTGTGCCATACCTGCCAAAGAGCCAAATCGCGACTTGAGCCTGAAGAATTCCTAGAAATACTGCAAGAGTGCTCTGAGCGCCAGCAGGAGTTTAAGTATATTGATGTGTCGCGGATCCAGACCGTGATCAGAAACGTATCATATATCCTGAATCAACTGGAGCCAAATCTCCATCAACGGAATCTCTCAATTGTCAAAAAAACGGACTCCGAAAAACCGCAATTAAAATATCAAGATGTAACGGGCGCACAGTCCATCAATGAAGCAGCAGCACAAATCAATACAACCCTCACCTGCTACTACTGCGACAGACCATTAGACATTTCTCGGAAAGATACCAGTCGCCAGATTACCCGAGACCATGTACGCCCTATTTCCAAACATCCTGACTCAAGGCTGATTGTATTCAGCTGTCACCGCTGCAATAATACCAAGGCGAATGATGAGCCTGAAATTTTTCTGAGCAAACTAAAAATTGCCCATTATCATGAACAGAATTATAAAAAAATACCCTACCACCTGTTAAGCACGATAATTATTAATCTACGCAATTTAATCAATAAGTCCTTACAGCCATTTGCCTCATACCCTATTCTGGAAACGCTACAGCTCTACGATCTTCCGGCCCTGCGGCAGCAGCTCCACGACAAAAAAACACAGCTTTGGCTCGACCAGCTCGATGATTATGCATTGTTGGAACTGCTCTTAGTATGTCTGAGTGTGCGGACCAAGCGGTCAAGGGAGGGCTTAGCTCACGATGCTGCTTTTTGTAATATCATGCCCTGGCAAGAGCGGTTGGAACTCGCTTTAACGATCGGTTGGATCTCGGCATTCTACCGCATCGATACCAGCGATTTTCACTCCCTCATGGACGAGAAAGAGTTTGATCAATTTTATATTTTAAACAATCGGGGCCGTGCCATTTTACAGCTGGAGATGACCTGCAGTCAACAACAAAATAGGGAATCATGATCAGATCATTAAACCAATTGGAAGATGCAATCAATGCGTACGGCATATTGCAAGATAGTCTGAAAGGCAGCTCCATCCCAAGCGACAAGTCTATTGTAATAGCCTGTGATGATCTGATCCGCGATTCAGAACAGCATTATATCAGCCATGCCAAATCGGGTATGGCCAAGGAATCCTTTAGGCGCTATTATACCAAATTCAGGCTGCTTTTTGATAGACTATATCGCTATAAAGCCTACCAGTCCGATAGCACCATTGTCAAGCTGCACGAAAGTATCTGGCAGAGCATTCTGCATTTTAAAGAGCATATGAACCCCTTGGAAGAGCTCCCCATATACGACCAACAGCTTCTCAAAGACAGTAGCCTGACAAGGCTGACTAAATTATTTGCCCGCTTACACGCAAAGCAACTCGATGAGGAGTATCTCTTAGAAATTCGATATGGCATGGACAGTCTATTTGATGAGCACAAGCCACCCAAGTTACTCTTTTATCATTGCGAATGGCTCAATAGCTTTCTCATGGCATTGGAAAGCATTGCCTACGATACCCGCGACAAGTCCTACCCGAAGCGGTTTATGGAATTGCTGATCCGGTACAATTTTAACTATCTCGGTCTCCGCAATCGGTGGAAAGAAAATATTGATAGACAATTGAACACATTATGCAGGGCTGACCAGCTGTCTGGCCTCCTGCTTTTAGAAAAAGAAATCACCCATTACCAGCCCTTTCCTAATAGCTGCTATGATATCGAGCAACCCCATCTCAAGGCTATGATGAATGAATATATTTGCGCTGAACTGGATTATGTCGAAAAAATCTCAAACCTAGAAGCGGAGGACAAAGATACTCGGGATCAGATTCCTGGACCTTCCAGCGGAATCCATATGACGCTTACAGGAGAAGGAATCACCTGCCTGTTCCATTATTCCAACAAAGTCGGCCTTTTTAAGAATAAGCATAAAAGTGATGCTGCCGTAGGAGTAGCCCAGCATATGGTCACCAATCGGGGCAACCGCATCACCGCCAATCAACTGTCCAAATTCAATAAATTTGAACATATATTTAGCCTATATCTCGTTGAAGATAAGCTCAAGGAAATGCTCCATTTCATAAAAAAGGACATTGAAGAAGTCGAGCTAAGAAAATAATTTAGGATTTAAAACCCTTTCTAAAACAGCTTAAAACGTCTTTTCAGAAAAACTAGGGGGATTCCACTTTATCCCCCTAGTTGGCTTAAACTCCAGATCACTATCCTTGTCCCAGAAACTGAACACTCCTCCCCTTCAGTGCGGTTTTCCTCCATTAGCATCTATCCACATAATATAGCCCATCTCCCCTTTTTCAAAACGCAAAATTGTTTAAAGTACTTTAAAGGCTGATTCATCAGCTCAATCCTTCTAGATAAGATTGAGCCGCTTTACCCTTCCTTTGCTTTCAGACTTACACAGTATAACAATGAAAGCAAAAAAGATTATATACCAGATCATCCTCATTACACTGATGGTTCTTTGGATCCCGATCAGTCTAGACAAGTTTATCAACTTTGAGCTATTCAGATCAGCCATGATACAGCAGCCTTTTAGCGATCAGTTGGGTATGTACCTAGCCTATACTTTGCCTCCTCTCGAGCTTGCCGTTGGTCTACTTTTTATAGCGCCAAAGACACGGTTGTGGGCATTTGGCCTATCATCGCTACTGATAAAAGTCTTCGTAGCTTACGTAGGCTTAGCTGTCCTGAAAGTATGGGGCAAATTCCCCTGTGGTTGCGGGCTCGTATTCCAACATTTGGGTTGGACGGCTCATCTCTGGCTAAATATGGGATTTTTGATTGTCAGCTTGCTCGGTTTATGGTTTGAGCTGAAGGTAGTGAAAAATCAATCTTCGATCAATCGAAACATCGGAAATAACGCCAGTCATCATAATGGAATTGTGCAAATGGATTCAGGTCCACCAACTGCGACAAAATTGAAAACCAGTCCTAGGTTACAAAAAGAATAGTGTACCACATCAACGGCGGAACTTGGATTCAAGGCTAATCTGGGTAAAGGGCGCGTCTGCCAAAAGACACTTACTGTATTCCCGCGCTGTTGTCGATGGCTACGTACAGAAAACCGACACACCGTAGGGACCAAAAAAGACATGAAATTAAAATAAAAAACTTAAAAATTAAAAACATGAAAAATTTAGTTAATTCAATTAAAAAACACGGCTTAGCCGTATTTGCCATGACACTTTTATTAGGTTATGGAGGTTATAGTTATGCAAAATCGATGTTTAGTACGCCTTGGTATGAAATTACCAGTATGGCACCTAATCCAAACAACGACCAATTGGGAAGTTCAACGGCTGATCCGACTTCGGGTGGAGAATGTGATCTCCCTGAAGAAGACATTCGTTGTGCCGTACAATTTAACAATCCGAACAATCACGATCTTACAAACAAAACCGTTGCTCAAGCTTTGGCATTATCTGGTGTAACCATAATTGATTACACGTACAGAGATGATCCAAACAACTAATTTATGCCTGTTATCCAGTCCTGGCGGGGGCTGGATAATAGACTAATAACTAAGGGTTTTGTTCAATATTGCTTTTTAGCATCACGTCTTTAGGAATAGGAAAAATATATCGGGCACTATTTGGTAATAGTTTGTATTCCTGACCGTTCACATTACGCTTCAATATCACTACATGATCTTGTTCTCTATTCAAACGCCTTAGATCAGACCACCTTATCCCTCGTAAGAACAAATCTTTCTGTCGCTCCAATAAAACTAGTGCTAATGCTTGCTGCTGAGAGACATCTGCTATCGGCTGGAATTTACCTGTAATGAATCTCTTAGATAGCAGCTCATTTAGTACATTTATTCCTTTGTCATAGCGCCCCAATCTCATTGCACATTCAGCCTCATTGAGCAGTAATTCATCCCAAGCATATCCAACAAAATAAGTTGCATTTCCCAAATAAGACCCTTTATAAAGAATATTACCTTTGGCATCCTTTTCAAAAAACAACTTTTTCCGAAGGTCATTATCGTCATAACTGTTATAGAATTCCATTGGTATTAAAGTCTTTGTTTTACTGAAAAAATTAGTACTATTGGATCCATCCAGATAGATTATTTCTTCATTCCCTTTTCCATAGGTGGGAAAGGGATACGCTTTGGTACCGGATATTGTATTGTAGTCTAATAAAACACCGCCAATAGCTCTGGCCTTGATGGCACAGTCCAACGATTTTTCGTAGTCGCCAAGTTGCATATAACACCGCATCAATAACATGTACGCGGCCACTTTATTAGGTGAATACACATCTCCACTTCTACTAGGCAACAAATCTATGGCCGACAGCAGGTCCTTGATCATCTGATTATAGATCTGTGTTACCGTTGACCGTGTTGTCATCAGATTAATATCACTTTCCAATTTAAGTGGTATGCCAAATCTATCCCATTCTGGCAAACCCGGAGGAGCAGCGAATTGTTGGGCAAGGCTAAAAAAAGCATCAGAACGGATAAACAAAGCACTGCCTTTTATTCTGTTATAGTCCGCATTTTGATTGGAAGCTTGCATCTGATCCAATCTTTCGAGGATTACGTTTGTGTAGAGGATCCGTTTATAAGCGTTGTTCCAATCCGGCACATTCTCTTCCACGTCCAAGATTCCATCAGACCAATTATAGGCAAGTTTCTGCAGCTCCGAACTTGCCAAATTCCAGGTATTATCCTCGACATAAAACTCACCCGCTGCAATTGTGCCCAAAGATTTTCCCGCACCGACATTTATCGTCGCATAGTCATTCAACAACGCATCCAAATCTTTCAACGATTGAGGAATGACCTGAGACTTGTCCCTTTTCAAGTCCAAAAAATCAGGGTTACAGCCCGTTATAAAAAGCAACATAGCTAAAATCATATTTCTCATTTTCATCGTATTAAAGGTTAATCTGAAAGCCCATAATCCATGTTCTCGGATTAGGGTAAGTAACATTGGGCATGTCAGGAACGAGCCCCAAAGAATTTGCCCGATAGATCCATCCTACATTCCTGACTGTTGCAAACAGCCGACATTCTTTATTTTTTAAAAAGACCGGAAATGTGCGATAGGAAAACTGTAGGTCGGCCAATCTCAAAAAACCACCTTTTTCATACATCAGGGCCGAATTGACATAGAGTTCATCACGGCTGAGGTTTTTATCGGCAGGAAATACTGGAACAGATGTTCCAATTTCATCGCCTGGATTTTGCCACCTTTTTAAATAATCAGTATGTCCTACACCACCGGTGAATAACTGGCTGTAATTGATCGTATTTCGCCGAAAATAAAAACCAAATTTATAGTCCACACTCGCACTCAAGGAGAAGTTCCCATAAGAGAACGTATTGCGAAATACACCTGCATAGGGTGGAAATTTCACCCCCATATCTTTGAGGTCCTCCATCCTTGCATTATTTATATAAGCATTGTATTCCTTCGTACCATCCGGAGCCAAGAGTTCACCTGTCGCGGGATCCAAACCACCTGATTGCCATGCATAATTAAGATCAAGACTCTTACCCACAATAGGAATCGGTGTGGAGACCATTGTAGACATCGTCACATTGGAGTTTGCCTTATAATCTAGCACTTCGTTTGCCGAATAGCTTAAGGAAAGAGCGCTATTCCATTTCAAACGATTCTTACCAATGCTGGTATTTAATATCAGATCTACACCGCGGGTACGCAGCTTGGCATAATTCATCAAATTATTGATCTGATAGAAACCCGATGTTTCGAAAATCCCTGTGGTAGGATCCATAAAATTTACACCGATCAGATCACTTGCATTCTTTTGGTAGTATTCCACTGAACCGGACAGCAAATTGTTAAACAGCCCAAAGTCTAGCCCGATATTGACCATACGAACCTTTTCCCAACGCAATCCCGGATTCCCAACACTTTTTAGCTGTGCATAGTTTTTTTGAGTAACAAAATTGACGTCACTAAAAAACGACGTAATTGGATAGACGCTAACTGTGTTATTTACATTGCCGCTTACGCCATAAGTTGTCCTTAATTTTAAATTATCTATCCAATCTGATTTCATCCAACCAAAACGATCCAAATTAACCGCAGCACCCGCAGACCAAAGCGGCACTCCTTTTTGATTGGTCTTGACACCAAATAAGTTGGACGCATCCCAACGCAGACTAGCTGTAAGCGACAGCTTTGAATCGTAAGTATAGGCACCATTGAAAAAATAAGATAAAAATCGATCTGTCAACGAGACCATCCCAATTGGAGCAATAGGTACAGTCGCTGAACCCAAGGGCCGCAAGGGATAGAATGTGGTGTAATCCAGATTTGCCTGCGCAGTCAATACATCATCGCTGTAGCCATACAGTCTATATCCGGGGTTGGAGAAGCTTTTTGTCTCGCGAAGCTCTGCCCCTGCAATGGCATTGATCACATTCTTCTCGCCATATCGCCCATTAAAATCCAACTGAATTCTTCCAGACTGCGATGATACCTCGTTGTTAAGCCCTTCTTTAATGGCTCCCTCGGGAATAATACGTTTTAGATCGGGTTGCGTGTACTGATTTACCAGATTTCGAACATAATAAGAGGCAGCATCATAAACATTGGTTTGATCTGTACGGAGCCGTTGATTTTGATATTTCAACGAAAGCTTCAAGCCCTCTCGGACGGTATAATCCATCCCCAAGTTGATCAAAAGATCTTTTGTATTTGATCGCTTGTCTCGAAGTTTAACCTCCTCAAGCGGTACATAGTTCCAGTCTAGGAGGCCATTTTCTATCGCCTGATCTATATAATCTTTGGCATATCGTCCTGTTATCGCAGCAGGAGCACCATTTTTATCGACCAATGCGGTATAATTTGGGAGCTCCCTGCCACCTATTTTTAATCCCTGCAATGTTAAACCATTATTCTGCCCCTCCATCCAGGCGTAATTAATGCCAAAAGAAAGATTTAGACCTTTTGTCAGTTTGATCTGGTTGCGCAGAGCCAGTGTGTTTCTCTTATCGCTATTGCCCTTTACGGTAGAGTTGTTCTTATAGAAGGATGAGGAAAGCCAATAGTTATATACAGATCCACCACCATTAAGCGCCAGATCATATTGCTGCAACAGTGCGGGCCTATAGAGATATTTGCTCGCATCCTTTCTAAGATCACGTTGTGCTAACCAATCCCTTTTCAGACCAAATTCCTTTTCAGAAATGGCATTATTTCTACGATCAATCAGCAAAGAGATATATTCTGGCAAAGCTGAATAATCCGAGACATCAAAATTATCCAGTTCAAAGAGCCTATCCTCTACATCAAGCATCGAAGCCGAAGGAAGGTAACCACTGGAATACGAAAGATCAGGCCGCTGGGACAACTGCCATGTGCTGCCAAATATCAGGTTATTAGATTTTTCAAACTTTCCCTTTTTTGTCGTAATGACGATTACACCATTCCCTGCCCTAGCTCCCCATATGGATGCCGCTGAGGCATCTTTCAATAGAGTTATTGATTCGACGTCGTTTGGATTTATCGAATTCAATGCGCCTTCATACGGAAAGTTATCCAAAATGATCAATGGCTCGGTTTGGGAATTGATCGAGCTCAGCCCTCGCAACCGCAATTTAGGATCCGTTGAAAATTCTCCCGAATTGATTGAGCGATCAAACTGTAATACCGAGCTTATCCCTTCGAGCCGTTCAATAATATTAGGGTCAGGGTTTCTATTCAACAAATCACTGTCAATCATCTCGAAAGAGCCTGTCACCCGCTCCTTTGGAATGCTATAATATCCTGTTGAGACCTCAACTTCCTGAAGCATGTTGATGCTCTCGTGTAGGACTATTTCAAAAAAACTATTTTTACTGGGGTCGACAAATAAGCGTTGTGCTATTTTTCCCGTTCGGGTCACCAATAAGGTATCGGGTCCGACCAATAAAAATTGGAATTGCCCGAGCTCATCAGCCTGTATGAATCTCCCAGATCCGATAAGCTTTAAGCTGACATGACTGAGCCCATTTCCCGCTTGATCTTTAACAATACCTGTCAATCTATTTTGAGCATAAACATGCAGTGAAGCCCATACACTACATATGAACAGCATTAAATATCTATAGATTTTCATGGCCATTGGATTTTGAATTATCAGCTAACTGACCGATGCATAAATAAGGTATTGGCTTTTCCTCGACCAGGACCTGTAGGCCATATTGTTTCAGCAGATTTTGCACATTGGCAAACTTCCGCTCTTGAGCAAGATTCACGGGAAAAGAAAATTTAACCGGAAAATCAGGCGCTATTCCTGTACGATCCCAGATCCGGTATTCTGTCAATCTCAATGAACTTATATTTTTGAGCGCAGTCTCTATAAATAGCTTAAAATGTGGCTGGTCGCCAAAAGGAACAGCATAGTTTTCATAGCCCTTCTTTGGAGGTGTTCGCAATAGCTGAGAAAGCTTTATTTCCGATGACTGCTTTGTTTCTGTCAGTGCCAAAACCGGATAACGTTGCTTTATTCCGAATTTGACCTGCGGTGACAAGCCAAATTTCTGTTCGATAGAACTAGCCAATAGTTTACGTATTTTTGACCTAGCCCCAGTGATTCCGCTATCGCGTGGCACAGTCACCATCATACTAAAGCAGTGCATGCTCTTCCACTGCTGAAGCTGTTTATCTTTAGAAAGATCCCCAGTCCAATTTTCCCTCGGTTTGCTTTTTTCCAGATATGGCAGAAAATCAGCCCCTATTTCCCATTGTAGCGATTGTTTTTTGGACTGATATGGATAGACTATATCCGTATAAGCTTCCCTGTAGATTCGGTCTATGGTCGAATTTATGGCATAGAGAGTCAAAGAATCTTTTGTTTTAAAAACATTAAAATTCGTCTCACTATAGCCATGGATATATCCGACCAATTTCGCATCCTTGGTATCATAAAAGTTTCGATCTGACTGTCCATTTCCCTTCGTAAAAAACACTCGAGTGGTATCGATCAGTTTAACATCTGTTTTATTGAATATCTCCAGATTTTCGCCTATTAAGACAGCGTTTACATTTTCTGTTGTTGCGTATCCAGCTTTTGGAGTAGCTATTACCCGGCCATCTTTAATCCATACCATAAACGGCAATCCCTGATGAGGAAAACGTGTTTTAAGGTAAGTATCCTGAAATATGGTGTTATAATCCCATTTAAAATATGCTAATATTCGAGCGATATCTTTCAACGGCTCGTAGGCAACAGGAATTACGATCACCTTATCCGCGTCCCATGTTTTTTTGAGCGAATCCAATTTTTTTAAAGAGCTCAGGCAAGGGCTACACCATGAAGCCCAAAAGTCCAGTATGATGAGCTTATCTTTATGTGCTTTGAGATTTATCTCTTTAACGACTTTTGACTTCCAGTCAACAGATTTGTGCATGCGGCTATAGAACTCATCATCTACACGATCACCAATAGACATTGCGGCGACTTGAGATAGCCCATCGGCCCCGCTGTCCTTGCGGGGCGTCTGAGCCGATAAACTAAACATAGAAACCATCAGAGCTAATACCATAAGAGCTCTGATGCTCTTCAATGCCTTAAAAGAAAAATTAGATGATTGAAAAACTAAAGCCGAGCATGTCAGCGACATGCGAAAAGTATTTTTATAACCAAACAAATAAGCAAAGCATTTTAAAACCCTCTGAGCCATTAAAATTCCATCAACAACAAAAGAATCGATAACAGAGACATCACGCTCATAAAACGTCTTAAAACCATTAAATTTAAAACAACTCCCCTCTCTTCCATTATCCAATTCGGTATCCTCCCCTTTTGCAGACTGTGCTACAGCAGTATCAGACTTATACCCAAGATCCACCAGTGAGCTACTGACAGCTCGTATCTGTTTAGTACCTCTTTGGTATATCTCCAGTAGCTCTTTAGTACATTCCCAGTACCTTTTTGGTACCCTTTCGGTACACTCCCGGTAGCTTAACCGTGAATCAATGGTAGCTTTTCGTACAAGGAATAGACTACTCAAGTCCCTAGCAGCTCCTAGCCAGATCTGCCCTTTCCGCGGGTTTTCTTCAGCCTTCCTTCGAGTGCTCTTCGGCAACGCTTCGGCTCGGCTTCGAGTCCGCTTCGACAGCGCTTCGGGAACGTCCCGAAGAACAGCCGAACAGCAGCCGAAGCACTCCCGAAGAAGGGGCGACGCAATCTCGAAGCAGGTTCGAAGAAATGTCGAACACCCCCCGAAGCCCTCTCGAAGAAAACCTTGATCTTGTAAGCTTCTGTATCAACCTTTCAGTTGTTAGCTTGCTTCCAATAATCAAGTATGTATATAGTAGCAGAAAAGCACTTTGATAGCATGTTTTTCCTTTGTAAATATGCTTACGCAACAGTTGCGTAAACAGTGCTATATCTGTGCTTAAGGAGTGCTTCACAAGTGCTTTATCTATACTGGTAAAATATAGCCTAAAAAGCATCAATAATTTAAAGGACTGAAGCCCTAATATTTTGGTTTTAATTTGGTTTGAGTAAGAGGAATCTTGTCCAGTAGGCAGTTCACTCCCACCCTTGTAAAAACTGTTCATTTTTAAAGGTGTTGAAGGTGTGACCTATAGGGTTAGAACTCCTGACGATACTTACAAACGCATCCAATGTTCCTAAGCCTAGCTCAGGTCACAAATAAAAAAATTGTTGTAAATGCGGGAAGCGCAAGACGTTAAAATGACAGTTTCAAGTAATTCATAATTGGTTCGATACGTCTTCAGCAGCTAGGAAAGTCATCGTATGACTTTGGCACCGAGCTACTCGGGGGCCGTGATGATGTTTTTTGATTGCTGTTTTTTGTTCATAACTCGTTTTATTGGTAACGAGTCTCTACGAAATATAGGCAGGAAGATGGCCCGCTCCACACTTTGAGATCTTAGTGACACCCAAGGACAAAGGCTTCACAGCAAGACCATCCCCTGCCATTTATCAAATATAGCAAAAGCAGGGCAATGGTTAAAATCTTGCCGTCCCGCGCCTTGGGTGTCAACTTCGATCTACGAGACTCTTAAATATTCTATTTTTTATTACATACTACATTTCAGTATACTTATATACTAACACAAATATAGTTGTTAATTTTTGTAAAACAAAATTTGTTTCTTATTTAAAAACAATAAGCCTAATACAATTTAAGTCATTTGAATGGAAATAGTACTAAAACCATACAAAATGACTAAATTAACAGGAAAGAGCTCAACAGGGAGGAAACCTAGAAAGGATATGTTTCCAGAAATAAGAAAAATATTAGGTCAACACTTGAGAAAATTACGGCAAGAAGATAACTTCTCTTTAGATGATATAGCATTTATGTCTAATTTGTCCAAATCTGCAGTTTGGAATGTTGAAGAAGGAATAAGCTATGATATTGACCAGTACATGGAATACGCATCTACCATGGGCAGAGGATTTCATACTCTTTTTAAAGAGGCAATGATTACTTATTCCGTAGGTCCTAGATTGGCTTTGCCCCCTGACAGGCTGGCTCGTATAAACTTGACTGCAAAAATTAAAGACATGATTTCCTCTGAAGGGTTGTTCAAAGAGGAAACTACAGTGGAGCAAATTGCAAATCTTTTGATTGAAAAAAAAGGTGTCGAAAAAAAATCTAAATTGAGCTCATCCATTTCTACTATTTTAGGCAATTGGGTTAAAGAGGGGGTGTTAGAAAGCAGAAAAGCACGCAATATAAATTATTATAAATTTAGTAAATCGAAATAGAGAATATTTGGAACCAATTCAATGATATATCAAAATGGTCAGTTCAAAAGATAATCTGTTTGCGAGTATTCTTTCAATCATCATTTTTAGCATTTTTATCCCGCAGTCAATTGCGCAAGAAAAACAAAAAGTCAAATATAAACACCTAACCTATCTTCCTAAAAACTATACAGACGCATCCAAGTATCCTCTGGTTATTTACCTACATGGTGGTTCACAAAAAGGAAATGACCTAGAAAAGCTAAAGATCTATGGTCTCCCCTATTTAGTAGACAAGGGAAAGGATTTCGATTTTGTTATGGTAGCACCCCAATGCCCAGACGGAAAATATTGGTCCACGGAAAATTGGTTTGATTCGCTATACAATGAAGTTACCTCAAAATACCGAATCGATAAAAGTTGTGTTTATGTAACCGGAATAAGTATGGGCGGCTATGGAACGTACACTGCAGCATTGGATCACCCCGATAAAATAGCAGCCATTGTTCCATTATGCGGAGGAGTAAACGACAGCGACACCACTCGCATTTGCACGCTCAAAGACATCCCCATCCTGACATTTCACGGAACCGCTGATAATGAAATCTCCGTACACGAAACAGAACGAATAGCAGAATCCCTAAAGAAGTGCAACGGCAATATCACTTTCCATCGGCTTGAAGGTGAAGGGCATGGTATCCAGTATCTCTATGAAACTAAGCCGGAAATTTATGATTGGTTGTTGGGGCAAAGGAAGTCTAATTAATAAATATAATAAGAAAATCCCTTGAAAACTACTATTTTCCAGTAACAAACTTCCAAAAAGTCACATTGATTTCCGAGACCAAAATAGTATCTATATTTCCAAGATTCTCTCTTTCAGTAATAATCACTTTTAAATACCAATTATATGTAGTTGTGGAAGTGGAATAAAATGTCTTCAAATTCTCTATATATGATAAAGTGGTAATTATATTCTGAGCTAATTCAATATCAGGGAAGATAGATTTATACTTGTTAATCAAATTCTTGATTTTATTAAAATATTCCTCAATTTCAGGGAAAGAGAATTTTTCTTTTTTTTGATATTCACTTGTAATAGCATCCAATTCATCAATCATTTGAAAGTATGGATTTTCCTTTCTATAGATATTCCTTTCTATCAACGGTATTGTTAATAGAGTACGTTTAAAACTCTTATTCTCCTCAGAAAATATCAAGTTTTGAACTTTTATTGCAACAGCTTGAGCCAGCAAATTGATCTTATTTATCAAATTATTATACTCTGTATACTTTAATCTATAAAAATCCCTAATACTCAAATAATGACTAATACTATCTATAATACTTGAATAAGCATTTAATATTCTTCTTTCATTTTCCGAAGAAAAGCCCAAAAATTTAATATGATTATAAAACTCATGATATTGAAGATTTTCAACAGATTTAAAAGATGATAAATTTATTATTTTATCAGCGATATCGTACTTCCTCCCATAGCCTATTGAATTAATGGCTTCCTCTATATAATCTTGCAGTGATTTAAGCTCAGTATGTGACTTCTGGATATTCTCTTTGACAAAATCAAATATTTTTTTTGAAGTTTCTTTACTCTCTTTAAAGCGATTAAAATCTGAGTAGCTAATTTGAAAAAATGCTGCCCCCCATGCTGTCAAGCCTGATAGTAGCGCTGTAACTAAAATTATCAACCAATCAGAACTGGATGAGGTTTCCATCCTATCAATATTATAAAATTCAAATACACCAAGTAAAATCATTGACATCTCTTTTTTGAAAAATATTTGTAAGTTGTAAAGCTATACAATATTGTTAATTTAATTATTCTATAAATCAAAAGCCCTATTATCATCAATAATCTCAACGCTCTAGAATTTAACCACTGAACAATAAAAGAATGAGATAACCTAGGATCTATTTCTAAAATCGCTTCTAAAAAAGAATTTCATATTTACCGAAACTCTACGTTTAACGCAAAGACTTTACTATCTTAGTGAATTCTTAAGGATTCCATATCCTCAATCAATAACGCTATTTTAAATGTCTGAAGATCAAAAGAAAATATTGGAGCAACAGCTCTGGAATATTGCAAATACTTTGCGCGGAAAAATGAACGCGGATGAGTTTCGTGATTATATCCTAGGATTTATCTTTTATAAGTACCTTTCTGAAAAAATGGAAATTTACGCAAATTCTATTTTGGAGCAGGACAATATCCAATTCAGGGATATAAAGGAAAATACACAAAAAGGTAAAGAATATATAGAAGCCATTAAAGAAGAAGCTCTCGAAACGCTAGGATATTTTCTTAAACCTTCTGAACTATTTAGCGAAATAGCGAAACGAGGAAGCAGCGGCTCAAATACGTTTATTTTGGAGGATCTACAAAAGATCTTAACAAATGTCCAACTAAGTACGATGGGTACACAAAGTGAAGAAGACTTTGATAACCTATTTGAAGACATGGATCTCAATAGTACAAAGTTGGGCAAAACAGCTGAGGCAAGAAATGCTATTATTGCCAAAGTCTTGGTACACTTGGACGAAATTGATTTCAAATTAGAGCATACGGAACTAGATGTTTTAGGTGATGCCTACGAATATTTAATTGGTCAATTTGCCAGCGGTGCAGGTAAAAAAGCAGGCGAATTTTATACACCGCAAGAGGTTTCCAAAATTCTCGCTAAAATAGTTACCACAGGTAAAAACAGGTTAAAATCTGTTTATGACCCAACATGTGGTTCTGGCTCTCTTCTACTGCGAGTTGCTCGTGAAGTAAAAGATGTTAATAATTTCTATGGGCAAGAGATGAATCGTACAACGTACAATCTTGCGCGGATGAATATGATACTTCATGGTGTTCATTATCTCAAATTTGATATCAAACAAGAAGATACCTTAGAGCATCCGCAACATCTAAACGATATGCCATTTGAGGCAATCGTTGCAAATCCTCCCTTCTCAGCGAACTGGAGTGCCAATCCATTATTCCTCAATGATGATCGATTTAGTCAATATGGGAAATTAGCGCCATCAAGCAAGGCTGACTTTGCATTTGTACAACACATGATTTATCATCTTGCCGAAAATGGCACTATGGCAATCGTATTACCACATGGTGTTCTATTCCGTGGCGCTGCTGAATTGCACATTCGTAAGTACCTAATAGAACAAAAGAATTATTTAGATGCAGTAATAGGTTTACCAGCTAATATTTTCTACGGTACTAGTATTCCGACTTGTATCCTGGTATTCAAGAAGTGTCGGGAAACACCAGACGATATTCTGTTCATCGATGCAAGCAAAGAATTCGAGAAAGTGAAGAATCAAAATATGCTCAGAGAAGAGCATATCAATAAAATTGTCGATACCTACCGTAACAGAGTAGCAATTGATAAATATAGTCACCTTGCAAGCTTAAAAGAGGTCGCTGAGAATGATTACAATCTCAATATCCCACGCTATGTAGATACTTTTGAGGCCGAAGAAGAAATCGATATTCAGGCCGTGATGCAAGAAATCAAATCCTTAGAAGCCAAACGAGCTGAACTCGATAAGGAGATTGAGGTTTATTTCAAGGAACTAGGCCTTGTCTTTTAATTTTTTTAATCCTTAATGTTTATACTAACGAAAACTAAAGTATCAAGATGACGACTAAAAAATTAAAAGTAAGTAAC
>NZ_JBWKUH010000009.1:0-185922 GCF_059420745.1 Sphingobacterium sp. GW821-FHT03E03
CTTATACTCTTATCAATTTACTTAGAGTGTCTTTATCTTTAACCCAAAAAAGAAAGTTCGAGGCATACTAGGGCCATAAATGTAATTGCTATCCCGATTTTTACCTGTATCAAAATCATGTTGGTAAGCGTTAAAAATATTCTTCACCCCAGCATAGATTTCGATCACATTTTTAAATTTTGACAGACTAAAAGTATGCGACACTTTACTATTTACCTCTGAGAATGCTTTTGTATGAACCATTTGATCTTCCGGAAAATTGTCCGCACCACCGGCATGAGCGATCGTCATCTTACCTGTGTACACACAGTTGAGATTGACCGTCCAGCGTTTATCAGGTGTAATATTGAGGTTTGCAAAACCATAATCATCTGGTGTTCTCAAGAATGATTTTGTCATTTCAATACCTTCCAGATAAGACACAGGACTTTCATATTTGCTCTGTTGCAAGGTAAACCCTGTCTCCAATTGCACCTTTTTATTATAATTGGCACGCAATTCAAGTGTAGTCCCTGCTACCTTCGCGTTATTTCCATTGCGTTTTTCAAACACCTTACCAAAGTCGTCCGTACCTATTTCTTCAAGTACAAAGGCATTTTTCAGTTGTGTATAGAATCCCTCCAATGTAAAACCCGCAATCCATTTCTCCGTGGCTTTATCATAGTTTACCGAGCCGCTGAAATTTTTTGATCGTTCTGCCCGAAGATCTGGAGCTAATTGAACACGTGAAACACCTCCACCCGCAAAAGCAATATGAAGATCTGTATCAAAAGCCTGTGGCGCCCGAAAACCGGTTCCATAGCTTAGGCGAAACTGCGTATTAGCCGCATGTTTATATAACAGTGCCACACGTGGACTGACGATCACTTTGTCCAATAGATTATGTTTATCCACACGAACACCAGATAGCAAGTTAAATTTCTCCGCAAAGTCCCAGTCACTCTGAAAAAAACTCCCCCAATCTTTCGTATGCTGATCCACCAAATAGTTATAACTTGGAATTTCATCGTAAACCTTATCGGACACATATTCAGATCCAATCGTCAGCACATTCCGATGGTTCAAAAAGTTGCTGATTTCGTGGTTCAATTGAAAACCGCCCTGTAATGTTGTTGTCTTTGAATCGCCATAAGGCGGATTTTTGAGATGATTTTCAATCTCTTCTGGACTATCCGGGAATATTCCGGTATAGTGCTTCCTATTGGTGTTTTGAAAAGCGGTATAGAAGATCAATGAAGATTTATCCTGATTAAAATTAATTTGATAATCCGCGCTTCCCATCCATATTTTATGGGTACGTTCTTCGGACTGAAGTGTAAGGTAGGCGGGTTTTTTCGTCATCTCCCCCCCAAATCTATATTCGTTCAGATTGCTCAAGGAGACTTCCAATTTTTGATTGTCTGAAAACCGATAGAATGAGTTGATACCGAAGGAGGTATTTTCAATTTTAGGTATTTCCGAAAAATTATCACCATTTGCATCGTAAAAACCGCGATCACGCTTATTGAAGAAAAAAGATGTTCCAGCATTTCCCTTTTCATTGACCAAGGTGGCATTTCCGCCAAGATTAAAATCGTTTGTCTTTCCATCAATACTTTGGTAAAAAGAATTGACTTCATAACCACTCTGCTTCGGTAATTTGGTGATCACATTGACAGTGCCCCCTATGGCACTTGAACCATATAACGAAGAACCACCGCCTCGAACCACCTCAATCTTTTCGATCATATTGACAGGCAGTTGCTCCATCCCATAAAGTCCCATCAAAGGACTGAAAATAGGTCGCCCATTGATCAGTATCTGCGAATATCCCCCCTGGAGTCCATTCATCCGCAATTGAGTGTAGTTACAGGTCTGACAGTCTGTTTCCACCCGCAAGCCCGGTTGAAATTTCAGTCCCTCCGAAAGATTACATACCTGTAGGTTGTCCAGGGTTTTACTATCCAAAATATTGACGATCACCGGACTTTCAGTTTTTCGTTTAAATGTCTTCGTTCCAGTGACCACAATTTCATCCAGTAAAAAGATGGAACCATTTAAACGGATATCCCTGGTCTCAGATACATGCTCGATCCTGATCGAATCGCGATAAGTATTAAAACCAATATGCTTCACTTCTACTTCCCAAGTACCATAGGGAATCTTTTCCAATGCGAATTTTCCAAGCTCATTGGATTTGGTGCTCATCTTAAGAAGAGGGATAGCCACAGATACCGACTTCAGCGGAAGTCCATTGCTATCATAAATTTTACCTACTACCTTACCTGTCTGCCCAAAGGAAATAAATCCGATCAGCATGAATACTGTTGTTAAGAGAACTCTGGATCCCGTCATCATTGTTTTGTTTTGATTAATTATAAATTTAGAATTACAAATCTAATAAGTTAGATTATACTAATAAAATAATTTCTAACATTGCTATTAGACACAACTAATATTTGGTAAATTTGAACTATGATATCACAGACTGAAGAGAACTATCTAAAAGCATTATACAATCTGACCTACCTCAAAGGCGAGGCCAGTGTCAATGAGATCAGTAAACGACTGGACATCAAAATGCCAACGGTAAATAGTATGATGAAAAAGCTATCCGAAAAAGGTTTTGTCCATTACGAAAGCTATAAACCTCTCAAGCTCACAGAAGAAGGAAAGAAAGAAGCTGCGCTTATCATTCGCAAGCATCGACTTACCGAAATGTATCTCGTTGAAAAAATGGGTTTTGCATGGGACGAAGTTCACCAGATTGCGGAACAGATCGAGCACATCCATTCGCCAGAATTTTTCACCAAGATGGATCAATTATTGGGTTACCCCACAGTAGACCCCCATGGCTCACCAATCCCTGACCATAACGGCGTAATGCGTTCGGAAAGCTATATCTTTCTCGATACATGCAAAACTGGAGATGTAGTGACGTTAATGGCTGTACAACCCTCTTCCAAAGAATTGTTACAATACCTGAGCGCCAAAGATCTCGAATTGGGCACAACATTAACCATCTTTTCCATTGAGCCCTTCGACAACAGTATAACAGTCAGTTATGGCGATCGAACTTCAGAAGTACTCAGTAGTAAAGTAACCGCTACACTACTTGTGCGCCCCAGTTCGTAATAATAACGCTTCCGTATTTTCGGGTCCCTCATCCATACTTGCCAGGAGTCTGAACATAGGACTCCCATTTTTTTTAATAGCCCTAAAACCTCTTCGGCACATCACCCATTTGCATCTTTTGATTAAAATATAACGCTACATTTTGTTAGTCTAATCTAATTTTATAATTTAGTAAAACTAAAAACAAAATAAGTAATGATAAACAATCAGGTGATCACATTGGGGTTATTAAAAAAAGGAGAGCTTGCAAGCATCGCTGGAATAGCGACAGACTGTCGCCAGGAAATCCGGCAGCGATTACTTGATCTAGGCTTCGTCAAAGGCGCTGAAATAAGCATCCAGAATATAAGTCCGCTAGGTGATCCGATCGCCTATAATATACACGGTACCCAGATTTCACTTCGCAAAGAAGATGCCTTACATGTATTGATTACCCATAAATAGATGATAATGAAAAACCATACAGCATGCGAAACCTGCCAGCTGAATCCCATTTCAGATCTAAAACAATGGGGAACAAATTTGGGAAATTCCACCTACACCATAGCTTTAGCCGGAAATCCAAATACAGGCAAGAGTTCTATTTTTAACGCACTAACTGGATTAAAACAGCATACGGGAAACTGGCCGGGCAAAACTGTTACACGAGCAGAAGGAAGTTATTCGCATAAAGGCGATAAATTTAAAATCATTGATCTCCCCGGCACCTACTCCTTACTTTCTACATCCGAAGATGAAGAGGTCGCTCGAGATTTTATCCTATTTGGCCAACCCGATGTCACGGTCATTGTCGTCGATGCCAGCAGGTTGCTACGCAATTTCAGTCTAGTTCTGCAAATCCTCGAAATTAGCAACAAAGCGGTTCTATGTCTTAACCTGATGGATGAGGCACGGCGTCATCGGATAGCGATTGATGTACGAACCCTGTCAAAGGATCTCGGCATTCCCGTTATCGCTACCAGCGCCCGTACCAAAGAAGGCCTTTCCGACCTTTTGGCGGCCATCCATCAAGTCGCTGACGGTAGTTTCCTCCCCACAAAAACGACCTCTTTTCAGTTGACAAAGCAAACCGGCACCGCAGTTGCGACAATAGCTAAAGATCTCCATGCACTGGACACTAAGCTAACCCCTATAAATTGGCTGGTTATGCGCCTGATCGAAGATGATAAACATATTATTGATGCCTTACAAAAGGGGCAATTATCCTCCGCCATTGACAGAGAGAACTTAACCCCCATATTGCATCGCGCCACAGCATATCAGTTTAAATTAGGAAATAATTATCGAAATGAGCTGGTTGAAGCCATCTATGCAAAAGCAAGCAAACTGGTAAAAGACCATGTTTCTACAGATTCGAGCAGCTACTCGTTTCGACTGGACCGCAGTATTGACCATATCGTCACCCATCGAATCTGGGGATTTCCGATTATGTTCATGCTGCTCGGATTGATCCTGTGGCTCACTATCACAGGGGCAAATTATCCATCACAAATATTATCAACACTATTGTTGGATGATGTTTATCCGTTTTTAAAGGAAAGGTCAATAGACATTGGTACCCCTATTTGGCTCAGTGGTTTTCTTATTGACGGGATCTATCTGGCTACTGCCTGGGTCATATCGGTCATGCTCCCACCCATGGCGATCTTCTTTCCATTATTTACATTGTTGGAGGATTTTGGTTATCTCCCTAGGGTTGCATTCAATCTAGACCGGATATTCAAAAAAGCCGGTGCTCATGGCAAACAGGCACTGACCATGAGTATGGGTTTTGGCTGCAATGCTGCAGGTGTTGTTGCGACAAGGATCATTAACAGCCCCCGCGAAAAATTGATTGCTATTATCACCAATAACTTCTCACTGTGTAATGGAAGATGGCCCACACAGATTTTGATCGCCAGTCTTTTTTTAGGTATTTTAGTTCCTGCCAAATGGTCTGGTTCCGTCGCCATGTTAGCTGTAATTTTCATTGCAATACTTGGTATTGCATTTACATTTTTCACCTCTTGGCTCTTGTCAAAAACATTGCTCAAGGGAGAATCCTCCTTCTTTACACTGGAACTGCCCCCTTATCGGCCACCGAGATTCTTTCAGACATTATACAGCTCATTTATCGATCGCACATTGATCGTTTTATGGCGTGCGATCATCTTTGCTGCACCCGCTGGTGCCATTATTTGGTTGATCTGCAACATTCATATCGCTGATCAAAATATAGCGCTCTGGCTCATTCATGGCCTCGACCCGATGGGCTTATTTATAGGTCTAAATGGTGTTATTTTATTGGCTTATATCGTTGCCATTCCAGCGAATGAAATTGTTATCCCGACCATACTCATGTTAACTGCGCTCACGGTAGGGAGTACCGGAGCAGGTACGGGTGTATTGTTTGAAGGCTCAGCAAATGAGGTGTCCACCCTATTACATGCGGGTGGGTGGACAACATTGACCGCCATTAATTTGATGCTGTTCAGTCTCCTACACAATCCCTGCAGCACGACAATATACACTATTTATAAGGAAACAGGAAGTCGCAAATGGACCGCAGTAGCGACATTGCTACCCGTATTTTATGGCCTGATTGTATGCTTCCTGGTAACAAAAGTTTGGTACTTTTTTGCCTAATGTTTTGACCTATGATGCCTGTCCATATACCGTGCTGATTGTTTGCAAACAGTTAAGTCTATTCGAACTAAACCTTAGCTACAAAATCCGACTATTATATGATTTTATTATTGTGATCCCATTGATAAGTGATGGGATCTCCAGTCGCTATTTCTCGCTCAAGGATCTGTGCCAGGGTGAGATGTTCCAGATACATAATGAGCGCTCTTAAGCTGTACCATGTGCGACAATAAGAACATTTTTACCTGCGTCCAACTCTGGCTGTATGAAATTCTCAAAATAAGGTATTACCCTATCGTAGGTATCTTTTAAGCTTTCACCGCCCGGAGGAGCTACATCAAAAGATCTTCGCCAGATATGGACTTGTTCCACACCATATTTTTCAGCGGTTTCATCCTTATTTAGTCCTTCTAAGTTTCCATAGCTCCGCTCGTTCAGTGCAGCATCAACGATAATCGGAATATTGGGCTTTCCGATTTCCTCAAGAATAACCTGCAAAGTATGCTGGGCACGGATTAGTGTAGAAGTAAACGCGACATCGATTGATTCTTTCATTAACGCTTTCCCAGCTTGTCGCGCTTCCTGTTGTCCCAAGGCTGTGATATCAATATTTTGCCAACCGGTAAAACGGTTCTCAAGATTCCATTGCGATTGTCCGTGACGGACTAAAAATAATTTTACCATTACTCCTATTATTTATTATTTTAGCGGATAGCTACCCGAAGCAAACTTAGAACCAGCACATCGATGAGATTTATGAGGGAGTACTGCATAAATAATCACCTATCATATCTATTTGTAGCTCTCCATAGACAAAATAATGCTTTGCGATATTTTGTTTTAAAGGGATAGCTAATCTACGCTGTATAACCTAAATTTAATTTATTATTCGCGTTCAAATAATTGTTCCTTGAATAAATCAAAAAAAAGTGCTCTCTTATGCTTCTCCATATTTGTTTTTTCAGCAAATTGCTGATAGGCTGATGTCGCTCTTTTCAGTTCGGATTGAATCTCATTTTGATCGAGTTGAGCATGAACAACAAGATGTAACAAATAATATAACACACGCTTAAGCATACGATCAGCCTGCTCAAAATCGCCTAAAGATATATAAGTATTTGCGAGGTTGTTGCATGAGATAATATAGACCTGCATAACGGGAACTTCCAAACAAATACAGTCTGTAAGACGGTTATTCAATAGCTCCGCGCTAGCCAAAGCACGTTGATAGCTCAACAAGGCCTCCTCAAATTTATTCGCATTATAAAGCGTATTGCTTGAAAGTGTTAAGGTTTGCCAATACCGCTCTATAGCACGTAGATCGCTATTGACCATGGCTTTTTACTTTCTGTTTTAGAATTCTTATCGCTCGTTTCAATTGGCCAATCTGCTGCATTTCTTTGGTTGCCAATTGAATATCAGCCTTCATGAGATTGGTATCACGAACATGACGTTCTAGCCTTTTTCTATTTTCCTCCAATAGTATGATCACATATTCCATTATCGTTTTTGTTATTTTATAAATAAAAATAATAAGTTAGCCTCATCTAACAAAATTATTAACAATAAATAACATTAAGAAAAACAACCTAGAGGAAGGATTAAACACGATCAAAAAGCGTCCTCTTTTAGTTGGCATTTTAAAAATTCAAATTCGCCCACTAATAAATATTGCCCACAAAAAAAGCCTCTGGAATTACTCCAAAGGCCTTCTTACTAAGATAGAAAAGCATTATGCTTTTTCTTCTTTTAGTGTCGATGTTTCTTTTTTGGGCTCTTTTTCTTCGAAACCTGAACGTAATATTTCATCCCATAATGACGAGCTCACACCAAATCCTTTTTCAGGATCCGAATAGTGATGTAACATATGATGCTGTTTAATGCGTTTGAAAATTCCACTCTTAAAGTTAGCATGGTGCATGGCATAGTGACATTCATCATAGATCAGGTATCCAATCATAAATCCGGAGAAAAAGCAAGCCAGGATAAACTCATTTGAAAAGAACAATGTAAATCCAAAATATACTAGCGCTGCCAAAGGGATACTTGCCGATAAAGGCATCACCAAGCGCATCCGGTCTCTTGGATAGTCATGATGTACACCGTGAAAAATGAAAGCGATCCGTTTCCCCCACTCTGAGGTCGGATGAAAGTGGAATACCCAGCGGTGGAGTGCATATTCAAACGCTGTCCAAAATGCCAAACCAAAAACAAAGTACCCAAGATATGTCATTAGGGAAATCTCTCCCCAAACCAGAGCTTTATACGAAAAGAAAACAACTACGGGTACATAGAAAATCAAAGGTACACTCCAGTGCACTTTCGTCAAAGACTCCAAAAAGTCATTTTTGAACATGCGCGTAGATTCCGTAGAATTTGAAACATAATTACGCTTTGCCATAATACTATTTTTATTATTCCCTCACAAAAATACGTATTTTAAGCACAAATGAAGAAGGTTCAAGATTAGAAAAACAAAATATTTGACCTTTTCAACAAAAAGGTTAAACACATAGGTAGGAAAATCTTAGTCTAAAACCTTTTATTTGATCTTTTAACTTAAACTTTCTTCAAATTTTGTCAATTTTGATCAAAAATACGCACGATCAAAATTGACAAAATCAAGACAGTTTCTTATTTGAAGTTGACTGTTCCACCCGCCATTTTCTTTTCTACACGCTGTTCTGGCTTGCCATATACATCTATTGTACCACCACCACGCGTTTTTGTTTCGATAGAATCGACCACATTAACTTCAGCTTTTCCGCCGCCGTTCACTGTTACTATAGTGGTTTTAGTTTTAAAATCTTTCCCTTCATATTTACCACCAAAATTTGAGATAATTTCCTGTCTATCTGCTTTACCATAGAGTGCTACCGTTGCTCCTGAGGTCACTTTCACTTCAGCATTTTTTGCATCAGCATAAAGGTCCACCAACCCACCCTCTGATGCATAGAGTTTTAGCTGCTCAGATGACACGACATTATTTGATGTGGCAAATACCTTAGCTCCTTTTTTAGCCTCAATATTTTTCAAGCTTTTATAATACACTTTTACAGAGATATTCCCTCCTTGCAACATATTTAAGGTATTCATTTTTAAGACCAAGGCACCATTTGTATTGACTACCTTTACATTCTCGTGGTTCTGCCCTTCAAAAGTCACCAGAGATTCATTGGATTTGATCAGTTCTACTTGTATTTTATCTGTAGCGACAACTGAACTAAAATCGCCTACATTTTGTTTCGCCTGTCCGAAACCGACTTGGGTCATTAATAAAAGAAATGCACTGATGCCTAAAAATTTCATAGCTGTTTTATCTATATTTTCACCTTTTTGATATACTTCTCTGCCGTATCGCGACTTATATTGTCCACAGGGATTGCATATTCATCCTGACTTATTCGAATTTCTTAATGTCAAAAAACACGCCAATCATGACTATTAAGCCCCTTTTTTAACCTATTTTGACAAAAAAAGGTGTCCTATAATCCAGGACACCTCATATTTATCATATATTTTTTTCAGCTTACAATTTGCTGTTTACGTCTACTGCATTCAAATCAGCAAACGCTTCTTTCAAGCGAGCAACAAATGTTTCTTCACCTTTACGCAACCATACACGTGGATCGTAATATTTCTTGTTTGGAGAATCTGCACCTTCAGCGTTTCCGATCTGTCCTTGCAAATAATCGTGGTTTTTAGCTTCGTAACCTCTTACACCATCCCAAAATGCCCATTGCATATCTGTATCGATGTTCATTTTGATCGCACCATAAGAGATTGCCTCAGCAATTTCCTCTGGAGAAGAACCAGATCCACCGTGGAATACAAAGTTCACTGGTTTTTCAGCAGCAAGCTTGTATTTTTCGCGGATATATTCTTGAGAATTGTGTAAGATCACCGGTTGTAATTTTACATTACCTGGTTTGTAGACACCATGTACGTTACCGAATGCTGCAGCAACTGTAAATTTGTCAGATACTTTAGACAATTCTTCGTATGCGTAAGCAACCTCTTCTGGTTGTGTGTATAATTTAGAGCTGTCCACATCTGAGTTGTCAACACCATCTTCTTCTCCACCTGTAACACCTAATTCGATCTCTACAGTCATACCTAGTGGTTTCATACGTGCTAAGTATTTTGCAGAAATTTCGATATTCTCTTCAATTGGTTCTTCAGATAGATCCAACATATGTGAAGAGAACAATGGTTTACCGTGTTGTGCAAAGAATTTCTCACCAGCGTCCAACAAACCGTCGATCCAAGGTAAAAGTTTTTTAGCAGCGTGGTCGGTGTGTAAAATTACCGCAACACCGTAGTGCTCCGCCAATAAATGCACGTGTTGTGCTGCAGATACCGCACCCAATACACAAGCTTGCAAGTTGTCATTATTTAATGTTTTACCCGCATAGAATTGTGCACCACCATTTGACAATTGAATAATTACAGGAGAGTTTACTGCTTTAGCAGTTTCCATTACCGCATTGATAGAATTTGTTCCGATAATGTTTACCGCAGGCAAAGCAAATTTGTGTTTCTTTGCAACTTCAAACAACTCTTGTACTTGATCTCCCGTCAATACACCTTTAAAATCTTTTAGGCTCATATTACTGTTATTGATTTATTTTAATCTTTATTAACTCTTGAAGCTACTAAATTATTAAAAATAATTATCACTTCCTAATTTTTAAAGTGTACTAAATACACTATCAATTATTTGTTACCATAATCCTTGTACGGTAATAAAGCAGACAGCTTTCGTCATCCAATATGTAGTTTATCCAGCAAGGCCAATTCAAGCCAAATCAGATAGATTGACATGCAAACGCTCACAAACGCCCTAAACTGTCTAACTATTCAACAAAAAAACTGGTCTGATAAAGCGTGAAATGCATCATGGATTATTTAAATTTGAGCTCACTAATATTGTAATCATTATGCTACAGGTATACGGTATCAAAAATTGTAACACAGTAAAAAAAGCCTTGACATGGTTAGAAGACAATCAGATTGCCTATCAATTTCATGACTTCAAAAAAGAAGGTGTCAGTGATGAAAAACTACAAGAATGGGAGAAAAAGGTTGACTGGCAATCACTGGTCAACAAAAAGGGTACTACCTGGAAAAAACTGACCGCAGAAGAACAAGCAGGGGTCATTGACGCAAACAGTGCCAATAATGTATTAAAAGCAAATACCAGTATGATCAAACGTCCTGTGATCGAACATGGTAAGGGTATTTTACTCGGATTCAGTGAAGACGATTACAACAGCAACTTAAAATAATTGTTACAAGCTCCCTAAAAAGGAGCTTTTTTTTGCCTTATGTACTTTTCATTGTATATTGTGACCAATAAACATAATTTAATACGAACAGATATGATGAAAAGACTTGCATTGGCTTCTTTGAGCCTTGTTGCCTTAAGCTATGCTTTGCCGTCCTTTTCCCAGGAAAAAACATCCAACTATAGTTATACTGAAGCTTTTGCACCCTTGTTTTTCAATAACAATGGAAATGATTACCGTTCTGCGGCCGGTAAGCCCGGGCCCGGATATTGGCAAAATGCTGCGGACTACAAGATACAGGCATCACTAAACGACCAAAATGATCAGGTAACTGGTGCAGTGGAGATTACCTATAGTAACAATAGTCCTGACAATATGGATTACCTTTGGCTTCAATTAGACCAAAACATGTTTTCACAACATGGCCGTGGTCAATTGATTTCTCCGTTGACCAATAGCCGATATGGTGATGGAAACTCCAAATTTGATGGCGGTTACCAGATCCAGTCTGTCACCGATGTCAACGGAAAAACCATAGAGCATATTATTGATGATACACGTATGCAGCTGCGACTACCGGCCGCGCTGAAAAGTAAGGGTGGAAAAATTACATTCAAGATTACTTACCAATATACCGTGCCACAATATGGTGCTGACCGTACGGGTATCCTAGACACCAAAAATGGAAAAATCTATGCTATTGCGCAATGGTTTCCCCGACTTTGTGTATATGATGACATTAGAGGATGGAATACATTGCCTTATACAGGACCCGGAGAATTCTATCGCGAATTTGGCAATTATCAGGTAGAAATCACAGCACCTGCTAATCATATCGTTGTTCTAGGAGGTGAGCTCTTAAATCCACAGGAGGTATTTACAACAGACCAATTCAAAAGATATCAACTGGCGTTGCGCAGTGATGAAACGGTATTGATTCGCTCAGCGGAAGAAGTGACCGCAAAAAGTTCCAGACCAAGCAAAAAAGCGTTGACCTGGAAATATCAGCTCAACAATGCACAGGATATTGCATGGGCATCCTCTACTGCATTTATATTAGACGGCGCCAAGATCAATCTACCAAGTGGCAAAAAGGCTCTTGCGCTGTCAGCTTATCCTGTAGAAAGTAACAGCAACAATGCTTGGGAGCGTTCAACAGAATACACCAAAGCTGCCATCGAAATTTATTCCAAAAACTGGTTTGAATACCCCTATCCTGTAGCCGTAAATGTTGCATCCAACGTAGGCGGTATGGAATATCCAGCCCTTTCATTCTGTGGCAATCAAGCCAAGGCAGGCTCACTCTGGGGGGTGACCAATCACGAGTTTGGCCACAACTGGTTCCCAATGATTGTCGCGTCCAACGAACGTGAACATGGCTGGATGGATGAAGGGTTCAATACTTTTATCAATGAGTTAGCGACACAAGAATTTAATAAAGGTGAATATCATCGTCCTCAGGCTAGCCGCTCGTATATTTTCACATCACAGAATCTCGAGCCAATTATGAGTACACCGCAAAATATGAAAGAGCGTAATATCGGTGCTCTTGTGTATTACAAACCAGCCTATGGACTAAAATTATTGCGCAATGAGATTATTGGCAAAGAGCGCTTCGATTACGCCTTTAAAAAATACATCCAGGAGTGGGCTTTTAAACACCCGACACCAGAAGATTTCTTTAAAGCGATCGAAAACGGAACCGGTGAAAACCTCAATTGGTTTTGGCGGGGATGGTTTGTCAACAACTGGCAAATGGATCAAGCGATCAAGGCTGTTTCCTATGTCAACAATCAGCCTATGCTTGGCGCACTGGTTACTGTGGAAAATCTGGAAAAATTGCCAATGCCTATTATTGTTGAGGCAACCACCGTATCGGGTAAAAAAATAAGAAAAAAACTACCCGTGGAAATCTGGGAAAGAAACAATGTATGGCAATTTAAAATTGCAACAAACGAAGCTTTACAGTCCGTCCAATTAGATCCCGATGATGTGATGCCAGACAAGAATCCGGACAATAATACATGGAAGGCAAATTAGCGCGATAATTCAAAATCTATTCGTTATTTTTGATAAGGAAATGCTATGTTATGAAACCATTGTGATCAAAAAAACTGTTCATAATGGTTTTATTGCGATAAACGAATAAAAACGGAAGGTAACAAGCTCATTTATGTATATAATATATATCCCCATGAAAGTAATACAAACGATTCTAAGCTGCTTATTGATTACATTGGTCTCCGGACAACTATTTGCGCAGGAAAAAACCAAAGGTATTATTATGGAGCTTGTCAGCGGAGAAAAGATAGAAGCTGCGCAGATCCAGAATTTACGGAGCAAAGTAGAAGTTCAGACCAACAGGGATGGATCATTTGCCATCGATGCCAATATCAATGATCTCTTATTGATCAAAGCGAACGGGTATGAACAAGATACTGTATTTATTTATGATACAAGTCTACGGAGAGTCTATTTGAACAGGATAAATACCCCTATCGAATTGAGCCAGGTTATCGTCGAACGGATGACTGACAGTAGACTTGCAGCTGAAATTCAACGGGAAAAAGAAGCCGGAAAATATTCGGATGCTAGCAAAAACCGCGGTGGGATCCGCATCTCTCCCAGTCGCATATTTAGCAAGGAAGGTAAACAAGCACGCTCAAACTACAAACTTCTCGTAGCGGAAATGGAAAAAAGAGCCGTTGACCGGAAGTTTACTGATAATCTCATCAAAGAGCTGACGCCTCTGAACGCTTCCGAACTAGCATTATTTAAAGAAAGATTTAGACCTTCATATCAGTTTATCCAAAACAGCAGCATAGAAACACTGCGGGTCTATATCATGGATAGTTACAAGAAATTTAACGAGAAAAAATAAAAAACGATACTTTTTATCATGTGATTGTCAGAAGGTTTTAAACTGTAATATTTTTTATTTCAGTTTAAAACCTTTTGCATTACCTTTGTGTTATCAAAATTAAAAAATCAGCAACAGGATGTTACACAACTTGAGATTTGCAACAGCTTTACATATTATGGTCTTAGCACAATTGGAGGAGTCCGAACAGTGGCTCTCTTCCGAATACATCGCGTCAAGCATCCAGGTAAATGCTGTTGTAGTCCGCAAGGAGATCGCTTCGCTGAAAGCAGCAGCTTTACTAGTCAGTAAAGAGGGCAAAGGCGGAGGGATTCGCATAAACAAGGAAAAAGAGCGCATCAGCCTTGCAGACATCTATCAAAGTACAAAACAAAATGAGCTATTGGGTAAATTCAACAATCCCAATCCAGCTTGTATTGTAGGTAAAAACATCAATGCCAAATTGCAGGATCTTTATCAGGAAGTCGACACTGATATTGTAGCGCGTTTGGGAAAAATGACGCTGGTAGATTTTAGTAAAACATTTAATTAAAAACACACATGAAAGTAGCAGTAATTGGATCCACAGGATACGTAGGAACACATCTTGTCAAAGAATTGGTTGACCGCAACTACCAAGTCGTAGCACTTGCTCGTCATACAGATAGCATTCCATCAAACGACAAAATAACGAAAGTACAAGTTGACATCAACAATCATGAACAGTTGGTAAATGCTTTAACAGGCGTCGATGTAGTTATTTCCGCGTTTAATGCGGGCTGGACTAACCCTAACCTTTACGAAGATTTTACCAAGGGCGCTTTAGCAATTCAACAAGCCGTTAAGGATGCAGGCATTAAACGATTTATTGTTGTTGGTGGAGCTGGAAGCTTATTAATTGATGGCAATCGTCTGGTCGATTCACCAGATTTCCCCCAGGAAATCAAACCCGGAGCTTTGGCTGCCGCAGATTATCTTGATACCATTCGCAAGGAAGAACAACTAAACTGGACCATGATCAGCCCTGCCATCGAGATGAATCCGCATGCTGGCGGTACACGCACTGGCAATTATCGCACGGGCTTGGATGCACCAGTATTTGATCAAGAAGGGCGCTCGAGACTATCAGTTGAGGATCTTGCCGTTGCCATCGTGGACGAGATCGAGAACAAACAGTTTACAAACAAACGTTTTACAGCTGCCTACTAATAGTGCTACAATCGTTTGATTTAGATTTTATACAAAATTTTATTACAAAAGGGAAGCGCAATCTTCCCTTTTGTCGTTGATATCATTTATATTTGACATTAATTAAACAATTAAAAAGCTAAATAATCGAAAAAGAATTAATCCTATGCTATTTAAAAAATCGATTCCTAAACTGATTGCTGAGGCAAATGAAAATGGTGAACATACACTGAAACGAACATTAACAAGTGGCGGATTAATTGCGCTAGGCGTTGGAGCTATCATTGGAGCAGGACTATTTTCCCTAACCGGAATTGCTGCTGCAGAGAATGCTGGTCCCGCTGTTATCCTATCTTTTATTATCGCTGCCGTTGGTTGTGCTTTTGCAGGTCTCTGTTACGCCGAATTTGCATCCATGATTCCGGTCGCTGGAAGCGCCTACACCTATTCTTATGCAACGATGGGTGAATTCGTTGCCTGGATCATCGGATGGGATCTTGTATTGGAGTACGCACTAGCGGGTGCTACTGTAGCCGTCAGTTGGTCGCAATACTTTAATCAGCTCCTGATGATTTTCCACATCCATTTACCCGACGCGCTGCTAAAAGGCCCATGGGAAGGTGGTATGGTTAATTTACCAGCCATCATTATTGTATGTTTGCTTTCTCTGCTATTAATGCGTGGAACACAGGAATCATCGCGCGTAAACAATATCCTAGTAATCTTAAAGGTAGGCGTTGTATTGATTTTTATTGCATTGGGATGGAGCTTTATCAACCCTGCAAACCACGATCCTTTTATCCCGGTAAATGCTGGTGAGGAAATGGTCAAAAATGGACAGCAAGGCTTTTGGGCTTTTCTAAAGAGCGATGACTTCGGTCATTTTGGAATCAGCGGTGTATTGCGAGCAGCGGGTGTTGTATTCTTTGCTTTCATTGGTTTTGATGCTGTAAGTACGGCTGCCCAAGAGGCGAAAAATCCGAAAAAAGGAATGCCAATTGGTATCATCGGATCATTGATTATCTGTACCCTTCTTTATGTATTGTTCTCCTATGTAATGACAGGTATTGAAAATTATACCATGTTTAAAGGCGACGCCAAACCAGTAGCCACAGCATTTGCGAAAACAGGATATCATTTTCTGAATACAGCATTAATTATTACGATTATTGCAGGTTATACATCTGTTATTCTTGTCATGTTACTTGGACAAAGCCGGGTATTCTACTCCATGAGTAAAGATGGCTTGCTTCCAAAAATATTTTCTGATCTTTCCAAAAGACAGACCCCTTGGAAAACAAATGCAATCTTTATGGTATTCGTAAGTATCTTCGCTGGATTTGTTCCTGTCTCCGACCTTGGTCACATGGTGAGTATCGGCACCTTATTTGCCTTTACATTGGTTTGTGTAGGTATATTGGTCCTCCGCAAAACCGATCCCAATCTAGAACGTCCATTCAAAACACCTTTAGTGCCTTTTGTTCCAGTTATGGGTATCATTGTCTGTGTACTGATGATGGCCTCACTACCTATCGAAAGCTGGGAACGTCTGGCAATCTGGTTAGCCCTAGGTCTATTGATTTACTTTGTGTACGGTAAAAAGCATAGTGTTATCCGCAAACAACACCGAGATCAACAAGGTATAGAATAATAGAGAAAACACGATCTATTGATACTTGTTTCCATATAAACAAATCGGGCTTCCTAAAAAAGAAGCCCGATTTGTTTATATCTAAGTATATATTTTTGAGTTCGCCCGCCAAATTAAACTATAATGCGCTCAACTTAAAATAGCCATTTGCAACTACATCTTCTTTCAACCCGGTTTTGGGAACAATCTGAATATGATATTTTACTTTATCCGCATCAAGCAACAGATCTTCTATTTCATAAATATCATCCACATCCAACCCATATTTATCATCAATGTGAGCTGTACTATGGTGCTTCCAAAAAACTGTGCGCTTGGCCTTCTCTGTTGCTTTAGCCAAATTGGGGGCAACAATCAGTTCCTTGTAATGAAATTCATCAAACTCATTCGGCTTATAACCTCCCAGGTTGACAAAAAATAATTTTAACTCAGTATCCGGCACCATAGAATTATTTTTTTCTACCACCGAAATTTCATATTCACCGATCTTATTAACCACACGGTAAGCATCAATATGAATTTTACCATCAGCATCAGGCCAGAAATCTTTAATTGGCTCTATAAAATCCTTCAGTTCATTACCGATTCCAAAAAAGATATCATGCTGTTCTGTACGCCTATTTTTCGGTTTACAACCGATCAAAATCATAAATAATTTCATATGCAAATAATCTGTCTTTGAAAGGCTATATGGAATATCCAGGTTATTTTCATCAATGTTTGTGCTTTCCAATCATGGATATTTCATAACTTAAGCCCATTAAACAATAAAAATAACGATTATCCACCACATTTAATACAGATAAAGACCTGACTATGAGTAAAATTTTCCTATCATTTACGTTACTATTCCTGTCTTTGTGTTCTTTCGGGCAAAAACGAAGTACAGATAAAAAACTTGAAAAACAGATAAAACAGCTTATTCAGGATTTTCAGGGAGAAGTAGGCATCTATGTACATGACCTCAAGAAACACAAGGAAGTTAACATCGGAGCCGATAGTATCTTTCCTACAGCAAGTGTTGTCAAGATCCCAATTTTAGTGGGCGTCTTTGATAAAATTGAAAAAGGACAGCTGCAATTGGACCAAGAGTATGTCTATCGTGAAAGTCAAAAGTATGGTGGCTCGGGTCTGATGCAATTTTTTAAGGACAGTAGCAAAGTTGATCTCAAAACACTTGTCGCTCTCATGCTCTCCTATAGTGACAATGTAACAAGCATCTGGAATCAAAAGCTCGCTGGTGGTGGAATAGCAATCAACAAGTTGATGAGCGACCTTCAATTACAGCATACCCGTGTCAATTCACAAACGGAAGGAAGAAAAGCTGATTGGGAAAAATACGGTTGGGGACAGACCACACCCAAAGAGATGGCAGATCTCCTAACCTTGATCCGTCAGGGAAAAGTAGTCTCCGTAAAATCTTCTGATCGGATGTATCGTTTTCTGGGCAATATGTTCTATGATGAAAGAGGGCTTTCCCAGATTCCAGCTACAGTCAAGGCAGCCTCTAAAACTGGCTCCCTGGATGATGTACGTAACGAAGTAATTTTGGTCAATGCACCTAAGGGTGACTATGTATTCAGTATATTCACCAAAAACAATCAGGATAAGAGCTGGGGTAAAACCAATGCTGCGGAAGTGTTGACACGCAATCTCTCCAAATTACTATGGGATTACTACAACAAATAATTTGTTCGCTGCGATTGGATTTAGCCCGCCCGCAGCACAACGATGATATAGTCATTCGTTAGCCTTAAATCGTATCCAAATGAGAGCATACCTGTAGGCCGATTGCTGTTTCTATTTCCATGCAGATTAGTGCATTCAGCATGTAAACCACCTAGAATGATATTGAGTATCCTGCTGTAATGTTGATGAACCCTCCTCCTACGATACATCGGTGATATTGAGTCCAAAGAACATAAAGAACGGAGACTGAATCAGTCTCCGTTCTTTATGTTTTTAAATAAGCGAATTAGTTTTTAAACGCTTCATCAATATTTTTGGTTTTGCGGCCGCTATGTCATTTACTTTTTAAAAGCATCTTTCACATCTTTTGCAGCCTCTTTTGTACCGGAAGCAACATCTTTCGCTACATCCTTGGTTTTATCAGCAACATCATTGGCTACTTTTTTAGTACCGTCCGCAACATCTTTAGCCACATCTTTCGTTTTGTCAGCAGCTTTATTCGCTGCATCTACCGTAGCATCTTTCGCGTCTTTCAAACCTTCTTTTACGTCCTGACCAGCATCACGCAATGCAGTTTTAGTTTTCTCCCAAGCTGTGTTAGCCTCTTCCGAAGCCACACGAGCTTTCTCTTCTGCAGCCTTATCACCTTTGGCAATTGCTTCATCTAAAGCTTTCTTAGCTTCCTCAGCTTTCAAACGCGCAGTTTCTTCCGCGTTCTTTAAGTCTGCTATTGCTGCATCTACATGTTCACCTACTGTCTGTGCAGTATCTGTTGTATCTGATGCTTTTTTTTCTGAATTGTTGCAAGAAGACATTACCAATGCTCCCGCTACTACTGCTAAAAGTGCAATTTTTTTCATTAGAATATTTGTTTTTTAATGGCAAGAAGTCATCAAGAGCTTATATTTATCCATTTTGGAGCCTATCAACTGCATGATGTTTTCATGTAAGTTTGTAATGATATGATTAACTAATCTTCAATTTACAACTTCTATGCCAAATAGAAAAACTTATTGTTTTGGGTAAATTGTTCCCTTCGCCGCTTCCAATGTATTTTTCAATAATCCAACGATGGTCATCAACCCCACACCGCCCGGTACCGGAGTAATCCAGGAAGCCTTAGGTGCCACATGCTCAAAGTCCACGTCACCATATAATTTAAATCCAGATTTAGTTTCAGTAGATGTCTCTCTATTGATACCCACATCAATTACCACAGCGCCTTCTTTGACCATATCTGCAGTAACAAAATTCTTTCTACCGATAGCAGCCACGACGATATCACCACGCAAGACCTCAGTTTTAAGATCTTTAGTACGGCTATGTGTTAACGTGACAGTACAGTTTCCAGGATTGGCATTACGAGCCAGTAAGATACTCATTGGCGAACCAACAATATTGCTTCGGCCTACAACCACAGCATGTTTACCCGCTGTCTCGATCTTGTAATAGTCAAGCACCAACATAATACCATAAGGTGTCGCAGGGATAAAACAAGGAAGATTACGTTGCATACGACCTAAGTTGATCGGGTGAAATCCATCCACATCTTTGCGATAATCAATTGCTTCGGTAATTTTGTCCGGGTCAATATGTTTAGGCAGAGGCAATTGAACGATCAGACCGTCGATTGTATCATCTTTGTTGATTTCTTTGACCTTAGCGATCAATTCCTCTTCGCTGATACTTTCATCGTAACGGATATTTGTAGATTCAAAGCCGACCAATTGACAATTGCGCATTTTGCTGGCCACATAGGTCTCACTACCACCATCATTACCGACAAGGATAGCCACCAAATGCGGTTTACGGCCAGTTTGCGTTGTAAATTCGGCTGCGTCCAGCGCAATTTGTTCTTTGATTTTTTCGGAAACTAGTTTACCATCTAATAGATTCATGTTTAGGAGATTTGATTGTATTTAAAAGGAGCCCAAGAGCTCCTTTATTTTATATAATTTAAAATGTTATTAATCCAATTTCAATACCGCCATAAATGCAGATTGCGGAATTTCTACGTTCCCAACCTGACGCATGCGTTTTTTACCTTTTTTCTGTTTTTCCAACAATTTACGTTTACGCGAGATATCACCACCATAACATTTTGCAGTTACATCCTTACGCAAAGCAGAGATTGTTTCACGTGCGATGATCTTCGCACCGATAGAAGCCTGGATACGGATCTCAAATTGCTGGCGAGGCAGCAGTTCTTTCAATTTCTCACAGATTTTCTTACCAAAATCGTAGGCATTGCTTCGGTGAATCAAGGAAGACAAGGCGTCCACAGGTTCATCGTTCAATCGGATATCCAATTTAACCAAATCCGAAGTACGGTAACCGATCTGATGATAGTCAAATGAAGCATAACCTTTGGAAATAGTTTTCAACTTATCATAGAAGTCAAATACAATCTCACCCATAGGCATTTCAAAAACCAACTCCACACGATCCGAAGTCAGGTAATGCTGATTCATGATTGTACCACGTTTTTGAATACACAAAGACATGATCGGCCCCACGAAATCCGATTTCGTAATAATATTTGCTTTGATATAAGGTTCTTCAATTGAATCCAATTTACTTGGATCAGGCAAGTCTGAAGGATTGTGTACGATCACTTCTTCCTTATCCTTTGTCATATAGGCTTTATAAGATACGTTGGGCACGGTAGTAATTACCGTCATATCAAACTCTCTTTCCAAGCGTTCCTGAATAATCTCCATGTGGAGCATACCCAAGAAACCACAACGGAAACCAAAACCTAAAGCTGCTGAAGATTCCGGTTCGAATACCAAAGAAGCATCATTCAGTTGCAGACGGTGCATTGATTCACGCAATTCCTCGTAGTCTTCTGTATCCACAGGATAGATACCAGCAAAGACCATTGGTTTCACCTCTTCAAATCCTTGGATAGCCGCACCGCAAGGACGGTCTTTATGGGTAATGGTATCCCCTACTTTCACCTCACGAGCTTCCTTGATACCAGAAATAATATAGCCTACATCCCCTGTCTTGATGACTTCTTTTGGCACTTGATTGAGCTTCAACGTACCGATCTCATCCGCAAAATACTCTTTGCCAGTCGCTACGAATTTTACTCTGTCCCCTTTACGGATTTCGCCATTTTCAACTTTGAAATAGGCCATGATACCACGGAATGAGTTGAATACAGAGTCAAAGATCAACGCTTGTAGCGGTGCATCAGCATCACCTACAGGGTGTGGAATCCGTGCAACAATAGCTTCCAGGATATCTGGAACCCCAAGGCCTGTCTTTCCAGAAGCAGGAATAATTGCATCACGCTCACCACCGATCAAATCGACGATCTGATCTTTTACCTCTTCAGGCATCGCGCCCGGAAGATCCATTTTATTTAAGATCGGGATGATTTCCAAGTCATGCTCTAAAGCCAAATATAAGTTTGAGATTGTTTGCGCCTGAATCCCCTGTGATGCATCCACAATTAACAACGCCCCTTCACAGGCAGCGATAGAACGGGATACTTCATAGGAAAAATCGACGTGCCCAGGAGTATCAATTAGATTCAAGATATATTCCTGGCCATCTTTTGTATAATTCATTTGGATGGCGTGACTCTTGATCGTAATACCACGTTCACGTTCCAAATCCATATTATCAAGTAATTGTGCCTGTGCTTCGCGTTGACTGATGGTATTGGTATACTCTAAAAGGCGATCTGCCAAAGTACTTTTGCCATGGTCAATATGCGCAATAATACAGAAATTACGAATGTGCTTCATATAGGATTTTTAAACTCTTTTGCTAAAAGGCAAAGATACCTTTTTTTATACATATTTATAGAATCAAGTATATTTCATTTTTAATCCGCCACTGCGTAGGAAAAATGCTTTTGGTTGCGGGTCACCTTATCCATATCCCAGGCGATCTTACCTTTAAATTGTTCCGAACGTATTGGACAGTCCGTCACCTGGCAATAACGGCAACATTGTGGGAGACAAGGGTCCGCATGTACAAAAAACTCAGTGCGAACAGACATTTCCTTATTGACAATCTTATCGACAGCCGAAATTTCATCGTGTACCTTCACTAAATCAAGGTAACTGGGCAAGGTCAGATGGCAATCCACATGCAGTTCGTTGCCATAGCGCTGCACCCGAAGATTATGCACATCAATCCACTCCGCTTTACGGTTACGTTCCAAAATAGCCACCACATCCTGCACAAGTTCGGTATCCGATTCATCCATCAGGCCACCGATAGACTGCCGAAGCAATTTGTAGCCATTGAATAAGATAAAAAGTCCCAATATAATAGAGATTACCACGTCGATCCATTGGAATCCCGTTAGCTTCATCAGAATTAAGCCCAATATCAAGCCGATTGTACTGTAAGCATCCACCTGCAGGTGTTTGCCATCCGCCACCAAAGTAATGGATCCCAAGGCACGCCCTCTTTTCATGATATAAAGTCCCACAGCAAAATTAATCAGCGAGGTAATTCCGATCAAATAGATCCCTTGTTCGAGATGCGTAATTTCTGCCGGGAAAAAGATATTGTAACAGGCTTTGGCCAAAATAATCGCACCAGCGATAAAGATCAGCCCGCCCTCAAGGAAAACAGAGAAAAACTCCACTTTACCATGTCCATAAGGATGGTTTTCATCTTTAGGTTGCGCAGCAAGGTAGATGCTATAAAATGCGAAACCTGAGGCCACAACATTGACGATACTCTCGGCAGCATCTGTAAAGATGGCGCTGGAATCTGTTAAAAAATAGGCAACAAACTTAATGATCATTAAGCCTATTCCCGTAAACAGCGATAATAAAACCAATCTTGTTTGTCTCGACATGACCTGTATTTTGTAGGGCAAAGGTAAAGATATAACGCCAAATCAAATTGATTAGTTTTACACATCAATAGCACAAAGATGTCAATATTTGTAGGCTAAATCGCTTCAAGCGCTTTTTGTTACCAAAGCACCAATAAAAACAGCCGTTTTCTTTGTAAATTTTCAAAAATAAAGACAATTATTTGCAACGTATATAATATCTTTGTCTTACCATGAGCACATCATCATACTTATCAGACAGGATAAATAATTTGTCCGAATCGGCTACACTTAAAATGACCAAGTTGGGCCGCGAATTAGCAGCAAAAGGCGTTAATGTAATTAGCCTTAGCGTAGGTGAACCTGATTTTAACACGCCTGAACATGTAAAAGATGCAGCAAAGAAGGCCCTGGATGAAAACTGGACACGTTATTCGCCAGTACCCGGATACCCTGAATTGCGTCAGGCGATTGTGAATAAATTGAAGACAGAGAATAATCTGGACTATGATATTTCGCAGATCGTTGTTTCAACAGGTGCAAAACAATCCCTGTCTAATGTGATCTTAACATTGATCAATCCAGGTGATGAAGTAGTTATTCCTACACCATATTGGGTGTCCTACTCAGAGATGGTTGTTTTAGCAGAAGGAAAATCAGTATTTATCAATACCGAGATCGAAAATAACTTTAAGATTACACCTGCACAATTGGAAGCGGCTATTACGCCAAAAACCAAACTTTTTATGTTCTCTTCACCAAACAATCCAACTGGAACAGTTTATAGTAAAGATGAGCTAGCTGCATTGGCTGAAGTTTTCGAGAAGCATCCACAGATATTCATTCTATCTGATGAGATCTATGAGCACATCAACTTTGTGGACAAACACGAATCCATTGCACAGTTTGACAGCATCAAAGATCGTGTTATTATCATCAATGGTTTCTCAAAAGCCTTTGCGATGACGGGTTGGCGTTTGGGCTATATTGCAGCCAACAAAACTATTGCGGCAGCAAATGATAAATTGCAGGGCCAGACAACATCAGGAACTTGCTCGATTTCACAACGTGCAGGTATTGTTGCATACGAACAAGGATTAGCGTCAGTCAACAAGATGAAAGAAGCCTTTGCGCGTCGTCGTCAATTGGTATTTGATCTATTGAGCGATATCCCGGGGGTACGCACCAACCTTCCAGAAGGCGCTTTCTATTTCTTCCCTGAAATTTCATCCTTCTTTGGCAAAAAAGACCAAGATGGCAATATCATTAAAAATTCATCTGATCTAGCTTTATATTTATTGAATGTTGGTCACGTTGCAACGGTAGGCGGTGACTCTTTTGGTAATGACAACTACATTCGTTTATCTTATGCAGCTTCTGACGAAAGTCTGATCGAAGCATTAAAGCGAATCAAAGAAGCATTAGGCAAATTAGCATAATTAATACACAGTATACTGAATGGGCTATCCAAAAAAATTGAATAGCCCATTTTTTTTCAATCCCGGTTGTATCAATCCCCCTGTATTTTCCACAACGGTATATTCAAATACGCCCCTTTATTTAATATGCTCCATCACCTCGATGAATTTCTTACTCTTATTCTTGGGATCAAAAAGCATTTTTTCTACCTTATCCAGCTCAAGAGCCTCTAGATGACTTGGTAACACACTCTCTTTCATTAACTTCAGCAATTGATTCCAGTCCGCACGATTGATCCTGTGCTGAATCAATTCCATCATCTGCACGGCATTGCGGTACTCCTTACCTGTTTTCAGTTCCACCACCATATCCATCCAATCACCGTAAGTGAAAAGCCTACTTTTTTCCTTTTGCAATTGTAGAGCTTTCATCTTTACCATATCATAGCCCAGCAGCATCTCCGTAACAGAATCAATTTCCATACAGGCAGCGATTTTAGCATAATCTTTTGGGAACTCCATCCGTGCATCGTCATCCAGAAGTTTACAGAACGCTGGTACCTCCCTTTTCAGGGAATCACAGTTCTGCTGCGCATGCAGTTCCAGTGTCATGATCAGGACTAGTCCAATTGCTAATATCCGCAGATAAATAGATTTCAATTTCATGCTTCGAAGATACCCATTTTTGGGAAATATCATCCATAGCACATAATTCACAATGATTTTGGCGCTTCAGCCAAATATTTATTACATTTACCTTTATGAGTATTTTAACAGAAAACTTCAAAACGAAGCACGATACGGCTCCGTTTTCACAGATAAAAAACGAAGATTATATCCCTGCATTTGATGTAGCAATTCAAAAGACAAAAGATGAAGTTGACGCCATTGTCAACAATCCTGACGCAGCTACATTTGACAATACCATAGCAGCGATGTCCTATTCCGGACAGACCTTAGACAGATTGTCCAGTATCTTTTTCAACCTCCATTCTGCAGAGACCAATGATGAACTCGAAAAGATAGCACAGGATGTTGCCCCTAAATTATCCGCTTTAGGCAATGACATTACGCTAAACTTTGACTTGTTCAAACGCGTAAAAGCAGTTTACGATCAGAAAGATCAACTGTCACTTACCACAGAACAAACAACGTTATTGGAAAAATCCTACAAAGATTTTGTCCGCAATGGAGCACTGTTGAACGATGAGCAGAAAGAACAGTTGCGTGCGATTGATTCCGAACTATCGCTTTTAAAATTAAAATTCGGTGAGAATGTTCTTGCAGAGACCAATGCCTACCAGCTCCTGGTTAGCGAAGAAAAAGATCTGGCGGGACTTCCAGAGGGAGCCATTGAGGCAGCCCAGGCATTAGCTAAAGCCAACGAAAAAGAGGGCTGGTTATTTACTCTGGATTTCCCAAGTTATCTGCCCTTCGTCACCTATGCCGATAACCGCGAATTGCGTCGAGAGATCACACTGGCAGCAGGGCGCAAGGCCTTTCAAGACAATGAATACAACAATGTTCAAAATGTGTTGAAAATCGTAAAACTACGTTTTGAACGTGCTAAATTATTAGGTTATGCCACCCATGCAGATTTTGTGTTGGCCGAGCGTATGGCGCAAAATCCAACAAAAGTAACCGAATTTCTGAAAGATCTGCTTGGAAAAGCAAAACCGGCAGCACAGCATGAGTTTGCTGAATTAGGTGCTTTCGCCAAGAAACTGGACGGTATCGAGCAGCTTGAGAAATGGGATGGCGCTTACTATGCAGAGAAATTAAAACAGGAACGGTTTAATCTAGATGACGAAAAGCTGAAGCCCTATTTTAAGCTCGAGAATGTGTTGCATGGTGCATTTGAGGTTGCCCACCGACTATTTGGTATCAATTTCAAAGAAGTCAACGACATTGAAACCTATCACGAAGAGGTTCAGACTTTTGAGGTCACAAACGATAATGGTGAATTGGTAGCGATCTTCTACGCCGATTTCTTTCCACGTAAAGGGAAGCGAAATGGTGCTTGGATGACATCTTTCAAGCCACAGTATGTGCAAGATGGCAAACAAGAACGTCCGCATGTATCTATCGTATGCAATTTCACCCGTCCAACAGCGACTAAGCCTTCCCTATTAACCTTTCAGGAAGTAACAACCCTATTTCATGAATTCGGTCACGCCCTACATGGCATGTTAGCGGATACCATCTATCCGACGCTATCCGGTACATCTGTCTATTGGGATTTTGTTGAGTTACCAAGTCAAGTCATGGAAAACTGGTGTTACGAAAAAGAAGCCTTGGAATTGTTTGCCAAACATTATGAAACAGGTGAAGTGATCCCAATGGAGTTGGTGGAAAAAATCCGTGAGAGTGCATCTTTCCTAGAAGGAATGGCCACGATGCGCCAATTAAGCTTTGGTCTGTTGGATATGGGCTGGCACGGACAAGACCCAAGTGCCATTGCTGACCTGAAAGCATTTGAAGATGAGCAATTCGCATCCACCAAGTTGTATCCCGATGTGAAAGAGAATGCGATGAGCACAGCCTTTTCCCATATTTTCAATGGCGGCTACTCATCAGGCTACTACAGCTACAAATGGGCCGAAGTACTGGATGCAGATGCGTTTGATTATTTCAAACAAAATGGCATTTTCAACGCCAATATTGCCCATAAATTTCAGGACAATATCTTATCCAAAGGGGGAACAGAACATCCAATGGTGCTCTATAAGCGATTTAGAGGACAGGAACCGTCTGTTGAGCCTCTACTCAAACGAGCAGGATTACTTAAATAAAAGGCGGTATCAAAAGTCAGTCTTTGTGATTGATCGCAATAATATTTTTTGAAAATCCCTAAAATGATTAAATAAGGTCCAAGTTCGATTCCGAATTTTGGACCTTATTCTTTTCTAATCACAGGGAATATGGAGTACCTTCCAATTTGCTTTTGATTTGTAATCAAAGATTTTCCATGCCATTTTTTGATAATCATAAAATTTAAAAACATCAAACAATATTGAACACTATTTCCGAATTCTAGTCCAGCCAAATGACAAACTACACAAATCTGCTCCAATACCCCCTACTTTGTTCCTAAAAGATCCCTTTTCACCTCAATAATGCTATTGACCTAACTGACTACAAAAAATCGTAAAGAATTTGCTATATTCACCATTTATTAATTCTTCAAAAAGATAGAAATTAGGGATCAATCCAAACAGCCTCATATCATGAGTGAAATCAACTTCTTATTACGCGATAAAAACCGGCGCAAATTTTTCTTCAAATGCATTTTAATCGGTCTCCCCCTATTGATCGGTCTGGCATTATTGATCAATTATATGGAAGATAGTTCAGCTGCCAAAGGTACTCCGAACGACAAAGGTGGGATGGACTATTATTTTAGAGATGCCGTTACCGAAACCGCTCCAGATGTATTGTGCAAGCTGATCCCCATGTATCCAAATGGTAAAATCACCTACTACAACTTTTCCACGGATCAAACCAATAATCCAGCCGGAGATCTATTTCTGTTCACACCCGATTCTTTTGAAAAGGTGAAAGCGTTCTATCGAGAAAAAGGAAAGATGATTGATGATGGAACAGATACATTTGTCTGTGATATCGGTGGAAAGAAAATAACCTTAAGCAAATTCACAACGAAAAAAGACGATCCAGTTCAGGGCGAAAATAAGATCAATCTTTCATTTTAAATTTTGCAGCAGCGGGCTCCATAACATCGAAATTTATCATTGAACAACAATTAAATTTGAAGCCCCAGCGCAGTTCGTTATTCCGACAACAGTTTGAGTACATGATACCTTGTTGCTATTTTTAACAGGGGATTCCCCAAATAAAAGCTATCTGTGTTGATTTATCATCAAAAAAGCTGTATCTTTGTAAGACATAATTGGGGTTGACCGGAATTGACAGGATGGAGACGGTTATGTAAGCATGTAGTGCGTTGTTAGTAGAGCACTTTAATCTGAACTTTCAGAATTACAACTGGCGAAGAAAACTACGCCTTAGCTGCTTAAGTTAGACTTAACATAGCTATTTGTCCCGTTAGATCCTGTTCTTTGGTTTAACATTCGGGGCATCGAACGATAGAACTGGCAAGTGTGATGTTGCTAAGCACTTGTGAGAAACAGCAACTACGGCGTACGGTATAGGTAAGCGACTCACCTTCCCTCGCTCGACAATCAAAGAGAAGCTAAACATGTAGAAAGCGTATACAGTACCATGACTGGACGAGAGTTCGAATCTCTCCAGCTCCACTAGAAAAGCCATATTCAACATTGAGTATGGCTTTTCTTTTTAAGCCATTACCCCGTACGAAACTGTTTCCTATATTTTAGCGGGGATGCCTTTGTCACGACCTTAAATTGTTTGCTAAAATGTGCCCAGCTGTTATAGCCACTATTATAACAGATATCCAAAATAGGCCGATCTGTATCGCGTAATAGTTTGCAGGCATGACCGATCCGGAGTTCTTTGATAAAATCAAAATAACTCTTTTTTATGTTCTTTTTGAAAAATCGGCAAAATGCCGAAACAGACATATTGGTGCTGGAAGCAACTTCTTCGAGTGAAATCGGATTTAAAAAATTCTTAAAAGAATAGTCTATTATCGCTTCTATAACGATGTTTTCCTCTCTACCGGCCATCGTATCAAAAGCCATCGTAATCACCTTATGCTCTTCGGACGATCCAATCTGTTCCATACAGTTCAATAATAACTGAATACGTTCAAGCCCCTCTGTATTTTCTATTTTGCGGATCATGAGATCAATTTCCGTTGCAAGATCTCCCATAAGCTGGATTCCCGTACTGTCATTTTTCAATAATCCAGCGATCACATGCATCTCAGGCAGCGCCAGAAATCCCGCACCCCAAAAGTCCTTGAGGAAATGAACAACAATAGCACTACCGACCGCATCCTGCTTGGATTTACGGAACCAATGTGGCAGATCCGAGCCGAGGAAGAACACATCTCCCTGCTTATAATCGCCGATATAATCACCAATAAGCGCCGTTCCATTACCTTCTGTGATCACAATCAGCTCACATTCGGGATGCCTATGCCAAGCCGTTTCAAAAGTGGGCGTTCTGTAGGTTCGACAGGCGAAAGAATACTGTTCTTCGACATGTATTTTCTGGATCAGTGTTTTCATGATAAATTATTGCTAGCGAATACATCTGCTATCTGAACACATAATATACGATTATAAACACAACAAATAGCAAGATAGCATATTTTTTCACCCAAATAGCGGTTGAAAGATGCTCGACTGATGCTGTAAATTTATCTTACGACAAGGGAACCACATGTAAGCGTATGCGGCTATCGCATAAGAATAAACCGAAATAAAATTATGAACTCAATTTCAACGATAACCAAGTATGGAAACTAATACCTATGATGCCATCGTTGTTGGCTCTGGCATCAGTGGCGGATGGGCCGCAAAAGAGCTTTGTGAAAAGGGCTTAAAGGTTCTGATGCTGGAACGCGGTAGCCCCTACGAGCATGTCAAAGATTATAAATCTGCCTTACGCGAACCCTGGGATCTCCCACACCGCGGACGCACGACTGTAGAACAGAAAAAGAAATATCCCGTTATCCACCGTGGCTGGGCAGCCTCCGAAGCGGTCATGGATGGTTGGGCAAATGAAGAAGATTGCCCCTATACCGAATTGAAACCCTTTACATGGTGGCGCAGCTACCGGATGGGAGGACGATCCACCTTATGGGGTAGACAATCCTATAGGCTAAGCCAAATGGACTTCGAAGCCAATGAACGAGATGGGGTTGCCGTACCATGGCCCATAGGTTACAATGATATCGCCCCTTGGTATGACCATGTCGAAAAATTTGCCGGAATCAGCGGATCCCTAGAAAATATTGCACATCTTCCGGATGGACAGTTCTTGCCGCCCATGGAGTTGAACTGCGTAGAAAAAGATGTAGCCAAACGCATTAAACAAGAATATGGGGACAAGCGGCACCTGATCATTGGGCGGGTTGCAAACCTTACAGCCCTGATCTCTGGGCGCTCAAAATGTCAATTTCGGAACCGATGCTGGGAAGGATGTCCTTTTGGAGGCTATTTCAGCACCCAGTCTTCTACCCTCCCTGCCGCAATGAAAACAGGCAACTTAACTGTCAGGCCTTATTCGCTGGTTCGGCAGATACTCTATGACAAAAACACCAAAAAGGCCACTGGTGTTGAGGTCTTAGATACCGAGACCAACCAAACCTATGAGTTCAAGAGTAAAGTGGTTTTTCTATGTGCTTCGGCCCTCAACAGCACTTGGGTCTTATTTAACTCCGCAACGGACATTTGGCCCGAAGGTTTGGGGAGCAGCAGTGGCGAGTTGGGCCATAATGTAATGGACCATCATTACAACATCGGTGCTTCTGGAATAGTTGAAGGCTACGAAGACCGCTATATATTCGGCAAGAGGGCCAATGGGTTTTATATTCCCCGATTTGTCAATATTGGCAGTGACAAAAGAGACTACCTACGTGGCTTCGGCTATCAGGGCGGTGCCAGCCGTGAAGGCTGGGGCAAGGAGGTTGCCGAACTCAATATAGGTGGTGATTTTAAAGATGCACTTACTGAGCCTGGTCAGTGGACTATCGGTGCAACAGGCTTTGGAGAGATACTCCCCTATCACGAAAATAAAATCTCACTGGATAAAGATCGCAAGGACAAATGGGGATTGCCTGTATTGGCGATGGACGCTGAACTGAAAGACAATGAGTTGAAGATGCGAAAGGATATGCAGGAAGAGATGAAAGCGATGCTTACGATCGCTGGTGTAAAAAATGTAAGCACCTGGGACAGTGGCCATGCCATGGGACATGGTATCCATGAAATGGGAACCGCGAGAATGGGACACGATCCCAAAACCTCGGTGCTCAACAAGTGGAATCAGGTTTGGGATTGTCCCAATGTATATGTTACCGATGGCGCCTGCATGACCTCATCGGGTTGCCAAAATCCATCATTGACCTATATGGCGCTGACGGCACGAGCGGTTGACCATGCTGTCAATGAACTCAAAAAAAATAATAGCTAAGCCCATGGAAAGAAGAACACTTTTAAAGATGATTGCCCTGCTTACTGGTGGAGCCGTGATTGGTGGCAATGCTTTTTTGACGGGATGCAGTTCCAGCAAAGAAAGCGACCTCAAGGAACGCCTCAATTTAACTCCCCAGCAAATTGCATTCCTGGACGAAGTAGCAGACACCATACTCCCAACTACCCCAAAAAGCCCGGGTGCCAAAGCAGCCAAAGTGGGTTCGTTTATGAAGGTTATGGTGAACGATTGCTATGAAGCTCCGGATCAACAGATCTTTCTTGAAGGGATGGACAAACTGGATGATGCATGCAATAAAATGCATAAGCTTGGATTCGTGGAAGCCACAGCTGAGCAAAGGCTTAGCCTACTCACAGCGATCGATAAAGAGGCAAAAGAGTATATGTCCAAAAAAGGAGATTTACCCAATCACTACTATACCCTATTTAAGCAATTGACACTCCTGGGTTATTTCTCTTCGGAAATAGGTTATAAACAGGCGCTGCGATACAATCAGGCGCCCGGTCGATACGAAGGAGATGTACCTTATAAAAAAGGGGATCGTTCCTGGGCTTAAAATAACGAACTTACGGATATAAGGTTCCACAAAAGGAACCTTTTCACCTAAAAAAAGATTTATGACAACAATTAAAGGACCTGCTATTTTTTTAGCGCAATTTGCTGGTGACAATGCACCCTACAATACCTTAGAAGGTATCTGCGAATGGGCAGCCTCGCTCGGCTACAAAGGTATCCAGATACCTACCTGGGATGCGCGCTTAATAGATCTTCAAAGAGCTGCTGAAGACAAAGGTTATGCGCAGCAGCTCCAGTCTACCGTACAATCCTATGGACTGGAGATCACCGAATTATCAACACATCTACAAGGGCAACTGATCGCTGTACATCCGTCTTTTGACCCATTATTTGATGCATTTGCGCCACAAGCGCTGCATAATAATCCCAAAGAGCGACAACAATGGGCTATACAGCAGCTCCACTATGCGATTAAAGCCTCCCATAATCTCGGTTTGAAAGCCCTCGCAACCTTTAGCGGTGCATTTCTCTGGCCTTATGTTTACCCCTGGCCGCAACGTCCCGCAAATCTGATCGAAACAGGCTTCACTGAACTCGCCAAAATGTGGCTCCCCATATTGGATACCTGTGAACAGTACGATGTCGATCTTTGCTATGAGCTTCATCCGGGTGAAGATCTGCACGATGGTGTTACCTTTGACCTGTTTTTAGAAAAAGTAAATTACCATAAACGGGCAAATATTCTATACGATCCATCACATTTCATTCTGCAATGCCTCGATTACCTGGAATTCATCGACATCTACCATGAGCGTATCAAAATGTTCCATGTAAAAGATGCTGAATTCAACCCATCTGGTCGTCAAGGTGTTTATGGTGGATACCAAGATTGGCAAGCACGGGCTGGCCGCTTTCGCTCTATTGGGGATGGACAGGTCAATTTCAAAGCAATTTTCACCAAGTTGACACAATATGATTTTCAGGGCTGGGCAGTCCTCGAATGGGAATGTGCATTTAAGAATTCTGAGGATGGCGCTCGTGAGGGTGCACAGCATATCAAAGAGTATATTATCCGGGTAGGCAATCGTGCATTCGACAATTTTGCTGCTGCTGGTAGCGATGATGACTTGAATAGAAAATTGATCGGTTTATCAGAATAATAGCCTAAAATAAAGTTATTATGGAAATCAGAAAAATCAGGATGGGCATGATAGGCGGTGGCAAGAATGCCTTTATTGGTGCTGTGCACCGTATGGCTGCAGGGATAGATGGACAGGTCGAACTATGCTGCGGCGCATTAAGTTCGGATCCCATTAAAGCACAGGAGTCCGGAGAGCTGCTTTCACTCCCTACGGATCGAATCTATACAAATTTCCGGGAAATGATCCTGCGCGAAAGTCAGTTGCCCCCTGACGAACGGATGCATTTTGTAAGTATTGTCACTCCCAATGTTGCCCATTTTGAACCCGCCATGCTTGCACTTGAACATGGATTTCATGTACTTCTGGAAAAACCCATGACCTTCTCCCTGCAAGAGGCCCAATTATTACAGCAGAAAGTCAATGAATCGGGATTGCTACTTTGCGTCACCTATACCTATTCGGCCTATCCGATGGTCAAACAAGCACGTCAGCTGGTCCGTGAAGGCAAGCTCGGCAATATCCGTAAAATCATGGTCGAATATCCACAGGGCTGGCTCAGTACATTGATCGAAAACGAATCGCCACTTGCCGCCTGGCGGACAGACCCTGAAAGAGGTGGACTAAGCAGCTGTATGGGCGATATCGGAACACATGCCGCTCATTTGGCTGAATATATTTCCGATTTAAAAATCACCAAAGTATGTGCTGATCTTCGTACGGTCGTAGCAGGAAGGCGACTGGAAGACGACGGTAATGTCCTGCTGGGATTTGAAAATGATGCAACTGGCGTACTCTCTGCCTCACAGGTAGCGGCAGGCGAAGAGAATGCTTTAAAAATAAGGATATATGGAGAAAAAGCCGGTTTAGAATGGAACCAGCAAGAGCCCAATAGCCTCCTGCTGAAACCGCTTAACGAACCGGCACAACTGCTCCGTGCAGGACAGCAATATCTCAGTCCTCTGGCTCAACACAACAGTCGCTTACCAGCAGGGCATCCGGAAGGTTACATCGAGGCATTTGCCAATATCTATCGGAATTTTTCAGCTACAATTCTTGCAAAAATAAACGGCACCAGTCCCTCCGAGGCCATGTTGGATTTCCCCACCGTCGCAGATGGAACTAGGGGCATGAAATTTATCGAAACGGTAATAGCTTCTGGGCAGTCCAGTCAAAAGTGGACTCCACTATGATCAAGCCTATAAGGACATCGGCATGAAAAAAGATTCAATACCCGAAATTACTACGTCATCAAGTAGGAGTCTCGTGACAGCTCAGTAATTTCGGTATTTTAGGTTCTTTTTGAAAGGCTTTAATATTGGAACGCCCTATATCAACGTATAATCCCCTTATACACCGCATCCCGTAATACCCCACCTTCGGTATCACCGGCATATTCCCAATACATCGCCCCCAGTAAGCCCTGTCCATGCACATAATCACATTTCAAGGCAATGGATTCTGGAGTTTCAAAAGTCAGTACCAATTCTCCCTGTGCATTGACCAGATAGTGGGCCTTCGCTTCATCATCCCATTTCTGTTCAAAACCCTGTAAATTCAGGAGATCCTTATAGTCTATAAACCCCTTGATGTCCGTTTTATTTCCCCGTCCGTAAAACGGAATACCGAGCACCAATTTTTCGGCAGGCATTCCAGCGGCAATATGCGCCTTGACAGCTTCAGCACAAGTCGTGCGCCCCGATAAGGGAGAACGATGCAAACTCGCATGGTGATACGGTGGATTGCCCGAGTCGTAAGTCATGATGTTCACAAAGTCTACATCGTTTTTAATCTGATCAAAAGCAATATACTGACCACTTGATACCGAAGCAAGTGTCAATAGTTTTTTCCTACCAATAGTTTTCCGGATATCCCGCATCAATAAGGTAAAATTCTCGGTATCCGATTCCGCCGCAGAAATACCGGCAGAAGAGTTGGTTGGATATTCCCAATCAATATCAATACCGTCAAGTTTAAACTCTTTTACAACCCGTTCACAATCCTTGGCAAATTTTTCCCGATTAACGACATCAGCAGCCATTTCACTAAAGCGACCACTTCCCCATCCACCAATGGATAACAATACCTTCAAATGAGGATGTGCCTTCTTCAACTCAATAATACTTTTTAATCTTGCTTCATTGTCAATACGCACGCCGTCAAAATTGTCATTTACATGCCCGAATGCATAATTGATATGGGTCAGGTAAGTCGGATCCGGCATCACTGTTGACCAGGATGTAACGTATGCAATCACCACTTTTTTATTTTTCCCATGTGCACAACTCCGTTGTGGGCTAACCGTCATTAACAATAAGGCTATAGCTGTAAAGCTAAGGGTTATTAACTTGAGGGGATTTATAACATTTTTAGATTTCATACACATCATAATATTAAATATTCAACATAAATAGCACTGATATTGAGCCCAATTCCGCTCTTCATTTAACAAGATAATAAGCGGATAACGATCCGTCTTCTATTAAAGTTTTAAATAGATATTTATCTTTTTCAGTAAAATAGCATACCACAGCATGGCGAAAGCCCATAGCAGCGAACCACCAACAGCAAGAAGCATGTTACCCGACTGCTTATAGAAAAACAAAGGAATCTGCAATCCCCAACAGATGAAATAAATTAAATCCGGCGCAAGATAGGTCGTCAAAGAATTCTTTCCGGCTTCCTCGAAGACGAATATTCCTTTATGGTATTTCCGGATATCTATTACATAGTAGATAACAAGCAGTAAAAGCAGGCTGATACCACAACAGAGCAATGCCCAGCTTGGCGTACCGTGAATTTTGGATAATATAAACCATGGACGCAGAGCAAATCCGCCCAGTAACCAAAGTATTCCAATAATCAGCATCCAACGTAAAAGTAGCTTAGGTGTAGCAGCATACCGTTTGATCAAGATGCCAATGATTGTTCCGGCCAATACGATGCAAGGTACATTACCCGATAACAGCACATTCAGATAGCTCCCAACAATTGGAATATGCAATTTGTATTCCGTTTGAGAGAGGATATTCAGGAGAAGAAACAATAGCCAAAAGCATGCTACAATAGCGAGCCTTCCCCGACTTAACACAAAAGTAGTAGCTGCTGCAAAATAACCCCATCCGATCAAGCCCAAGATTCCCCACCAACCAATCTCCAAGCCTTTACCTTCTGCAGCTTTAAAGCAATAAACCAAATAACAGATCCCCAAGACTCCAAGAAGACGCATACTTTTAAATAAAGTTTGATTGCCGGATGTAGTAGGATACCTATTCCAGATCAGAAATACGCAGAGATACAACAATCCTAGCCACCAAAAACTAGACATACCCGTCAATGAAGCATCCACACGTCCACCGTTCAGAATCAAGATACCAATCAGGATCAAACTCGCTGTACGGGTGACAATATGCGCAAAAATCAGACGAGTAGATTCCCCCAGTTTCTCTCGGGCAGCAATAGCATAGGGCACAGCCATACCGACCATAAAAAGGAATCCCGGAAAAACCCAATCCGCCAGCCCCATGCCATCGACTTCCGCTTTGGTATGCAACAGCCATTCTGGAACACCGGGTGCAAATAAATCGTTGACAAATAACATGAGAAATAGAGTCATACCCCGCATGACATCCATTGAGCGAATTCGAATTGATTGTTTAGGTTGTTGTTGATCCATAATGATACGATAAATCCAAAGAAAATCAGCTGTCATAGCCCAAAAACGTCCCGTTTACTCAATTCTGCCACGGACTACTCAGCTACTTTAAGGAATTATAAAATGCAGGGCTCGGTCGCTTAAAATACGCGTACACGATTCCGTTTGCATTCAGGTTTATAATTTTTAGCAAACAAAACAACTATTTACTTACCCTAAGATGAGCATATTATATCATATTCAAGAGAAATAATTGTTCAAATTAGTGTAATTTTTGCTTTTATCATACAGGTTTCTTGGAATTATGGCTTTCTTATACCTATTGAAAAGTACATTGCTTGCTGTACATTCCATTTAGCCCCTTTTTGCCAATGGCGGGGAGTCCGATGTGATATATCCGCTGTTGCATAAAAACAATCGAGTTAATGCAAAAAGCTGAAGCCGAATAAAACGTGGAAAAACTTGATCAAAAAGCATCAACTATAGTATAAAACTAATATTTTTGATCCTAGTTCTAAAACAACAGATAAAACATGAGCCAGTTAGTATTTCGTGACGCTAGACAAGAAGATTTACCTCGTATCGTAGCCATATACAATACCACTATTGCTTCAAGAATTGTCACAGCGGACACCAGTCCTGTATCGGTAGAAAGCAGGCAGAAATGGTTTGATGAACACAATCCGTCAAAGCGACCGTTATGGCTGGTAGAGGAACAAAATAATATCCTCGGCTGGGTCAGCTTCCAGTCTTTTTACGGTCGACCAGCATACGATGCTACAGTAGAGATCAGCATCTATCTGGATGAACAGCAGCGAGGCCGGGGACTGGGGAAGCAAATTCTCCAATACTGCATAGACAAAGCCCCAAGCCTTGGCGTAAATACCCTATTAGGCTTCATCTTTGCACACAATGTACCTAGTATCACCTTATTTGAAAAAATGGGATTCCAGGAATGGGCCAACCTTCCCAATATCGCTACGCTAGATGGGGTAGAACGAAGTCTAAAAATACTTGGGAAAAGATTGAATTAGGCCTCAGCATTGTCTTTCAAAAGAAAAATCATTAGCTTTAAGTAATTATTTTAAACTCTTAAAGCCACAGGTATGAATCCACGACCACACACACCGCTATTATTGACTCTTTCTATGTTGTTTTGGATCAATGTTGCAACGGCACAAGATCCAGAACGGATAAAGACCATCACAATTTCCGCAGATTCAGCCTATACAAAAGTCGTACAAGCACTTCAAGAAAGTGGTTACAATATTACTAAACTAGACCGTCCTTCAGGTTTTATTCAAACCAGTGTATCTCTAAAAAGTAAATCAATATTTGGTCGTGATGGTGATAAAAGAATCTTCAATTTCTTAGTTGTCTCACTCCCGGATCGAAGGTCCAAAATCATTCTCAATATATTTCTGTTCGAACGGCGTACAGTTGGAAGCGGTAATGCTGAAAATTATTACTACGATGACAAAGGCCTCCTCCAGGATGATAAAATCTATCAGCAGATCTGGGATAAAATTTTACTGCTGCTGTAATAAAGCTTATAATATATTTATATTATTTTGGCAGTGAATTATCCTTGTGATAGTTCACATTCTTAAATTGAGCAGCAACCATGTGTATAACCAAAAAAAACAAACGTTATTCATTTCTAATCTTACTTATTCTTTTAGTGCTTTTTGCATTCCTCATTATCCATCTACTCAAAACCAAATGGGGAGAAACAGATAATCACAGAATGCTTCTACAATAAATTTTACAGGTACTATAATTAATCGCCCGGTATTGAGCTATATTGATATTGTTAGCAATGGAACATCGAGACCAGAGGCCATCATCCGTGTTTTGCTGCGATGTGTCAATGAGCTCCAGAAGCCATACTTATAAGGAATCATAACCAATAGATCCGTATGGCTTTCTTTGACCTCATCACGAATGGCCTTCACCACCTCATTTGAAGTTACATTTTTATAGTAATAGCTGACGATCCCCATCACATTATTGATGGCTTCGCGGGTAGCGCTACCTTTTTCCTCGTTTAGCTGTTCGACGGTTTTACGGATATTGAGCACCTCTAAGACAGCATTAAAGTCAGCTGCAAAATCTTTAACTTTTTCTAGAATTTCCTTTTGAACACCACGAACAATGTCGCAGGCAAAGAGAATATGTTTTAGGCCAGTAAATTGTGCTCCCAATGGTACGGAGAGAATAGGAATTTTTAGTCTACTGATGGCTGCGGTCGTCGTATTGCCCAACATATCCTGGTCAAACGAACGTTTGGCCATACCCATGACCAATAGATCGGCGCCGGTTTCCAGAATACATTTTGTAATTTGATCATAGAACAAACCCGTAGCCAGATAAGGGACCGTGGGCACCCCACTCTGCTGGGTAATAGCTTCCGCTTTATGTTTTAAAATCTTGTTTTGATGTTCAAAAATTTTGAACATAGAATCGGGAGAAAGACGTGCATTCATCGCATGGATGGAAGGGTTCTGGAGAGAAAATAAGACAATCTCATATTCTTTACCAGCAAAAACTTCCAGTATAAAATTCAAGGCATGTTCTGCCTCTTCAGCATAGTCTGTAGCAACAATAATCCGTTTCATGTGATCCGATTTAATACGATTAAACAATTCCTTATTAATACGATCAAGTTACCGAAAAATAATAAATCTGTCAACCGGACAATTGTCTCAGCATCGTCAATTTTCTCCCGATTTTACCGCTATTTTGAATAGCTATCCTTTACAAAAGAAGCCTTTTTCAGGTAGTCGATACTTTGCTCAAGGCCCGTGTAAATATCATTGCGTGTATCTTCCAATTCAACGAACAGATATTTCAGTCCACCTGTTTTAGCATTGTTAAAGATCGCATCAAATCCGACCATTCCACTTTGACCGATTTCACGGTGGTCTTTGATATGTAAAGCTTTAAATCTGCCTGCGTACTTATTGAAATAATCCACAGGGCTCACATCTCCAATTACTGCCCAGTAAACATCCATTTCAAAAAACACATTTTCAGGATTAGTATGCTCCAACATGTAATCGAACATCACTTTATCCTCCACCTTTTTAAATTCGTGTGCGTGGTTGTGGTATCCATACAATATTCCCTGTTGGCGGCATTTTGCACCCACAGCGTCCAAATAGCGGCATTGCGTTTCAAGATCTTTGAGCGTCTTAGGCACATCCATCCAAGGCGTTACAATGTATTTCATACCAGCGGCTTTGTGTGCAGCGATACATTCGTCCCACCATTTCAAGGACTCGGAGAAATCGCCGGAAGCAAGTTCCTGCGCAGACAATGTTTTTGTCGCATGTGAAGACAAAACCTTCATTCCTGTTTTTTCCACTTTGGCTTTAAATTCCTGTGGGCTTAGGTTGTACAGTTTACCATCTTTATAGCCAGCAGCTTCTACGCCTGTATAACCGAGTGAAGCGATCTTTTGCAGAATTTGATCGAAATTCGGGTTTTTGCTGATTTCTTCACGTACAGAGTACAACTGTAGACCAATTTCTTTTTTTGCGGCTTTTTGTTGCGCAAAAGTCGGATTGACGGCCAATAGCATGCAGCCGGCCATTAAAGATCCGATAAGTGTTCTTCTTTTCATATGTTTTTATTTACTCATACAGACCTACCCAACACGAAAGCTATGGTAAACATCAGTTTACGGGTTGTTTAGGTTTGTTCGTGTTAAGTGCAGCTGCAATGTATGCAAATCCATTAAAAAACACAACGTTTTGGTTTTTTATTTATTCACATTCCTGCGTTTTTGAAGGTTATCGGAAGTCTTCTTTCAACTCGAAAATCGAACATTTTAAACGATTTGCAGTTCAAACTTGTTCTATTGGTAGAGACAACAATTAAAAAGATGGAAAATCAATTCAACACCCCAGAGCATAGCAATGAGAAGCAGGAGGAAAAATTACCCCCTATAGCCGTTGAAGAAAAAGATGATGCACCTGCCGGTCGCAATATCAAACGAACGATTATTATTGCCGTTTGTGTGCTGATCGTATTTTATTTGATCTATTATTTTATGAGTGCACATTAATTGGCAGGAAGTACATAAATTATCAAATTGACAGTTATCCAACCGGAATAATTCAGTTTTATCATTCTACGGACTGATAAAACTGAAACAATTATTATATTTAGTTATCGGCCATAGTTATTACACCGATAATTTTAAAAAAATACAAACACAAATATATTTATTAAACTAAATACAATTTTTTTGCACAAATACACTATCATTATTACTTATGAATGATCCCAACAGAAATCGGTCGTGTCTAAGGATATGTCCCAGACATCGAAATTACCACCAATCAAATGTTGAAAATAAAAAGAGGATAGCTTTTTTATAACTTATGAATTTGAGATCTATTGCTATTCAATAAATTGATTCTAACTTGGTTCCATTTCGTTCCCTACCCAAAAGATCTGATCTCGCAAAAATGGCAAATTCCAGTCCTCGATATAGATATTATTTTCAAATTCTGCGGACCAGCCATCTGTAACAACGTCTTCCTCCCCTTTTTCTTTCCGGCTAACGATATATTTTCCGGTAATGAAATTGATAGATTTTGTAATGAAGACTGCGTCTTTCCGATAACTCAGATCATAGCCTATGATTTGAATCCTACGGTTTTCAATATTAAATCTATATTTTATTCTTTCAATCAAATCTTTCCTTTCTCCAGATATATTCGGCACTGATTTCTGATCTGGATATTCAACTCTTATTTCAAGGATCTTATTGTTTATAAATTTAAAAAAGGTCCAATAATCGACACCCTCTCTATTATATAAAATACTATTATTCAGAATATTTATATTGACTTCTCTTTTTATCGCGGATAGATTAGCTGAAAGAACAGATTGGACGATTTCATGTTCATTTTTTACGATTTTGAAATAATCAGGAATAGTATCATTATCAAATTTCGATGATAAGCATCCTGCGATTTCCTCATCCTTTATTCTTTCTTCGTCCATTTCTATTTTTTTATAACCGCTATCCTTTTGAACTTGTCTGTTTCCGGCTTTCAACTTTTTTTGTGCTCCGTTCACGATTATTTTTTGCACGCTGTTTTCACAGGACTGCACGATAAAAACTAGGAACAGCAATAGACGTATGTTTTTCATTCGTTATTTTATTGGATAGTTTATTAAATCGTAGATCAACTCATCAATATTTCTTATTTTTTGCATTCAAAGCATAAATCCATCTTAAATCTAGTTTTTTTTCTAACATGTATAATGCTTCATTTTATATTCGACAATCCCTATTTATAATTCGTTTTAAAGGAATATTCATTCGATATGTTGAATACCTTTTACAGCTCAGCTATTTATAAACAAACGGAGGCATCGAATTTATGAATATTACATAATGACGACTATACAACATGAAGCCCCTAAAAAAAATTTTGTATTTTACTGCAATGACGTCTTCACTTATTCACGTTGGAATCCCGGAGATCCTGTCAACACAGTTGGAATTGACAGAACCATTCTACTTCATTATTTTGATGGAACAAGAACTTCATTTTTCGATAGATCTGGTGCCTTATCAATCTACTGCAAAAAGTATTTTATTTCTATCTCCTTTTCAACTGTTTTCAGTTCAAGAAAAATTACCTGAACATACGAAGGTTTTAAAATTTCATGGCGATTTCTATTGCATCGAGTATCATAAGGATGAGGTAGCTTGTAATGGTTTATTATTCAACAATATTTACCAGCAACCACATGTCGCATTGACGCAAGAGGCATTTCAGGAGATTGCTGCGATTATAGACAAAATAGATCATTTAAAATATTCGTCCGCTTCCTTTGATCAAGCTATTACAAAGACATACCTGCAGCTTATCCTCGCCATTGCAAGCAAACAGAAGATATTGACCAACAAACTATCCTTACCAACCACATCACGTAAGAATCCTATCGATGGTTTTGAACAGCTTTTGGAAAATGAGTACAAAAAACATAAAAGTGTCTCTTTTTACGCTGAATACTATAATCTGAGTTCTGCCGCTTTCACGAAAAAAGTGAAACAGAAATGGGGTAAATCCCCCTCCACACTTATTCAGGAACGTATTGTGCTTGAAAGCAAAAGGCTTCTCCACTTGACCACAAAGAGCATCAAAGAAATTGCGGCCGAACTACAGTACCTTGATGAGTTTTATTTCAGTAGATTTTTCAAAAAGATGACTGGTGTATCTCCTAAGGTCTTTCGCGAACAGGTCGGAGTATCTATTGTTGCCAAAAAGTCTATGTTATAACCTTATTTGTCCATGTTTTGACTACCTATTCCTGTCTAATTTTGCTTTATCCTTTAATCAGACAAAGTAAGATGGAAAAAATAATAAACATGTTCGCGAGAAGCCAAAACAGCTTTATCAATTTTGCCCGCATCGCGATATTTATCGTCATGGCCTGGATAGGTGGTTTAAAAGTGTATCAATACGAAGCAGATGGTATTGTACCATTTGTCATCAATAGTCCCTTTATGAATTTCTTTTACCACAACACCGGAAAATATGCCGAGGATAAAAATGGAAAACTGGTTCCCGAATATCAGCTATTCAAAAATCCAGAAGGCCTGATGGTGAAGAAAAACATGAGCTGGCATCAGCAAAATGGGACATATACCTTTGCTTATTTGTTGGGTTTTGTGATTGTTGTTATCGGTTCGATGACTTTATTGGGAATCTGGTTTCCAAAAATAGGTTTATGGGGCGCCATTTTTACGATAGGGATGTCCATCGTGACACTAACTTTTCTCATAACCACACCTGAGACCTTTGTACCAAAACTAGATCGTGATTTCCCTTCGTCAAATGTTGGCTTTCCTTACCTATCCGCAGCAGGCCGTTTGGTAATAAAAGATGTTATTATGCTAGCAACAGGGATGCTCATTGCTTCCGATAGCGCAAAGCGCATACTGGCCAATAAATCCACCTTCTAACTTGATTGTTCTGGCGTAAAAGGAACACTTGAATACGAAAAATAAGAAAATTATAAGCATTACTAAAAGAGAAAAAAGTAACTTACCGCAGCCTCGGCGGAACTTGTCGGATTCTGTGGAAAACCGAAGCCGGGCAAGTCGACTTCTATCTTATTTATTTTTCATTGGTATGCTCTAGATCACCACTAGAACTTGAATATAGGGCTATTTTGCAATTTTTTTAAACATATCTCTAAAGAAATCACAACATCAATAAAACATCACTTAAAGAACAAATACTTATATAAACATAAAGATTAAATAATATATAAGATAAATTAAAACATGACATACTCTTTTAATGCTATATTATAACGAATATAAACAAAAAAAATATAAAAGCAAATTTTTAAACAAAATAATAATGTATTTTTTGCGCAAATTGTTGTTCAATTCGTTTCATGACGGATAATAACAAACACAGACTGGAATGGATTGGTTTACGCTTTCGCACAAGGCGTAATGAACTCTATTATTCTTTGAGAGATGTATCAAACCTGACAGGAATTTCCACTGGGACGTTAAATGGCATAGAAAAGGGCCGAGATCTCACCATGACCAACTTCCTCCTACTTTGTCATAGTCTTGAGATCCAACCCAAAGTTTTCTTTCAGGACGATATTACATTCAATCCGCCTTATTCACTCTCTCCTGACGTGCAAGAAAGAATCTCGATCAATAAAAAACTAGATCAGCTGGTTTACCACTCTGATTTCTTTCATCATCCCAAACGCGTAGCGGAGGTTCTAAATGAATTGGAGGTTGACAAAAGTCAAAGCAACAAGTTCTCCGTATATCTTTCCGCTTATTGCGAAGAAGGTGCACTTACATATGAACAACAAGGCAACTATAAAGAATACCGAAAGAAAGGTGACGTTACTTGGAAAATTCCCGAAAACGGTTAGCCCTTTTAAAAGTGCCCAGATCATTAAATCGAACACCGTACTTTTTCAGCACTTCCTGTGCTTTCTTGCGACCGATATGACGCACATAGAAGGTTTCATTGACGACAAAGTGATGAATACTATGTGTCCAGCCAAAAAAGAAACAGAATAATTGCATCGGATATGTCCACCAGATGTTCAGAACCTGCGTCTGCTCGATCACATTCCCCTCTTCCACATCACCGAAATAATGCATATTGGAAGTGATAAAATGCAAGCAGAACTGCCGCAGTAAATTAGGCAACAGGATCGTATAAATAATCACATTTAGACTTATCAACATGTTATCCACATAGTGTGGAAAACTCAAATCCACGACAGAATATCCATTCAACCAATCCAATAACGCATCCACAAAGAAGAAATATAAGATGGCATGTGCAAAAATCGTCACAGGTACAATACTCAAAAACATGATCTGTTTCAATTTTGACGATGTCTCCACTTTCAGGTTTCCATTCTTGACTTCCCGATCCATATCACTAAACATACGATGTAAACGCAGTAGTCCACCCAAAACTACATCAGGCGTTGTCAACAGACGTTTAATTGTCCAACGTTCGCCATTGGTCACACTACGCTCCTCCACATCATGTAATGTCCCTGAAAATTTATGATGATGGTGGTGTAAGGTACGTCGGATCCAAGGGTTGACTGTCAGCGGACGTAAGATCCAAACGGTGAAAAGCATAAGATGATGCACAGTCTTCTGCTTTTTAAAATAAAGCCAATGAATAAGATCATGCTCGATTTCATGAAGAACCCCCATAAAAAAAGCATTCGCAACAATCATCAACCAGGTAGGAACAAGTGTTTTGTACCAACCTATCGATACAGCAAGGATAGCAATAATAGCAATTAAAAATATAGCCAATCCGATACTATTCTGAAGTTTTAATAGAGGATAAGCCCTTTTAAGCTGTTGATAGGAAAGATTTATCTCCTTTCTGATCTGACTCGACTTTTGCTGATGTGTCAATGTAATGTGATTTTGTATGCAAAAGTACTGATTTTTTTATTAGATGTACCTGCTACCCTTCCTGTTACAATAGGAAGGGGCACAAAAAATATTTATTCTATTTTTTTTCAAAAATCTGTAACATACTTCCCTGACCTCATACTAATTTGAAAAATAAACATATTAAACTAGACCATTATGGAAAAGAGATCTATTTACAACTGGAAAAACAACTTATTGGGAAACAAATCAAAGTTGTACAACAACGATACCCTGATCGGCTCATTGGAATCCAATGACTGGACACTGGATGCCAATGTTTCTATCCGTTCGGATCAATACAGTTTTAAAAACAAAGGCCTTTTCAATCCATACACCGAAATACGCAATAAACACGGTGAGCTGATCGGTGATATCGAATACAACAACTGGACAGGAGGGGCAACCATTAGTCTAATTGACAAAAAATACAAGTGGAGCACACGGAATATGTGGATGTCAGCCTGGAAAATTGAGGATGAACAAGGACAAATTGTTGAAGTAAGTCCCTCTGTTATGGGCAATGGAGGAACAATAGAAAGCATTGAAAACAGTGAGCTATTACTATCAATCAGTCTATATCTCCAAAAAAGAGTCGCGGTGATGTATTCGATGGTCGCACTTATTCCCATCTTCGCGCTACTCCTATTTTAACTGAAATCTCAACGATATTCATTACGATTTCATATCGTATAAAACAGGCGAAATGCCTGTTTTTTTTTGCCTACTGCAATTGATTCTGAATCATACCGGACGAATGCAAAAAGAGATCTATCGTGCCCAGCAATGAACAACAAGAAATCATATTCTTAGTTCTCCCGGACATTTGTGGTTTTCGGTCGTCTTTATTATATTGATGTCGTTATGTTATAAGATATCTAGTTTTTCGAATAGAGATAGTTTTTCGAATAGAGAGCCAAAATAAAATACGACATTTGTACTGAAAGGAAACCAATTTGAAAACCTATGATATAATCCAAAGCAATGAAGTCATCCTTTGAACAACTTTTTACAGACTATTTTGTCCGTCTTTGTGTGTTTGTTTATCCGATGGTCAGTTCTGAAGAACTGGCAAAAGATATTGTGCATGATGCTTTTGTCGTGTTATTGGATCTCCCTGAGCTGCTCAGCAAGGATGCAGCTGTACAGAAAAGCTTCTTATACAGCACGGTCAAAAATATGGCTATGAACCACTTGCGCAGGGCCAAAGTCATTAATAAATACACGATGTTGTCAAATCATGACGAGCTAGATGACACAGACCTCCTTACTTCAATTATAAAAGCCGAAGTGATCAGTGAATTGCATAGGGAATTGGAACGGCTACCGAACGGCTGCCAGCATGTCTGTCGTTTGATTTATCTGGAAGGTATGAAGTACGAAGAGGTCGCTAAGGAGCTAAACATCTCTGTCAACACCGTAAAATCACAACGGAAGCTCGCACTAAAAATGCTGCGTGAGAAGTTCACTTCTTTATCGATCATAAGCTTATTAAGCTTACTTCCAACTCTTTATAAATAAAAAATAAATTTCACTTTTTTTCACCCACCCTTTTTTCTCAGTTAAGTTACTTAGTATTAAATTATGATAGAATCCGATAAAATTGTATTGGCAGAGCTAATAGCGCTCAAGGCTAAAGGTATCGTCCTTTCTCAAAAGCAGGAAGAGGAGATCGCACAGCTATTGGAAAAATATCCGGTATCCAAGACGCTTATCGAAGAAATTCTTAACAATGGAACAATAGAGACTCCATTTGATATCCGTAAGATAAAAATGGAGGATGAGCTGGCACGTTTCCAGGCATCATTTCCACCACAGCGTTTACCCTGGTACCGATCTAAAAAGGTATATCTATGGACAGGGACTTTCGTCGCCGCATCATTACTGCTCGTCATAGGAATAAAATGGACTCAAACCTCAGGCACAGCAGATTATATCGTTAAAGACGACAGTTATGGACAAAAGAATGATGTATTGGCAGGCAATACATTTGCAAAATTGGCTATTGAGGGTCAGGATACCCTCTTTTTATCCGTAGATCCTGAACAACAATTGCAAACTGACTTATCCATCGCTAACAATTTCTTGATCTACAAAAAAACAAATCAAGCGGGTTCAACCCGAACAAAACATAGCTTGATCGTCCCTAACCGGGCCACCTATCAAGTTGAATTGAGTGATGGCACGAAAGTTTGGCTAAAACCAGACTCCCGCCTTGATTATGATGCAAATTTTAGTACGGGAGAAAGAAGAGTCAAACTGCAGGGAGAGGCCTTCTTTGTCATTGCCAAAGATCTCAATAGGCCATTCTTTGTCGAAAGCAATGGAATGGAAGTGAAAGCACTTGGCACACAGTTTAATATCCGATCTTACGATGCTAATCCGCTCGTCCAATTAACTGAAGGAAAAATAAAGGTAAAGGGCAAAGGAAAAGATATGACTATTGATGCAGGTCACCAGATTTTACTACAAGCAAAGGGACTCGCTGCATTACCACTTCCGAATCCTGAAGAAGCAACCTCATGGAAGGACGGATTCTTCTCTTTTAAAAATAAAGATATGAGACAGATCATGGATGAAATCAGCCGCTGGTATGGTGTTCAATTGCAAATAGACTGTATCCTGGATGACAAACAATACGAAGGTGGGATCAATAAAAATGCATCTTTAGCACAGATCTGCAGTACCCTAAAAGACCTGACAGGTTATAACTTTAAAATTGACAGCAATATATTAATAATCAATAAAACCTGAAAATGGAGGAAATAAAATGAAATAAAAAATACACAACCAATTATAGTATATGAAAGCAGAGGTACTGCAAATACCTCCGCTTTTAAGATTGAATTAACACTTTGTCAACCATTAATTCTTTACCAAATTATGAATAAAAATTTTTATTCAAAAAACTTTCTGTGCCCAGCGGATGGGAATAGATTTTTAAAAAACCTGATTAAGATGAAATTAACTGGATTTCTCATTGCGGCTTCTACTTTAGGCGCATCCGCATCCTCTATCGCTCAGGTAACCGTCAACGCACGGAATGAACAGCTAGAAAATGTACTCAAAAACATCACCAAACAGACTGGGGTACGTTTTGTCTATGCAGAAGGTCTTTTAAAAAACCAAAAAGCAAACTTACAGGTCGCAAATGCGACCTTAAATACCTCACTGGACAAATTGTTTGGCAATAGCAGCTATTCATACGTTATTCACGGAGAGACAGTCGTCATTAAAGGAAATGTTTCTGATGCTATGCAGAACTTAACCTTCAAAGGCAAAGTTGTTGACGAAAAAGGAGTGCCTATAGTCAATGTAACTGTACAGGAAGTCGGGGCATCCAGTGTCACGCAAACGGATGAAAATGGGGATTTCATGTTGAAAGTATCCAGTAATACCGCCAAAATTCGTTTTAACAGCCTGGGTTATACCAGCCAGATTGTTTCCTATTCAAGTTCCGCTGCGACCATTTCATTGGCCGCTAGCCAAAGTATCATGGACGAGGTCGTTGTCGTTGGTTACGGTTCTCAAAAGAAAATTAACCTGACCGGTGCTGTGAGCACAGTCGGATCAGATGTCTTTGAGAATAGAATGATTACCAGTGTGGGTGCGGGCTTACAGGGTGCTATTCCCAACCTCAATATTGGCCTGGGCGATGGCAGGCCTGGCTCTGGTGCCTCTTTTAATATTCGTGGGTACACATCGTTAAATGGTGGTGGCCCACTGGTATTGATCGATGGAGTACAGATGGATCCCAATCAGTTAAACCCCCAAGATGTCGAAAGTGTAACCGTATTAAAAGATGCTGCTGCTGCAGCAATCTACGGTGGACGCGCGGCCTATGGTGTTGTACTGATTACAACCAAGTCGGGCAAGTTCGATAGCAAAACAGCTTTTACGTATTCGTTTAACCAGGCATTCTCCAGACCGACGATCATTCCCAATACGGTCAATTCGCTGGAATATGTTGAGGCCTATAACTATGCCGATCGCAGTGGCAATCTTTCTGGTAGTGCCCGGGGGTCGGACGTCTGGACAGATCGGGACATCGAAGGAATTAAGCGGTATATGGAAAACCCGATTCCTGAAAATGCCGTGTATATTGATCCGACCAATCCATCACGTTATCGTTATACAGGCAATACCAACTGGTGGAAAGAAATGTTCCCAGGATGGGCACCGCTCAATCAACACGATTTAAATTTCACTGGTGGTAGTGAGAAGATCCGTTACAATACATCACTAGGTTATCTGGGACAAAAAGGATTATTTAAAGCGGCAAATCAGAAATTTGAACGCTACAATGCCAATTTGGGTCTGGAAGCCAAAGTGACCTCTTGGTTGGATTTAAACACAAAACTTCGATTTAATCGCAAAGAGGACGATAAACCAGCTCCATCCGCAGCAATCAGCGGTATCTACGGCGACCGCATTTCTGCAGATCTAAGACCGATTATGCCAATCCGGCATCCCGATGGTCACTATGCCGGACAAGGAAACTTTACCAATCCTTTTGCAATGAATGAGTTCAATGGGCGTAATACCTATAGCGCTGACGATATCTGGCTAACAGGTGGTTTTAAGATCGCCCCGATCAAAAATTTTAAAGTAGTCGGTGACTTGACCTGGAACGCTTATCATTATAACAATAAGATCAATATTAAGTCATTTTCTGAGTATGGTGCGGTTCCGGAGGGAAAGGATATGACCAACCCCGATAATGCTATTTTGTTAGGTCCTTACCCACACAACAAAACTCCTTTTGTCTATGAAGGAAATTCGAAGGATATTTATTCGGCCATCAATATATATGCTGAATATGAAAACACTTTTGCCAAAAAACACTATTTAAAAGCAATGGTAGGTTATAACCAGGAGTCTAAATCATATAGTTCTTTTTCAGCACAGGCGAAGAACCTAATCAATCAGGATTTCCCCTACTTGGGTTTAAATAATGACGACAAGCCCATCGTCAATTCGACACCGGTGGATTGGGCACTGATCGGACAGTTTTTCCGGCTCAATTATATTTTCGATGACCGTTACCTGATCGAGGTTAATGGTCGCTATGACGGCTCTTCCCGTTTCGCTGCAAAAGACCGTTATGTTTTTAGTCCCTCGGCCAGTGTCGCCTGGCGCTTATCAAACGAAAGTTTTATGAGCTTTGCAAAACCGGTGGTCAACGAACTAAAAATTAGGGCTTCATACGGAAAGCTGCCCAATCAGGCTTTTAACCCCGACAATCTCTCCATTGGAAACTTATATCCTTATTTAGCAACCATGCCCAAAGGGCTTACCTCCTACATCTTCGGCTCAGCAACGCAGGCTTATGTAACTGCCCCGGGCTTAGTCAGTTCCTTATTTACCTGGGAAAAAGTGACTTCTAAAAATTTAGGACTGGATTTTGTTCTTTTCAACAATCAACTAAGCGGTTCCTTCGATCTTTATCGAAGGGATACCAGAGATATGTTTGTCGCCGGACAGCCTCTACCGGCTATTCTGGGTGTGGCCGCTCCGAAACGCAATGCTGCCGATCTAAAAACAACGGGCTGGGAATTTGAAATTAAATACAGTAATTATAAAAACGACTTCAAATATTTTGCGAGTTTTAATTTAGCTGATAACCAAGCCGAAATTACCAAATATAACCTGAACCCAACAGGGCAGCTTGCTGACCGTTACGTCGGCCAGAAGATCGATGAAATCTGGGGCTATACCTCCAATGGGCTCTATCAAAGTGATGCCGAGGCCAATGATGGTCTGGATAAATCGCGTTTATTTCAAGGGACATGGCTTGCCGGAGATATCAAATTTGAAGATATCAATGGCGACAAAAAGATTAGCAATGGGAGCAACACACTAGCAGACCCTGGTGATCAGCGCATTATCGGCAATAGGACGGCACGTTATTCTTACGGCATCCGTCTGGGTGGGGAGTACAAAAATTTCGATCTTACCTTATTTCTGCAAGGTGTAGGCAAGCGGGATGCGAATTTGTCCGGTTCCTACTTTTATGCCTTCGGCGGCAGCGAATGGGATGTCCCAACAAAAAATCAGCTGGACTACTGGACCCCTGAAAATACGGACGCCTATTTCCCACGGGTACGCTTTGGTAACGGTGGCTTTGGTGTAAACTCGACGCGTTACCTGCAGAATGCGGCTTACCTGCGTCTTAAGAATGTCACCTTAGGGTATACGCTGCCGTCCTCCCTAACCGAAAGAATAAAAGTACAGCAGGTACGCTTTTTCTTCTCCGCAGAAAACATCCTGACATTCACGAAGATGTTCGGAAATTTTGATCCGGAACAATTGGATCGAACTTCATATCCACTTAGCAAAAACATTTCATTTGGTGCACAAATCAGATTTTGATCATGAAAAAAATAACTAACATACTCCATATATCGCTTGTTTTTGGCGCTTCGATCGTTTTATATAGTTGCAAAAATGACAGCTTTCTGGACCGTTTTCCAAAGAGTGAATTCAGTGAACCAACATTCTTTAAAACAGAAAACGACTTGAAGCTTTATGCAAACACCTTTTATAATAATCTACCCCAGGTAAATGACTATAGGTCAGATAATAATTCCGACAATATGCTACCATCTTCATCGAATGAGCTATTGGCGGGCACCTATGCCATACCAGCATCTGGAGGGGGATGGAATGCGGACAGCTGGTTAAATATACGCCGTTGTAACTATTTCCTCAAACGCTACGAAAATGCACAAACCAATAACCAGGCACTCTATGCCGCTGAGGTTCGCTTTTTCCGGGCACTGTTCTATTGGCAAAAGGTAAGCGATTTTGGCGATGTTCCCTTGGTACTCACTGACCTGGAGGACACTTCCGAAGAGCTCTATGGCCCCCGTGTCAACCGCAACCTTGTCATGGATCAGGTCATCTTGGACCTGGAATTCGCCATACAAAATTTGCCCAATAAAGGCAGTGAGGAGACAGGACGCCTCAATAAAGACATTGCCAATGCACTCCTGTCACGGATTGCCTTATGGGAAGGAACTTTTCGAAAATACCATCAGCTTGGCAATGAAATTCCGGTGCTGCAAAAATCACTGGCCGCATCCGAGGCGCTTATCAATGCCGGCAAGTATAAATTGTATACAACAGGTACTCCTGATCAAGACTACTTCAATTTATTTATCCAGCAGGATCTCAAAACCAATCCCGAAACGATTATGCATTGGGCTTATATCATTGGGACAACAACGCAAAATTACACCCGCCAATCAGGGGAAAGTAATACTGGAGCAACAAAAGATCTCCTCGACTCCTATCTCTTCAAGGATGGCAAACCCATTGGGTTAACGTCCTATGCTTATGACGATGCTTCTCCAGCTAATGAGGTAAAAAATAGAGATCCGCGGTATATCCAGTCTATAGCAACACCCGGATTTGTATACAACACCAATCCCGTGCTAACCTATGGTTTACCCAATATCGGAACATCCCAGACCTCAAGCGGTTACTGGCTGATCAAAGGCCGTTCAAGCGATCCGGCACAAATTGTCGCCAACCAATCCGATATTGATTCATTTATCTTTCGTTATGCTGAAGTGCTACTGAATTTTGCTGAAGCAAAATATGAATTGGGGGGTACTGTCACACAAATGGATCTTGACAAAAGCATCAATCTATTGCGTAGCCGTGTTGGTATGCCAAAGCTAACCACTGCGGTGCAGGCTGATCCCAATGCAGTGAATTACGGCTATGCCGTGGCCCCTTTACTCTATGAAATACGAAGAGAGCGGCGCGTAGAACTGATCGGTGAGGGATTTCGTTTCAACGATATTAAACGATGGAAAGCGGGCAAGTTGATTGAGGGTATTAAAACTGTGCGTGGTATGAAACTCAATGCCAGTCTCCGGAGCCAATATACTTACGATGTAAGCAAAATTACCACCGACAACAATGCGTTGATTATTGTCAATACCAACTTTACCAATGGCCGTCTATGGAACGATAAGTATTATTATTTACCATTACCACTGGATCAGATTACTTTGACACAGGGCAAACCCGGTGCATATAAACAGAATCCAGGCTGGCAATAAGGAAAATAATCAATCATTGACATGTTCATAAATTTAAAGACAATGAAGACACGAAATAAAAGAATACTGGGGTATTTCCTCAGCCTGATCATACCATCGGTCTTATCTGCACAGGATGCTCCTAAACCTTATGGGGTGCTTCCCACGGAACGGCAATTGCTATGGCAGGAAATGGAAATGTACTGTTTGATCCATTACACGCCAACAACATTCCAAAATAAAGAATGGGGATTTGGGGATGCCGATCCGGCAATTTTTAATCCGACCAAGTTCGATGCCCAACAGATTGTAAACGCCGCCGCCGAAGGTGGGTTTCAAGGGATTATTTCTGTCGCGAAACACCATGATGGTTTTTGCCTATGGCCGACCTCAACAACACAATATAGTGTCAAAAGCGCTCTCTGGAAAGGTGGCAAAGGAGATATGGTAAAGGAATTTATGCAGGCGACCCACCAAAAGGGGTTAAAGTTTGGCCTCTACCTATCGGCCTGGGACAGACATGACACACGTTACGGTACCCCAGCGTATGCGGATGCTTACCGGGCACAACTGGCCGAGCTAATGAGTAATTACGGCGAAATATTCACTTCTTGGCATGATGGTGCAAATGGCGGCGACGGATACTATGGCGGTAAGAATGAGAAGCGCAAAATTGACAGGGCAACTTACTATGCCTGGCATGAAAAAACATGGCCTATTGTTCGAGAAAAGCAGCCTTTGGCGGTGATATTTTCGGATATTGGGCCTGATATCCGTTGGGTTGGCAATGAAAGTGGATTTGCCGATGAGACAAGCTGGGCTACTTTTTCACCCAAAGGCATAGACGGTCATCCAGCGGTACCGGGACAAGCTGATTACAAAGAGGCACCATCAGGAACAAGAAATGGCGCACATTGGATTCCAGCGGAATGTGATGTACCCTTGCGGCACGGCTGGTTTTACCATAAAGAAGAAGACAGCAAAGTAAAAACACCGGATCAATTGTTTTCGATCTATTTGAAATCAGTAGGTCGGGGTGCAGCATTGGATCTTGGCTTAGCACCTATGCCGGCTGGACAATTACATCCGAATGATGTCAAATCATTACAGGCTTTCGGAAAAAAACTGAAAGAAACCTTCGGTACTAATCTTGCCAAAGGGGCGACAGTCAACGCTTCCAATCTACGCGCCAGCTCGAAAAAATTTGCACCTAACCTCATTCTGGATGAAGATAGATACAGTTATTATGCTTCTGATGACGATGTTCTCAATCCTGAACTGGAGGTCGGTCTCGCAGGATCAAAAGAGTTTGACCTGATCCGGCTGCGTGAAAATATTAAATTAGGCCAGCGGCTGGATAGCGTAGTCATCCAAGCACAGGTTAATGGCAAATGGGAGCATTTGGCTACAGCGACCAGTATCGGCGGCAATCGACTGATTAAACTACCGCATCCGGTAACAGCGACAAAACTAAAAATTCGGCTTTATGCCCCAGTTGCGCCTACATTGAGTGACTTCGGCTTATTCAAGGAATTTGTGGAACCATTTGCTTTTGAAAATACTTCGGCCAATTATACGAAATTAACAAGGAATGATTTTAAAATCAATACCAAACTACCGAAGAGCATCGATGCAGACCCCATGACGACAGAGGTGGTTAACGGACTTAAGAATGCCATTGTGTTTGAATCGAAACAACCCGTTATGGCAATCGGTTATCTTCCCCGTCAGGATGGAAAGTCCGATGGAATGGTGCTCAAGTATGAAGTAGCCACCAGCGATGACGGTAACAAATGGGCTATCCTCCATTCAGGAGAATTTTCCAATATCCAGGCAAACCCAATTGAACAGACCATTCGTCTAAGTACCCCCAGTAATGCAAAGTTTATTCGATTTACACCCAAAGAAACTGTCGGAAAATCTTTTTCTGTAGCAGAATTTAGCTTATACAAATAGTTGCTGCACGAAACAGTATGGAAACAAAACGTTTTCTATTTACCATATCCTAAAAAAACAGGCATTTAGCCTGTTTTTTTAGGCGGTTACGCTCCAATCCGACATCGCAATTAGAACGAGACGGCTTGCCTTCAACTAGGGAATTTCCTATCATTTAATAGGGGCTTAGTACGGACCTTATTCGGACCTAATTCGGACCTAATTCGGATTAAAGCGTTTAATATCCCTATGATCTCCCCGTTTTGTATCAGTTAATTTACAATAAGTATACTACTTGAGGCAAACTTTTCCCCTATTCATCCGTTAAAAGAATCAAACAAATTATAAATGAATTTATGGCACGAGTAAATAATGGAGCAAATGGTGCTCCATCCGGAAAGGTTGGCGCTGTCGTGTTTTGCAAATGGAAGGATATCACCTATGTACGTTCGCTTCCTAAAGTCAAGAAAGGAAGAAAACTATCTGACATTGAGAATAAAAACAGAAGTAAATTTGCCTTTACACAAACCTTTCTGGGGAAATTCACAAAATTTTTTCGCTTAGGTTTTCAGCGATATAGAGAAAATATGACCGCATTTAATGCGGCGATGTCTTATCATCTTGAACATGCAGTCCTCCTCGGTGAACAGGGACCTGCAATCAACTATGAAAAATTTGCTATTAGCAGAGGACTGGAAAACATGATCATTTCCACATCCACCGAGATCGTAGACGACAAACTCGAAATAAAATGGGAGCCCAAAGTGACCAAGGAATTGCTGAACCATGAGTTAATTGACTTTAGAACCATGGTGCTCTTATTACCGGAAGATCCGATGCACACATCCGCCGGACTGCTGTTGGGAAACAGCATCGAACAGCGATCCCAGATAATTGAACTGCCTAAAGTCAATAGCAGTTCCATGTTTCACCTCTATCTTGGTTTCGCGGCAACAGATGGTAGCAATCGCAGCATGAATAGCGTTTATCTGGGTATAGTAACAGTAGAAAAAGAATAATTTCTGAAACAGCAAGCATTCCTTTTCTAACTGCTGGTACGATATGCCCAATACTTTATGACAATAAACAGATTTGCTATTCTCGTTTCGCAGTAAATGATTCATAGCTTCTTTGTATATAAAGGTACAGATCATGGATATTCTACAATTGGACTGAATAGACGACAAGTATATTTACAAAATATGAATTCACAATAAGATAACACAAACCTAACACAAAATCATTCCTCTTGTGTTTAACTTAGTAAGAATGAATGATATGGCTTTCAATCGTCTTATTTCTACTGTCCTTCTTGGTTTCAGTACCCTGTTATGGTCCTGCGGTAATACCGATCATACGATCAAAATGAAAGGTTCGGATACCGAAGTGAATCTTGCTGTTAATCTAGCCGAAGCGTACAATAAGACAGACCCTACATTCAGTATGGCTATCTCCGGCGGGGGGTCGGGACTTGGTATTACTTCCCTATTGAATGGGCAGGCAGATATCGCCAACTCATCGCGTCCATTGACCGAAGAAGAACAGACACTCTTCAAAAAGAAGAACATGCTCCTGAAAACCGTTGTCTTTGCCGAAGATGCCACCGCTTTTGTTGTTCACAGCGACAATCCGATCACAGAAATCGATGTGAAAACGCTTTCAAAAATAATGAGCGGTCAGGTGGAAAACTGGAAATCTGTTTCCGGACAGGATGTTCCGATCAATATCTATGGTAGACAGAGCAGTTCGGGAACCTATTCGTTTATTCGCAAGAAGCTAAAAATAGCCTATAGCCAAAAGGCCAAAGAAATGACCGGAAATGCACAAATTCTGGAAGCCATCAAAATTGACAAGTCTGGTATCGGTTATGTCGGTGCCGGTTATATTTCCAAAAAGATTCAGGACAACAAAGGTATCAAAGTATTGAAAATTAAAAATGATGCAGATTCCAATGCCATATCGCCCTTAGATCCTACAGCAATAAAAAATAGATTATATTTTTTTCAACGTCCCCTCTATCAGTTTATTCCCGAAAAATCATGGGCCAAAGTGCTGTCATTTATCCAATTTGAAACCAAAGGAGAAGGGACCAAGATCATCGAAAACTCAGGTTATTACCTTATTCAATAAAATAACATGCAGTACAAAAAACGAGTCGCCATCGATAAGATCGCTAAAATCATATTCAAGTCTACCGGATATCTGGTTCTTGCACTTTTGGGTGGTATTTTCTTCATGCTGCTTTACAATGCAATTGCCTTCTTTCTGGATGTTTCGCCATTGGATTTTATCACCGGAAGCCAATGGAATCCCACAGCAGCAGAACCGGCCTACGGCATTCTGCCATTAATTGTAAGTACCTCAATTGTTTCTTTGGGTGCGATGCTGATTGCCATTCCACTGGGTGTGGGTACCGCAGCTTTTATTTCCGAATATGCAAGTCCCAAACTCAAGACGATCTTAAAACCAGCCATTGAGATGCTTGCAGCAATTCCTTCGGTCGTGATCGGCTTTTTGGGAATCGTATTGGTTGGTCCCGGAATAGCAGATCTAAACAACCTCCCCAATGGGCTTAATGCATTAAATGGAGCAATCTTACTGGCCATCATGGCCCTTCCCACCATCATTACAATTTCCGAAGACGCCATCCATGCTGTACCGCAAACTTACCGTGAAGCGAGTTATGGTCTTGGTGCATCTCGTTGGCAAACGCTGCGCAAGATTACGATTCCTGCTGCAGCACCAGGAATCATTGCCGCCGTTATGCTGGGACTGGGAAGAGCCATCGGTGAAACCATGACTGTATTGATGGCCACGGGGAATGCCGCGATATTTCCTAAAGGATTTTTTGACTCTGTCAAAACCATTACCGCAACAATTGCGATCGAAATGGGTGAGGTCCCCTATCAGACCACACATTACTATGCTTTGTTTGCCATAGCGATTGTGTTATTCTTTATGACCTTGGTGGCCAATCTAATTGGTGAATATTTTATTAACCGTTTTAGAAAATATCATGCTGCATAAATTAAAAAAACTGGCACCGATCGTCGAATGGGGCACACTTCTCCTTTCCACAGGACTTGTATGCTTCTTTTTGTGCGTAATCCTATACGATATTTTTACGAAAGGCTCCCATGTGCTATCCTGGGATTTCATCGCCAAACTACCTTCCGATGGTATGACACGGGGAGGTATTCTTACGCCGATTATAGGTACGGTATTTCTGACCTTGATAACAGCATTATTTTCCATTCCTTTTGGAATATGTTGTGCCATTTACCTCAACGAATACGCAGAGAATACCTGGCTGACCCGCACGATCCGAGCTTCCATCCGTAATTTATCCGGTGTTCCCTCGATTATCTATGGCCTGTTTGGTCTGGCACTCTTTGTTCAGGCCCTGAATTTCGGCACGTCGATTTTGTCTGCCGGACTGACCTTGGGCTTGCTGTCCCTTCCCTATATCATTACCACAACGGAGGAGGCCCTGCTCCGTATTCCACGAAGCATGCGGGAGGCAGCACTAGCTGTAGGGGCCACTAAATTCGAATCGATCAAAGATGTGGTACTGCCCGCCTCTCTACCGGGGATACTCACAGGTATCGTCCTGACGCTTTCACGAGCGGCCGGCGAAACAGCACCCATACTATTTACAGGAGCCGCATTCTATATCACGAATTCCTTTGGTAACCTCAATCAGGAGTTTATGGCACTGCCCTATCACCTATACATGTTATCAACGCAGCATCAGTCGATTGAGGAGGTCAGACCTATTGCATACGGAACAGCATTGGTGCTTATCATTGTGGTCTTCCTCATGAATTTAACAGCTTTCTATATTCGATATAAGTTTAGAAATAATGAAAAGTAAATTGGTCACTGAAAATCTCAACCTATGGTTTGGGAGCAAACAGGTGTTGAAAAATATCAATATCGAATTTGAGGAAAATAAAGTTACGGCGCTGATCGGACCATCAGGATGTGGCAAAAGTACCCTTTTGCGAAGTTTTAACCGTATGCATGATCTCTATCCGGAAGCCAAAATAGAGGGACATATCAAATTGGATGGTCGCGAGATCTATCAAAAAGATATCGAGGTTACGGATCTACGTAAGCGTGTGGGTATGGTATTCCAAAAAGCCAATCCATTTCCCAAAAGTATATACGAAAACATCAGCTATGGTCTCAAGATCAACAATCTGATAGCAGATAAGACAACCGTACAAAAGGCATTGGAAGAAGCGTATATCTGGGAGGAGGTAAAAGATGATCTGAAAAAACCAGCTACACGGCTTTCCGGGGGGCAGCAACAAAGACTTTGTATCGCCCGTGCGGTAGCCTTACGTCCCGAAATTATTTTGATGGATGAACCTTGCTCGGCATTGGACCCTGTGAGTACCCTAAAGATCGAGGAACTTATTCACCATCTGAAAAAAAAATATACGATAGTTATTGTCACCCATAATATGCAACAGGCACAACGTGTCGCCGACAAAACCGTCTTTATGTATCTTGGGGAGATTATTGAACAAGGCGATACGCATCAGATTTTTAACAACCCACAACACGAAACCACGCGTAATTATATCAGCGGGCATTTTGGTTAACCCCTTCAGCAATCCGAATCGCACATCCCGTGTATGCCCCAGACTTTCTCTTATGTTCGGCGAGTTCGTGTCTTGCCGAACATTATTGCTGAAAAAAGTTTAGCTCCAGTACGACAAGGCGATGTTAACTTCCAAAAGGATCAGTCTTCTTTTCTGTTTTTAGTAAACCGATCAAATGCTGTAGCGCGTTTTGTAAACGTTTGGCATCATCTTCGGTTTGGATGGCCCACAAAATTTCCTCCGTATTGGCCGCGGATTTATATCGAATCTGATAACCGGACTTTACTCGTGCAATGATAAGCGGTTCAGATTTCGAGATATCACTTCGATAATGCTGACCCGTTGACAGAAAAACAGTCAAGGTCTTCCCATCCACTGTAACTGTGTCAATTTTGGTTTCTTTATAACGATAGGCAACCTTATACAGCTTGTTGATATAAGCTATTGTCTGCTGTTTGTTGAGCGCCTTATTCTGACCTTGTGACTGTATCCCTATTCCTATTAAAAGAAAACAACATAAAAGGAAATTTTTCATTCAAAATTGTATTATTTGTCTATTCTTTATTAGCCTGCACCAGCATCAATTTTGGCACACAGCACAATAAGCAATTATTTGTCCCTAAAAATATCTATTTATTTATGATTTTCAGTTGTCTATTTTCCAAAATCTATTTATTCAAACTTAATACCAACCAAACGACAAGTGTTATTTCGAAATAAGCCATAAAAATAAAACAACCTGGAACAGCGATTTTTTTTATCAACTGCCCCAAGCTGTTTCTCCACCTTTTCCCCAACACTTGAATGTCAATGCGACTTAGCTTGTATTTTAAGCTCCCTACATTTTCGTTTTCGATAAGTCCCGTGCATTTTCTGCCATTCGGATAAATTCGGCACGATAGCCCTCATCATCTGCTCCCTTTGCAGCCTTCGCTCGGACGATCAAACGATCAAAATTAGCCTCCTGTTTAAAGTCCGAATCACGAAGTAACAGCCCCAGTTCGGCCACAGCAGTTGCAAAGCGTAAATCTTCACTGACCTTATTCAAATCGGTTACCTTAGCCTGTACCACCTGTTGCTGCAATTTACTTTTTTCACCATCAGGTTCTTTGTAACGGAATTTGACTGTTGCCAGTTCCCCATTTCCTTTGACCGCGCTATTTTTGGTTGAGTTCTGCTGGTATTTCAACGGATCGACTGTCCCCACCATCGTCGAGTTGACACCGACAGGAACGATCTCATACAGCGCGGTAACAACATGACCTACGCCCATATCGCCGCCCATCTTTTGGTCGTTGTTGAAATCTTCCGCTTCAAGCAAACGGTTTTCATAGCCGACCAAGCGGTAGGCCTGTACATAATTCGGATTGAACTCTACCTGAATCTTCACATCTTTAGCCACTGTAAATAATGTTCCTCCAAATTCGGTGACCATGGCTTTCCGAGCCTCGGAAATATTGTCGATATATGCGTAGTTACCATGCCCTTTATCTGCTAGGATCTCCATCTTACTATCTTTCAAATTTCCCATACCATAGCCAAGCACGGTCAGAAAAACACCAGATTTACTCTCTTTACTGATCAGTTCCTCCATAGACTCATCGCTACTCTCTCCTACATTGAAATCACCATCGGAAGCCAAGATAATCCGATTGTTTCCACCCTTAACCAAATTTTGGCGGGCAATGGCATAGGCTTTTTTGATCCCTGCAGCACCGGCAGTACTTCCTCCAGCCTCAAGTTCATCTATGGCTGTTTTTATTTTCATTTTCTGACTACCGCTTGTACTCTCCAATTTCACTCCCGCCGAACCTGCATAGGTTACAATAGCAACACGGTCAATATCACGCAGCTGATCCACCAACATTTTCAGGGAAGATTTCACCAAAGGCAATCGCCCCGGCCCCATCATCGATCCTGAGACATCGATCAAAAAAACCAGGTTGGAGGCTTTGAGTTTGTCCGTCGGGATATCTTTGGCTTTTAACGTCACCCGCATCAACTGATGTGCATCGTTCCAAGGTGCTTTGGTTAATTCGGTTACGATATTCACTGGTTCGCCATTTTTTGGTCCTGCTACCTGATACTGAAAATAATTGATCATCTCCTCAACACGTACGGCATCCTTATCGGGTAAATTGCCCGCATTGATAAACCTACGGACATTACTGTATGAAGCAGCATCCACATCTGCAGCAAATGTTGACAACGGCTCCTTCATTGGATTGATAAACTTGTTTTCCTTGATTTTCTGATATGATTCCTGATTTTGATCGGATATATAGCCTCCACGAATATAGAGTCCCTGAGTCTGACCTGCTAAGGCCGTAGAGGCAATCATCATATTTGCTGTATTTCTTTTCGCAACTTTACGATCCCCCATAACGACAACTTCATCAAGTGCACGGTTATCCTGTACCATTGCGACATCGACTTTACCCTTTCTTTTTACTTCGACACGCTGTGTAATATAACCGAGGTAACTGAATTCCAAAGTTGTCTTACCGGGAGTGACCTTGATCTGATAATTTCCATCACGATCAGTGGATTTGCGTTCGTTGGTCTGCACATTTGTTACCACCACACCGCTTAACGCTAATTTGGTCGTTGCATCCGTCACCTTTCCTTTCACTTCGTACTGCTGGCCGGCATATCCACCAAGAGATAGCAACATGCTCATTAAAAAAAGTATTGTTCTCATATCGTTCAAATTTTTGTCAAGGGATGCAGCAAATATTAAATTTCCATAAACCAGAAAAAAAAAATATTTTTAGCAAATAAAATGTTCGCATACAAGTCGTCAAAAAAGGATTCAACGCAAGACCAGAAACTCTTGCAACAATATCAGGAGGCATCTGATCTCAAGGTATTGGGGAACCTTTATCAACGACATACCGAAATGGTCTATTATGTCTGCTTACGGTATCTTCAAGATCCAGAATTGAGTAAAGATGCCGTGATGAATATTTTTGAAGAGCTCATCTACAAAGTTAATAAGCAAGAAATCAAAGACTTTCCGAGATGGCTCTATGTGTTGAGCAAAAATCATTGCCTGATGTATTTAAGGTCACAAAAGAACAAATCACAAATTTCTTTGGATGAATTTGTGAAATATCCCGAAGATCTGCATCAGTATGAACAACAGGATGAAAAAGAGGAACAATTGACTGCAATGGAAGGCTGTCTGGAAAAACTACCGGACAAACAGCAACAGTCCGTCAAACTCTTTTTTCTGGAGGAAAAATGTTACAAAGAGATCAGCGACTCGACAGGATATAGCTTAAATGAAGTTAAAAGTTACATCCAAAATGGGAAGCGGAATTTAAAAAATTGCATGGAGGCTTGGAATGAGCGACAGTAATTATGACATAGCGTACTTAAAGAAATACGTCAATGGCCAACTTTCTCCCAAAGAGATGTACGCCATTGAACGTGAGGCCCAACGTGATCCCATGTTGGCGGATATTCTTATGGGTATAGAAATGGATCAAAACCGTACTGTTCCTTCCGAACTCAACGCGCGTATCGCACAACGCATCGAACATAAAAAAGAAGCTAAAATAAAAGTCTTTGACTGGAAAAGACTGGCCATTGCCGCTACAGTAGTCGCGATTTTAAGTGCGGGGATTCTCTATTTCCAGCAACAGAAAAGCCCTTCGGAGGCAAAGCGTACAGCAGATGCCGCTATGCCGGCTGATGTACCCTCGTCAAAATCGATTCCTCAGCATGACACAGCGGCCTCATCTACCATTGACCCTAGTATAAAAGAGCAGGACAGTCCTCGCTTGGCGGACAACAGTAAATCTTCCGATCTTGGTCAATATAAGGAGGAGACAGTGCCAGTACATCAGGAGCCATCGACACGCATAGCTCCGATTGAAAAAATGAATAATGGCATCCACAGGGACCGAGCTATAGCTGATTCAAAAATGTTAGACAGTGTGGAGGTATTTGGTTATACCCCCCAAGCGAAAAAGAGTATCACCGGAAGTTCAGTTGTGATCCGAGGTCAACAGGTCAATCAAAGCAATGCGCTCGCTGGCCGGATAGCTGGCGTCAATGTGACCCCACAGACCTTTGGTAGTCCTTTACTGGTAACTGTACGTGACAAAGAAACTGGCTTACCGATATCAGGTGTTACCATCATGCAGCCCAATAGCAAGCTGGCAACAAATACAGATGTTCAAGGTAAGGCCACCATTCAACCGAGCACAGTAGACTCCCTGGTTGATATCATGGCTGTAGGTTATAACACAGTTGCATTAAATATGCGTCGCAACAAAAACCTGAATATAAAATTACAACCTTCCAGTGCGACACTTGACGAGGTAGTAGTTACAACCATGTCCTCCCGGAAAACAAAAAGTGCTGAACCCGTTTGGGGATGGAAGTCATTTAATAATTACGTTAAAAAGAAAACAGCTAACAGTCGATACGAAGGTACTGTACGTTTGAATTTCTATATCGATAAAGATGGTTTCCCGTCCAATATCAATATCTTACAAAGTGCCAATGATTATCTGGACAACAAGGCCAAGGAGATTTTACTTTCCGGACCAAAATGGAAGGGTGAGGACAACCGATATGTAACGCTGACCTTTGATTTCACGTATTAAAACCCATCAAAAAAGGGCTTTAACTCGCTAGAAAACACTCTTTTTGAGATCATGGTGTCAAAACACATGGCTAGATTCCACACTTCGATCAGCTTGACTAAGTTCAGCAAGTATTTGAAAAATTAAAGACTACGTAATAACCCATGTAAGGGCCGTTCAACAACAACTTAAACGGATTTTTTTTTACTTATAAAATTTAATATTATTTCATACATTAGCACTATAATTCTTAACCATATAGTGACTTTTTATGAAAGGTTTTTTCACCAGCCTGCTTATTCTCGGCAGTTTTTGGGCTCATGCCCAAGATTTTTCATTCGGTAAAGTAAAAAAAGAGGATTTCGCGATCGATATTGGCAAATTGGACACTGCAGCCAACGCATTTGTCATTCGGGAATACGGCTCTGCACAGATCAACTACACCAAACATACCGGCCTGGTCGTCGAGTTCGTCAAACATGTTCGGATCAAAATATTGAACAAGGAAGGCTACAACCATGCAAACTTCACCATTCCACTTTACAAAAGCGGAAATGAACGCGAGGTTGTCACCGACATCAAAGGAGCTTCCTATCACCTCCAGGGGGATAAAGTCGTCGAAACTGAAATGACAAAGGCAAACATCTTTAACGAAAACTCTTCGGAAAATATCTCCTTAACCAAGGCTGCCATTCCGCAGGTTCAGGAGGGAACAATTATTGAATATCGCTACAAAACGGAATCGCCTTTTATTTTCAACCTCAATGCTTGGGAATTTCAGGAAGAACTCCCCAAGCTCTATAGTGAGTATGTCACGCGCATACCGGAAATCTGTCATTATAAGTCCAATTTAAAGGGGGGATTTCCCATCAAAGATCGCAAAACTGATAATTACAACACTGGGCTACAAAGTTCAATCGGTGATATTCTGGGCAGCAAAACGACCTATATCATGGAGAATATTCCGGCCTTCCACAGTGAAGACTATATGACCTCCTCTAAAAACTTTCGGTCCATTCTCTTTTTTGAACTCGGACGATACAGTGTCCCTATGGGCCCCACAAATGACTTCTCCCTAACCTGGGAGAACGTACGGGAAAAATTGGTCGCAGATGAAAGTTTTGGTGGTCAGGTCAAGCGAAAAGGAGCCTTAAAAGAATTTATCGAACCTGTACTACAAGGGGCAAATAATGATATCACAAAAGCCTCCCGCCTCTATGCTTATTTTCAGAAACGGATCAAATGGAACAATAAGCACTCGATCTATGCGAAAAATATCAAAGAAGCGCTTGAAAAAAGAACAGGCAATAGTGCCGACATCAATCTCGGATTGGTCAATGCACTACGTTATGCCCAATTAGAGGCTATTCCTGTTATTTTATCGACACGCGACAATGGTTATGCTGGACTGTACGCCCCTGCGATATCGGAATTCAACCATGTTGTTGCTCAGGTAAAACTTGGTGAGGAATACTATTTGTTGGATGCAACCTCTCCCTATGAACCCTTCGGCAACATTCCTTTAAAATGCGTCAACTATCAAGGCCGTTCTATTCCCTTAACTGGTGAGTCTGACTGGGTGAAACTCGAGTCAAAACTCCCCTCTTCACAAAGTAATTTCTTCTTTGGTGAACTCATGGAAAACGGTACATTAAAAGGAAAATGGGTAACCTCCCGCAATGGCTATCTTGCATCAAGAATGCGCGAACGTTTACAGGGTAGCAATTCAGAAGAGGAATTTTACGAAAAATGGGATGAAGAAAACAACCGTATCAAAATCAATAGCTTTAAGGTTTCCAACAGGGACTCCTTAGACAAACCACTCGCCGAAGAGTTTGAAATCGAGATTGAAAATTTTGCCAACCTACAAAACGACCAGCTCGCTTTCAATCCTTACATTGAAAGCAAAACCACCAAAAATCCTTTTAATCTGACCGAACGAAATTACCCAATTGATTTTGGATCCTTGATCCAGGAAGAAAGCTATATGGAAATCAAATTGCCAAAAGGGTATACGTACGCCCCCGAGACAAAATTAAAAAATATCAGTATGGCACTACCCGAGCGGGCAGCACGCTATATTTTTAAAGTCAGCAATTCAGATCCAAACATCCTACTTATTGAGAGCGCAACACAATTTAATAAACCGCTGTTTCTACCCGAAGAGTATTTTGATCTAAAAGAGTTTTTTAGCCGGATTATCCAGGCGCAAAAACTGGATATTTCCCTAAAAAAAATCTAATCGTCGCCTTAACAAAAACTTCATGTTATATTGACGATAAACTTAAATAGGGATGATAAATTTGAATATCAAAAAATAAGAAATAAAATGATTAAAGATTCAGAATTATTCGAACTAGAGCATACCTTCCTTGGTGAAGGTTTCGAGTTAGATGGTGATGACATTATCACCGATGAAGACTAAGTCTTCACTTTTTTTTGCAAGTATTATTCCCCTTATATAATCTCTAAGCCCGGTTGATTCCTCTCCGGGCTTTTTCTTTTCTTTTGTCTACATTTTTTAATTTAACTATATTTGGGCATCCTTAAAAACACAGGGATCCCTCCATAATTCACCACTCCTGCCCAAAATCCGCACGACAAATTATTATAGGGTTTGGGTAAGGGAAAACCACTATTCGAAAATTTATCTGAACGATTGCATTTAAAACTTATGGAAAGCAGGGCTTTCAAATCAGGTGTCGTACAGTTAATCTACAACGCTGACACAAAATAGAAACTACTAGCCAGTACCAAAATAGCCGCTAGGATATAGTATTGTTAGGCGTTTCGTGACAACCATAAATTCAAAAAAAGAGAAAAAGTATTAGCATACATGATTAAAGAACTAAAACAACTGGGAGAGATCCTATCCAAAAGTATAACGAACCTGACTGATGATCTAGAATGTGCTGGCTATTTCGGCTTTAATTTTCAACTTGATGAGCGAAATATCAAATTTCGAAAAGCCAAAATAACGCCCACAAAGGTCGGACAATTCGTCACCCTCTGGAAACGTGACGCTCGGGGTCAAACGACAGCATTTACAGCCGATGACGCTATTGACTATTACATTATTGCTGCGGAACAGGAACCTCATGCTGGTTTCTTTGTTTTCCCAAAACAGGTTCTGATCGACAGACAAATCTTAACAACAGCGCAAAAGGAGGGCAAACGTGGGTTTCGTGTATATCCAGACTGGAGTATCACAGAAAGCAAGCAGGCAGCACAAAGCAAAAGTTGGCAGGGACAGTACTTTATTGACCTTAGGATTCCCTCTCAGGAGATAAAGGAAAAATTGACAACTATCCTGCAGATTAGTTGACCACAATTCCAACCATATCCTAAAAGATCATAGGCTGCAGACGGATCACACCTATCTTTCTCTTCGAGATAGGAAAACCTAAGCGCAAGGCTGTCATAGCTCTACTTAGCACCGACAGTCTCTTGATAGGCTTCATGCAACAAACGGACTGCATCACACATATCTTTCTCATCGAAATGAGCAAAACCCAAGCGCAAGGCTGTCACAGTTCTATTCTGGTAAAGGCAGTTACTCGGCAGTAACACTCCCTTTTCTTTTGCTTTTTCCTGTAAGATGGTCAGTGAAAAGCTGAAATTGAATCGGACCCAAAAAGCTAAGCCAGAAACCGGAACATCAAATGTGATCTTGTTTTCAAAATTGGTATGCAGCAATTGCGCAAATAAGTCTTTCCGTTCAGCAACTATTTTGTGAAACTTCCGCTGATACCGAAAAATATCGCCCTGATGGATAATTTCGCCCAATGTTTTTTCGATCATAAAATTGGGCTTACCAAAGAGATTTAGGTATTTTTTCCCCTCCTCCAGGAGATCTTGAGGAGCAATCAAAAAATTCATCTGAAAACCAGGGTCCAAAAAACGACCAAATGTCCCTGTATAGATCACCCTATTCCCCGCATTTTTACGAAAAAGAGATTCCCCCTTGTCTTTGACCAGCGAAGACTCAAAATCAACATCATCTTCGATCACAATAAAATTATACTGTTCGGCCAGCTGCAACAGCTGCATTTTCCTTTTTTCAGAAAGGCTTACTGTAGTAGGATATTGGCATTTTGTATTGATGTAAACACACCTGATCTCACCGGGCGCAAAATGATCTGCGATATAATCAATATCCATTCCCATCGCATCTACAGGAACCGTTTTCAGTTTGGCTCCGGCTTGGCTAAAGATCATGTTCGGCAAAAAATAGCTTAGATTTTCGACAAGTACAATATCCCCTTGTTGAATCAATAAGCGTGATAAAATAGAAAAGATCTGCTCACGGCTGGCAATGGGCAATAGAAAGTTCCGGGAGAGATGGAAACCACGTGTCAAATTGAGATAATAGCTCAATTGATCCCTAAAAAATAGATTTCCATCAGTCGTAGCCGGAAATTCATCACTCTTCTTTTTCCGTTTTACCATAGAAGCGTAAAAACGTACCAGCTCTTCTGTCTCGATAATACGGTAGTCTGGGGTACCATCCGTAAAATAATATTTTTCCGGAATTTCAAATACTGGCGTATCCAGGATCAATTCCTTTCTAAAATGATACGGAGCCCGATCCGGTGGTTGCCGAAAAGCTTCGATTGCCGAAATCGCAGTAGTCACACGTTCGGGATTTTTCACAAAGGTACCCCTATTTGGTAGAATCTCCACCCAGCCTTGCTCCTGTAGTTCCGCTAGTGCGGCGACCACTGTTTTTCGGTGCACTTTCAATTCCGTCGCGATCTTTCGGCTTCCCGGAAGAAGGTCTCCATCCTCCAGCAGGTTGCGCTTGACAGCATTGATAAATTGATAGACGATCTGTATATAAACAGCATCCTCCTTGCGGCGGTCTATCTTGATAATCGAATGAAAACCTATGCTAACCGGACTACTCATTATGTTTATTTCGGACTACCAAAGTTAGGGTTTAAACTGTAATCTTTGCAATTCAACTGAAAAAACAGGCGCATGGAAATTTGATATCTACCGCATTTTTTGTGATAGAGACCTGATTTCCAAACGATCAAACACAAAGAATATGAGCACAGAAAAGAATTGGACACAGGCAGAAGTTGTTGCCTTATATAACAAACCGATCATGGAACTGTTGTACGAAGCGGCTACAGTTCACCGTACTTATCATGATCCCAATAAAGTACAGGTATCTACCTTGATTTCCATAAAAACTGGTGGATGTCCCGAAGATTGCGCCTACTGTCCGCAAGCAGCACGCTATCATACTGACGTTAAGGCCGAACGACTGATGAGTGTAGAACAGGTAAAAGCGCAGGCTTTGGCAGCCAAGGCTGGCGGCAGTTCACGGATATGCATGGGTGCCGCCTGGCGCAATGTCAAAGACGGACCAGAGTTTGACCAAGTATTGGATATGGTCCGTACACTGAACAGACTCGATATGGAAGTCTGCTGCACCTTGGGTATGCTGACCGAAAATCAAGCACTCCGATTATCCGAGGCAGGTCTCTATGCCTATAATCACAACCTGGACTCCTCAGCTGAATATTATGAAGAAATTATCTCAACCAGAAGTTACGATGACCGCTTGCAGACCATCGAAAATGTACGTAAGACAAATATCACGGTATGCAGTGGCGGTATTATTGGTATGGGAGAAAGCATAGCCAACCGGGCGGATATGCTGATTACACTCGCTTCGCTCATTCCACAACCTGAGTCGGTACCGATCAATGCACTGGTTCCGGTCGCAGGCACCCCGATGGAAGCGATGGAAACAGTATCCATCTGGGAAATGGTGCGCATGGTTGCCACCGCGCGAATTTTATTACCACAAACACAAGTTCGCTTATCAGCGGGGCGCAGCAATATGAGTCGCGAGGGACAAGCATTATGCTTTTTTGCTGGCGCAAATTCCATTTTTGCAGGTGATAAGCTACTGACAACGCCCAACCCAGCTATAAATGAGGATATGGAGCTTTTCAAAACGTTGGGGCTGATACCCCAACAGCCTTTTGAGAAAAAAAGCCAACCTGAAACCATCGCAATGGAGGATAGTCAATACCAGGCACTGGGTGAAAAACCACAATGGTCACGACCTGACCACAAAATTCAACGCAATCTGGACAAACAGCAGCAGGAAAAATAGATCAGGGACAGAAAATCAGGGATTGAAAAAAATAACATTATGACAGCGCAGCATACGATCGACGATTTCGACAGACAGCACCTATGGCACCCCTATACCAGCATCAGCGACCCGCTGCCAGCCTACAAAGTGACGCGGGCGGACGGTTGTATGATTGAACTGGAAAATGGGCAGCAGCTGATCGACGGCATGTCGTCCTGGTGGTGTACCATCCATGGGTATAACCATCCGGTATTAAATGCTGCGGTAAAGGAGCAGCTCGACAAGATCTCGCATGTGATGTTTGGTGGTTTGACACACGAACCGGCAATTGCTCTTGGCAAAATCCTCCTTGAAATCACACCGCCTTCACTCAACAAAATATTTTATGCCGATTCCGGTTCCGTTGCAGTGGAAGCAGCACTCAAAATGGCTGTACAATACTGGGTGGCACAAAAGAAGGTCAACAAGACCAACTTTGTTACCGTTCGTTCGGGATACCACGGTGACACTTGGAATGCCATGTCTGTATGCGATCCTGTGACCGGTATGCACCGTATTTTCGGCAATACCCTCCCCCTTCGTTACTTCGCAGCGGCCCCTCAAATTGGGTTTGATGAAGAATGGGATGCCAGCGACATTGCTCCACTGGCCGCACTTATCAGAACACATCAGGACGAATTGGCGGGTCTGATCCTTGAACCTATCGTTCAGGGTGCCGGAGGGATGCGCTTTTATCATCCCGAATACCTCCGGCAGGCAGCACAACTCTGTAAGGAGAATAACATCTTATTGATTTTTGACGAAATCGCCACCGGATTCGGCCGCACCGGTAAGCTCTTCGCCTGTGAACATGCGGATGTAGCGCCAGATATTCTATGCCTTGGTAAGGCCATAACAGGCGGATACATGACCTTATCTGCAGTAATCACTTCCACCGCTGTCGCAGAAACGATTTCCAATGGCAGCCCGGGTATGTTTATGCACGGTCCGACTTTTATGGCAAACCCGCTGGCCTGTGCCGTAGCGCTTGCCTCGATCAAATTATTATTGTCAACGGACTGGAAAGCAAAGGTAAAATCTATTGAAGAGCAACTGAAACAAGCACTTACCCCAGCAAAAGACTACCCCCAGGTAGAAGATGTCCGAATTTTGGGAGCCATTGCTGTCATCGAGATGAAGAATCCAGTATCCATGACCAGTATACAAAAACGATTTGTTGAAGAGGGTGTCTGGATCAGACCTTTTGGCAAATTGGTTTATATCATGCCGCCTTTTATCATTGGAACTGAAGAGTTAAACAAACTGACACAGGCTCTACTCAAGGTCATCAAAGAAATCAATTAATGGGGAGCAGTCTACACCATAGCTTTGTGGCTGAAATCAGAAGGCTAGAACGAGCTCTAATCAAGGTCGTTAAAAAGATCTACTAATGAAAAACAATTTACTCGACAGTTTTGTGGATGAGCTTCACAAACTCGAAAAACAAGGAAATAGCAGAACACTCCCCCTGATTACCCAGCAAGGAAACCGCATCCAATACAAAGAGAAAAACGGCTATAACCTCTCCTCAAATGATTATCTGGATCTGGCTACGGACCTGACATTGCGTGAAGAATTTTTACAATCGGTCAACAGCGATAATGCGCTTTTCAGCGCTTCATCTTCACGCCTATTAACTGGAAATCATCTAGTGTACACGCAACTGGAAAACCAGCTGAGCACTATGTTCGGTACCGAAAGTGCCCTAGTCTTCAGTAGTGGTTATCACATGAACACAGGTATACTTCCAGCCATCTGTCATGGGCGTACCCTCATCCTGGCCGATAAATGGGTGCACGCCAGTCTGATTGATGGCATCCGGCTTTCAGCAGCACAGCATTTACGGTATCGACATGCCGACTATGCCCATCTGGAAGAATTACTGGCAAAACACGCTTCCCGCTTTGAACGCGTCATTATCGTCACTGAAAGCATTTTCAGCATGGATGGGGATTGTACAGACCTCCGTTACCTGGTTCGTCTCAAACGCCGTTATTCCAATGTCATGTTGTATGTGGATGAGGCCCATGCGGTGGGGATACGTGGCGAAAGAGGACTTGGTTGCGCAGAAGAGCAGGGATGCATTGCTGCTATTGATTTCCTAACAGGTACTTTTGGAAAAGCACTGGCATCCCTAGGCGGCTACCTCGTCTGTCGACAGCCGATCCGCGATTACTTGATCAATAAAATGCGGACATTGCTATTCACAACTGCACTCCCGCCGATCAACCTCCGCTGGAGTTTATTTATTCTGGAACGCTTGGACAGTTTTTCAGATCGACGTCAGCAATTGCGCGAAAACAGTGCGTGGCTCAAACAACAGATCATCGCAAAGGGTTACAAATGCTGCTCACAAAGCCATATTCTACCCCTTATAATAGGCGATAGTAACGCGGCAGTACTGAAAGCAGAAGACCTGCAGCGAAAAGGATTTTATGTCCTTCCGATCCGTCCACCTACTGTACCGGAAGGAACTTCGAGAATACGTATTTCATTAACAGCAGGGATCCCAACATCGCTGATTCATCAACTTGTAGCAAGCCTATGATATTCAAAAAAATTACGCCCGCATGTCATGCCGCTAACCCCAATAATTCGGTACCACTGAATAATCCGATACCATCCAACAAAAAACTTGTTTTATTCTTTGCGGGATGGGGAATGGATGAGCATCTGTTTTCGGGTTATGCCCGATCCGGACAGGATCTAATTATCGCCTACGACTATTCTTCCTTAACACTGGACGAAAACCTCCTAAGAGGCTACGAAGAAATCCAGGTTTTCGCTTGGTCCATGGGCGTATGGGCAGCCTCACAGGTATTACCGAAACTGCAGATGCAGCATTATCCGATCGGTACCTGTACAGCAATCAATGGCACGCCATTTCCGATTGATGACAGCAGAGGAATTCCAGTCCAGGTATTCAGGGCCACCTTGAACACGTTAAGTGAAAAAACGCTTGATAAATTCAGACTACGGATGTGCGGTTCAAGAGAGATGTTAAACCATTTTCTTGCTAAAGCCCCCAGGCGGGACATAGCGAGTCTTCAAAAAGAACTAACTGCAATTGAAGAGCAGGTGACAGTACAATCAACAACAGCTTTTCAATGGGATGAGGCCTATATCGGAAAGGATGACCGCATTTTTAGTCTGGAAAACCAACAACGGGCATGGGCACACACCCCACATAAATTTGTCGATACAGCCCACTATCCCGAAAAATTATTTAAACAGCTTTTGCAGGAGATCTAAAATGCTTAACATCGTAGACAAACAACGGATCAAATCCCGCTTTTCGAAAGCCGCACAGAGTTACCACTCGGCGGCGGTTGTGCAAGGTCAAATTGCCGAAAAAATGATTAACCTGCTCAGGAATATTTTTCTCATCAGACCAGATAGGCTGCTCGAAATAGGCTGTGGAACCGGACTTTTTTCCCGTTTGTTGCTCCAGTACCTTTCTCCGAAGCATACGATCTTCAACGATATCTGTCCAGAAATGATCAAAAGTGTGAAGAGTATTGTCTTGTCGCAGCAGTCCTTGACAGCGTATAGTTCGGCGCTGCATGATCCGCAACATTACAGCTTTATCTGTGCCGATGCCGAAACGTGTAACTTACCTGACGGGCTGGATCTCATTACCTCCTGTTCCACTATTCAATGGTTTGAAGACCTTAGCGCCTTCTTTGCGCGCTGCCATACCGCACTTCATGCAAATGGTATCCTAGCATTCAGCACATTTGGCGAAGAAAATATGCGCGAGATTAGCAGCACAACAGGAATCGGCTTAACCTATCCTACCCAATCGGCACTGGTAGCGGAACTGCTGGCATTGGACTATGAAATTCTCTTGGTAGAAGAAGAACTCTTGAGTTTAACCTTTGAAAGCCCTTTACAGGTGCTCACCCACCTGAAAAAAACTGGGGTGACAGGTATAAAAAATCATCGCTGGACAAAAAGTAAACTTCAGGCTTATTGTACCGAATATATCGATCGTTATGCCGTTGGCACACAGGTTCCGTTAACCTATCACCCCATCTATATCATTGCAAAGAAAAAATGAATAACTAAACAAGAACACAAATCGGGAAGTGCACTTGTACGCCTCCTCTAACGCAAAGCAAACCTAAGGTCACAAACTAATAAGCATAAAATTGCCGAAACACCACAACGGAGACAGATCTTTGGAAAATCTCAACAGCACATCGCACTGAATTGGCAATCGAATAAGCAGCAAAAAAACATAGAAATGAAAAACAACATTTATTTTGTATCTGGCATAGATACCGGAATAGGAAAAAGTTACGCAACTGGCCTAATTGCAAAGCAATGGAATGCAAAAGGTATACGTACAATAACTCAGAAACTGGTACAAACCGGAAATGCAGCTATTTCCGAAGATATTATCTTACACCGTGAACTGATGGGTATCCCTTTCACCCAAGATGACCAGGAGAAAACAACCATGCCTGAAATTTTCAGCTACCCCGCATCACCGCACCTGGCGGCACATATAGATAAACGAGATATTGATTTCGAAAAAATCCGGCAAGCGACAGCGCAGTTAAGCCAGCGTTATGATGCTGTATTGGTAGAGGGTGCCGGTGGCCTCATGGTGCCGCTCACTGAGGATTACTTCATCATAGATTATATCAAAGAAATGGGTTATCCCTTGCTTTTTGTAACCTCTGGCAAATTGGGCAGTATCAATCATACCCTATTAAGCCTGGAAGCCATTGCCGCACGCGGGATCAATCTACATACGGTAATTTACAACACGTTCCCCGTACTTGAAGACAGCACCATCAGTACAGAAACACAGCGTTATCTCCTCAATTATATTCAAAAGCATTTTCCCGAAACCAAATTTATCACCTTGTAAATGCGTTTAGGCAAATAATGATATTTAGGTATCTATTGTGTGTAGGTCACTAAATCAAGTTTAGTAAGTGAACCTCCGACCTTATTTCAGCTCACAATAGATCCAAATTAGTGCGTTCTTCTCATTGTAAGCGAAATAGCTGCAATGGGAAGAACGTCTAATTGCAGTTTCAAATAACGCTAGTTAAGCTGCACCAGTCAAATTACTGTATTGCCTAAATCCTTCAGTAAAAGCTCGAACCCACTGTCACAGTCAGACTGCTAATACAGACAGCCTTGCTTGCAAAACACTAGGCCAATAAGGGATCAGTCGTGGTTTCCACTCCCGTCTCCAATCGTCCCGCAAGCTGTAGTTCAAAATTAGCATTGCCCAGTCCCTTGATGACAAGATCGTACCAATTGCCCTGCGCGGCAATATCTAAGGTAAGGATAAGTTCTTTACCGGCTCCAATTTCCTTTGTCGCTGTATAATGCTGATAATTCAAACTTTTCACCTCCACCTGAACAGTCTTTGCATCCAGATTTTTGAGTGTGAGTTGCAGTTTACCTGTTGGTGCTTTGGTCAGTGATTTAAGTTCCGGAGACACCACGGCCAACAACGTTGCCGCATTTTTTTGTCCGGCAAACTTTCGGTAGAAACCATTTGGACCATGCAGCTCAAAGGCATATTGCTGTCCTTCAAATTTCTGTAGATCCCATTGATAGTTGAGGCGATCTCCGGCCTTGACCGCAAAATTCCAGTTTCGATAGGTTTCGATTTGGCCCTCTTCGTCTGTATAGGCAAGTGGACTATAGACATTGAAAGGCACTCCATTCGTTTTTTCACCAAATATGGCTGTATCCACCTGCATATTCAGGTTAAATTGACCATTCTGCACATAGCCAACGGCATCATGTCCATAGGGCAAGGCTGGTGATTTACGGGTTCCTTTTTCCTGAACACGATTGAATTTCGAAGTCCAAACCTGCTGCTTAGCCTGATTCAGGTCAGTAATTTCAATAAACCCGCCCGGATTATCCTTGAATTGAGCATTGTATATGGTTTCGATATATTGGTTTCGCTCTAGAAAAGGGAGCTGCTCCTGCGCTTGAACAAAGGGTGTGAATGCTGCTGTCAGATTACCGCAGATCGTCCGCCGCCAGGCACTGATATGATCCAGATGAATATTTTTGTTGTATTTATGGTTAAAGAAGTATTCCAGGAACTGTAAAGTCGACGTATGGTCAAACACTTGGGAGCAGACTTTTCCTCCCCTTGACCAAGGCGATGCGATATACATCGGCACACGGAATCCCAACCCAACCGCTCCCTCACGGGCCTGTTTCTTTGGAATCCCCTGTTTGAGCTCATTGTCCAGACGTACCATTTCCACTTCGCTATCAATTCCCGCCGAACAGGCCCCTGTATCTTTCCGCATCAGATCCGGTACGAGAAAAGGTTTCACATGGTCGTAATAGCCATCATTCTCATCGTAAGTGATGATAAAAATGGTCTTTTTCCAGACCTCCGGATTTTTGGTCAGGATATCCAATACTTCCGACACATACCAGGCCCCATACCAAGGGGCGCTGGGATGATCCGAGAAATTTTTGGGACCAGCCAACCAGGATACCGCGGGTAATTTACCGCCGTCGACATCTTTTCGAAACTGATCCAGCACATCCCCTTTAGGTACTTCCAAAGTCCGCTTTTTACCCTGTTCCTTAAATTGCAATGTCTCCAGCTTACGGTAATTATTATCCCCTTTATTGATCGTAAAGGCGCGTTGATGTAAAGATTTCGTAAGATCAGACAGTTTATTATAATTGTCGGCATTGAACGCTTTCAATTCAGCTTCAGCCCGCTCAAGGGCTTCACTTTTCTTACGGATGTCAACACGAATTTTCTCGGCCTGCTCCTCGGATTCGGGCGAACGCTCTTCGAGCTTGGAAATCTGTCCCGGCAGATCACGTACCTGTGTTGCGAGGTTGCTGACATAGGTATCTTTAAATTTGACCTGATAGGCCTGAAAAAATTCCAATAGATTACAGCCAAAATTGGACAACCAAGCGCGCTCTTCACCCGATAGGCCTCCACCACAGCTTGTTTCATTTTGATAAAAACGCCAGTCTATATTGTTCTTTTCCAACAACTCCGGAAAGGTTTCCCAGGTCATTTTGCCATAGCCGAAATCATCGTTACGAATATTGACCTTCTGCAATCCATCTTTTACTTCTGTGATTTTACCGGTCCAAAAGAAAGAACGATTGGGAGTTGTACTGGTCATGCCCGAGCAGAAATTCTGATCACATACGGTAAAAGCATCCGCCAGCGCATAGTGGAAAGGTAAATCTTCACGCGTGAAATAACCCAAGGTCAGCGGCATTGACGCATATTGCTTGTTACCCGATTGCTTAGCGGTCAACCATTGGTCGTATTTCCCCTGGTTATAAGCGTCCACCTGACTCGCTCTGCTATGGGGAAGTGAGCCCATCCAAGTCACCTTGCTCTCTTTGAGATTTAGTCGAAAAGGAGCAAATACCTTCCCCGCCTTATCTGTCTGATACCATACCGGCAGGTCGTTGGGTAACCGCACCGCACGTGGATCATTGAAACCACGTACACCGGAAAGACTCCCCAACGTATGATCAAAGGAACGATTTTCCTGCATCAGGATCACGATATGTTCTGCATCCAGAAAACTGCTTCCCGGCACCGGATCTATTGCAAAGGCTTTTTGAATGGAGGCCGGCATAAAACTAGCAATACCAGCAGCTCCAGAAAATAACAAGGTTTTTCGAAGAAATTCTCTTCTGCTTTCCATAATGTTTATCTATAATTTCGATTTGAATCTACTTAGATTTCTTTTTGTTTCATATTTCTTCGTGTAAATCTTGTGTTACTAAATTATTTCCACCAAAAGAACAGCCCAAAAGGGTCCCATTGATGAGGTTTGCAAAATTTGCTTACTTTTACAAAACGACAATGCATACATTTATGGTGGACATTTTGCTACTCGAAGATGACAGGGTTCTTTCTACTGAAATCAAATCCTTTTTACTAAGTCAGGGCTTCTCTTGTGACCAGGCCTTTGATGGCATTGAATTTTTGGCACGGACACATCAAAAAAAATACGGCTTTTACCTGCTAGACATCAATGTTCCCAAGATAAACGGTTTAGAAATCTGCAAGAAAATACGAAGTCATGATGCGCTGACCCCGATTATCATTCTCTCTGCCTATGATGACATCGACGACAAAAAGGAAGCTTTTCTCCGTGCCGCAGATGATTATTTAGTCAAGCCTTTTGTGTTGGATGAGTTGTTGATGCGCATCAATTCACTTCTTCGCCGACATCAGCACAATGAGAGCAATAGCCCCAAGACATTGGTCATCGATGATCTGATTATTTATCCTGAAGAGGCCAGGGTACTGCGGTCAAATGAAGAAATCAACCTGACGCAGAAGGAATTTCAGTTGCTGTTGATCTTGGCACAGGCCAATGGACGTACCTTATCTAAACAACATATTTCTGAAGAAGTATGGCAGAATCAATTTCAGACAACACAAAATACCATCGAAGTTTACATCAATTTTTTACGTAAAAAAATTGATAAGAATTTTGAAAATAAGCTTATCCACACCAGACCTGGATTTGGCTATTACCTCGCTGCGGATAAATGACTTTAAAAAAGAAAATAGCGATCAGTTTTAGTATTGCGTTCTCCATCCTATTCGGAATCGCGATGCTCATTATCTATTATGCCAGCGTTGATTTCAGAAATGATCAATTCCGCCAGCGTCTGATCGATAAACTGGATTATATTTCACATTATATCGCAAATACCCCTTCCTTTGACCGCGAATCGTACAAAACTTATTTTCAGGATATTGAAGATGGACTCTTTTATGAGGATGTCATTATTCTGGACAAGCATAAAAAACTTATTTTCAGCACGGTAAAAGACAAAACAATTACCTGGAATCAGGCGATTATTAATCGTCTGGACAATGAAAAACGAATCTTCTACAAACAGGACCAATATGAAATATTGGGCAAATACTACCTGATCAACAAACAGACTTACTACCTTTTGGTTAAAGCCCAGGATTATTCTGGGAACGAGAAACTAGATCACCTGGCCATCGTCTTAACGATCTTATTCTTACTGAGCACTTTGCTAATCTGGATCTTTAGCTACAATCTTATTCTTCGTTTATTACATCCTTTGGATAGACTCAAAAAAGACATCACCCAAATCAATGCCAGTAAGTTGACCAACCCGGTTAAATATGCCGGAAATACGGATGAGATCGCGGTATTAACCCAAGCATTCAATACCATGCTGAAACGGCTGTCCAGTGCTTTTGAATCCCAAAAAGAATTTAACTCGAGTGCTTCCCATGAGCTGCGCACACCACTGGCCAGAATGTCATTCCAATTGGAGAACCTCCGGCATCAACAACAGCTTGATGAAGATGTCAGCCACGTACTTGACAATATTGCAAAAGAAACACAGCATCTTTCTGAAGTCACAAGCTCGCTGATGCTCCTTTCAAAATTTGATTCGGCAACACTCCAAACCACCTATCAGGAAGAACGGATTGACGAAATTATTTTTACAGCATACGAAAAAGTCGCAAAAGCCTTCCCTGATCTGCAGCTTGATTTTTCTATTAAAGGCATCGCAGATCCTAAATTGACCCTCATTTGTTCGGCGCAATTGATTGAAATCGCCTTTGTCAATCTATTTAAAAATGCAGCCCTGTACTCCTATCACCCTGAAGTAAGTGTTGTTATCCATGAATCTCCGACGCAGCTGAAAGTATTGGTAACCAATCATGGAGCTGCGCTGAGCAGCACTGATCAAAAACGCATTTTTGATGCGTTCAGCCGTGGCGAGAATGCCTCAGAAACCACCGGATCGGGCTTAGGGCTGCGGATCGTCAAACGCATTATGGATTCACATCAGGCCAGCGTCGAATACAAAGCCAATACACAGCAGTCGGCCCATACATTTACACTCAGATTCCCTAAGTCGACCACCGAAAACAGCGATTCCCTACCACTCCAATAGGCAGCTGAGGTAAAGAATGATCAAATTTTAAGCTTTTTTTAAGTATTTATTAAGGGGCTTTTAATCTGTGCCCGCGTTCTTTGTTGCATAAGATTCGATCATGATGACAAAGAAATCCTTGCTATTTTTGCTGTTTTTAAATTCCGTTGCATTTGCACAACAGAACCCCACAATTACCTTCGATGCTATGCATTCGGAAAATACAACTGCCCGTTCTGAAAATACAACTGGCAAAACAATACAGCAGTCTTCTGGCCGGAAAATGACGCTTCTTGAATGTGAAGAAGCCTTCCGAAAAAACAACCTCTCCTTATTGGCGCAACAATATGATATCAGTCAGGCCGAAGCAGATGTCATTCAGGCCAAAATCTGGGAGCTTCCGCAATTGGAAGTCGCCGTCAATGCTTATGATCCACAAAATAAAAAGGCATTCCATGTGGGGGGATCAAAAGATGCCAGCGTATCCCAATTGCTTTATCTAGGTGGAAAAAAGAAAAATGAGGTTGAGTTTGCCAAATCAAATGTCGAGCTTTCAAAACTTCAATTCAGCCAGTTGCTGGCCAGTCTACGGGCACAACTAAGGACAACATTCTATTCTCTTTATTTCGAACAGCATAAACTGGCAGACATCAATGTGCAATTGGATTACCTCAACAGCCTGTTGACAGCCTATAAGGAAGAAGGCAAAAAGGGAAACGTTTCACTTCGGGACCAAGTTCGTCTGCAAACCATGGCCATCGATCTCACCAACGAAAAAACGAGTGCCACCAATACCATTATCGGTATGCAACAACAATTAAGGGTACTGCTCTCCAATCAGGAAGATGTGCTCCCCAATCTATCGGATACGGAGGCAGATCGGGAATTGACAATCAGACCTACAATGAGCATGGACAAGATGTTTGACCTCGCACTTGAAAATAATGCCGACTATCAATTTGCGTTAAAAACTGCCGAAAGCTCACAGCTTTTTACCAAATGGCAAAAATCCCTGAATACACCCGACATCAATTTAGGTATAGAATACAGCCAAAACGGAGGAACATTTCACAATGAGGTGAATCTCAAAGCAGCGATTCCACTTCCACTATGGAAACAAAACAAGGGAAATATCATCAAGGCCAAATATGCCGAAGAAGAAGCCAAAAAGAATATCGAAGTACAGCGACAGCTATTGGAATCGCAGATCCGTTCCAACTATCAGTCTTGGGAAAATCAATACAACCAATATTTCACTATTACGGCTGACGACCTACACAATATTGCTGTAGTCTACGATGGTGTATTCAGCAATTTCAGAAAAGGAAATATCTCCCTAGTTGAGTTCACCGATTTTATGGATAGTTATCGGATATCTATCCTCAAACTTTATGATATGAAAAAAGAAATTATCCTCAATGCCGAGCAGCTTAACTACTTGGCGCAAACCCCTATATTCAATTCAAGCCATGTCAACTAAACAACTTCTCCTAAGCACTGTGGCCATCGTATGCTTATACGCCTGCCAGAATCATAAAAAAACCGACAATTCAGCGATTGTCAAAGGTTTTGAAATCAGCGAAACGATGCTCAAATCGACAAGTTTTGCCACGGTAAAAAAAGAAAATGTAACTGAGGAACTAAATTTCTTCGGTAAGATATCAGCCGATCAGAACAATTACATTGACATCTTTCCACTCGTTGGAGGGAATGTTGTATCCGTCAATGTATCCTTGGGTGATTATGTACATAAAGGTCAGGTACTCGCAACAATCAGAAGTACAGAGGTTGCGGGCATACAAAAAGATCTATCCGATGCGAAAACGGATGTGCTGCTTGCCGAAAAGAATTACCGTGTCGCAGAGGATATGTATAACGGTAAATTGAGTACTGACAAAGATATGCTTGAGGCTAAAGGGCAATTGACCAAAGCCAAGGAGCAACTGCGCCGTTCAGAGGCCGTCAGTCAGATTTACAATGTTCGTACGGGTAATATTTACTCCGTTGTATCCCCTATTGACGGATATATCGTCCAAAAAAACATCAATAAAGATATGCAATTGCGTAGTGACCGCAGCGACAATATCTTTGATGTCGCCAACACCAAAGACGTCTGGGCAATACTCAATGTCAATGAAACGGATATCGAAAAGATTAGCATGGGCATGCCTGCCGTTGTCTCCACATTGAGCTATCCCGACAAAAAATTCGAGGGAAGTATCGACAAAATCTTTAAAATCATTGATCCACAAACCAACGCCATGCAGGCGCGCGTCGTCCTGGATAACAAAGATGGCCTACTTATTCCGGATAGTAAAGCCACGATCAAGCTACTCCATCACTCCAATACACAGGCACTGGCCATCCCTTCGGATGCGGTCATTTTTGATCAGAACAAGTATTTCGTGTTAATCTACAAATCACAGAATGACATCAAGATCCACGAGATCCAACCCATGAAACAAAATGTAGAAACCACCTATGTTAGTACTGGCTTGCAGGAGGGAGAGCAAGTGATTGTCAACAACAAGCTTTTGATCTATAGAGCATTGGATAATTAACCCGTGTTAGCTTTTTACGAGAATGAACAAATTCATTAAAAATATCATTGCCTTTTCCATAAAAAATAAAGCGTTCACCTTTATTTGGGTTGGTATTTTGGCTATTGCTGGCTTTATTAGTTTCAAAAGTATGCCTATTGAGGCATTTCCAGATGTAACCAATACACAGATTACCATCATCACCCAATGGAATGGCCGTAGTGCTGAAGAGGTAGAACGCTTTGTGACCACACCTATTGAATTGGGCATGAGTCCCGTTCAGAAGAGAACCAGTATCCGCAGTACGACCATGTTTGGGCTTTCCATTGTCAAAATCATCTTTGATGACGGGGTAGATGATACTTTTGCACGCAATCAGGTCAACAACTTGCTGCGTTCGGTCAGTCTCCCTGAAGATATAGACCCTGAGGTGCAACCGCCATACGGTCCGACAGGAGAAATATTCCGGTATACCTTGCATAGCGACCAACGAAATTCCAGGGATCTATTGACATTACAAACTTGGGTTATTGACCGGGCATTGAGAGGTGTTCCGGGCGTTGCTGACATCAATGTGTTCGGTGGCCAGGATCTCGTTTATGAGATCAGTACCGATCCCATCAAATTGGACAAATATAATCTTACGCCCCTACAGGTTTACGATGCAGTCAGCAAGAGTAACCTCAATGTCGGTGGTGATGTAATTGAAAAAAGTGGACAGTCCTATGTCGTCCGTGGCATCGGTTTGGTCAACTCCATCAATGACATCGAAAACATTACGGTGATCAACGAACGTGGAAACCCTGTATTCGTCAAAAATGTAGCGGAGGTCAAAGAAAGTTCCATGCCCCGGGTAGGGCAAGCCGGTTTTGGCAAAAGCGATGATGTTGTTGCCGGTACGGTGGTGATGCGTAAAGGAGAAAACCCCAGGGAGGTACTGACTGCCGTAAAAGCAAAAATTGCGGAACTCAACGACAAGATATTGCCCAAGGACGTCAAAATGCAAACCTTCTATGACCGCGACAACCTGATGGATTTCACAACCCACACGGTCATGCACAATTTGATCGAGGGTATTGTACTGGTCACCCTGATGGTATTGCTTTTCATGGCCGACTGGCGGACGACAGTAATCGTTTCCATCGTCATTCCGCTTGCCCTGTTATTCGCATTTCTATGTCTTAAACTGGCCGGCATGAGTGCCAATCTGCTCTCTTTGGGTGCGGTGGATTTCGGAATTATTATCGATGGTGCCGTAGTCATGGTCGAGGGTATATTTGTCATGCTGGATCATAAGGCCCATAAATTGGGGATGGAAAAATTCAACAAAATAGCCAAGGCAGGATGGATCAAACAGACCGGTACTGGATTGGGAAAAGCCATTTTCTTCTCCAAACTAATTATCATCACCTCCTTGATCCCCATATTTTCCTTCCAAAAGGTGGAAGGCAAGATGTTCTCTCCTCTCGCATTTACCCTCGGTTTTGCCCTATTAGGTGCACTGTTATTTACACTGACCCTGGTGCCGGCACTATCCCATATCCTGTTAAACAAAAATGTCAAAGAACGGCGTAATCCCTTTGTGGAGTTTTGGAACAGAATCGTAGCCAAAAGTTTTGGTTTTACCTTTAGAAATAAACGTCTGAGTTTAATTGTATCACTGGTCATACTGGGCACGGTGCTATTTTCTGCTAAATTTCTAGGAACTGAGTTCCTGCCTACATTAAATGAGGGCTCACTTTGGGTGACCGCCGAAATGCCGATGAGTACTTCCTTAAAGGAATCCATCAAAACGACCAAAGTATTAAAAACGACATTGGAATCCTTTCCAGAAGTAACAGGTGTATTATCGCAAACCGGACGGAGCAACGACGGAACAGATCCAAATGGTTTCGGTTTTGTGCAATTTGCTGTAGCACTGAAACCTAAGGAAGAATGGACACGAAAGATTAACATGGATCAGCTGATCGAAGAGATGGATTATAAGCTCAAGCAGTATCAGGGGATCACCTACAACTATTCTCAGCCCATTTCGGACAATGTCGCGGAAGCTGTCGCGGGATTTAAGGCCGAGAATGGGATTAAGATCTTTGGTGACAACCTCGCTACACTGGACCGCCTATCGAAAGAGGTCTTTGCACAGATCAAGGATATACAAGGGATCAAGGAGCCCGGTATTATCCTGAATATTGGTCAGCCGGAGGTCAGTGTTATCCTGGACAGAACACGCATGGCGGCATTTAATGTGCTACCGGCCGACGCCCAGGCGGTATTGGAAATGGCTTTTGGTGGAAAGACAACTTCAGTATTATACGATGGGGAACGTAAGTTTAACATTCGCCTGCGTTATGCACCAGAATACCGGAAGACAGAAAAAGATATTGCTCAGCTGATGGTTCCCTGTGGTGATGGTACCTTGATCCCCCTAAAAAGTATCGCAACAATAGAAAAGGACAATGGTGCAGCCTTTATTTATCGGGATAATATCAAACGCTATATCGGTATTAAATTTTCCATCCGGGATCGTGACCTGGGGAATACCATTGCCGAAGCACAGCAGAAAGTCAGCAAGATCAAATTGCCCGATGGTTATTCTATCGGCTGGACCGGTCAGTTCGAGAATCAGCAACGGGCGACACATCGCCTGGCGCAGGTGGTGCCGATCAGCTTGGTTTTGATCTTCTTCTTATTGTTTATCTTATTCGGCAATATCAAAGATTCTTTGCTCGTTCTAGCCAACGTTCCTTTTGCACTGATCGGCGGAATTATTGCGCTGCATGTGACCGGCATGAATTTCGGTATCTCCGCGGGTGTGGGCATGATTGCTTTATTCGGGATATGTATCCAAAATGGTGTTATCCTGATTTCCGAATTCCATCAGAACAAAAAAGATGGCCTGCCCAACGATCAATCTATTTACAAAGGGGTCAAATCACGTACCCGGCCTGTGGTCATGACGGCATTAATGGCTTCAATTGGATTGTTGCCAGCCGCACTCTCTACTGGTATAGGTTCGGAATCGCAAAAACCGCTAGCGATCGTCATTATCGGTGGACTGATATCCGCCACCATCTTGACTTTGCTCGTGTTCCCAATCATCTATGCTATCTTCAATCGGACTGAAAAAGTACAACGAAGAGTCGGGGTTTAGACCGTTAACGGTTATCGATACTGCTTACACCATGAGGTGTAAGGCAGTATTTCTTTTCGAGATACATGTTGGTGTAACATTTGTATCTATTCAGGGCATAAAGTTTCAAAAACAACAAAAAGCCCTTAATTTTACAACAAATTATCGTCCAGTTGGTATTATTCCATACTGGATCAATAAACAAAATATATGACTATTCTCACCTTTACACTCATCCTCCTTTTGGGTGCTTTTGTTGCGGGACTCTTAGGATCGCTGACAGGCTTGGGGGGAGGGGTCGTCGTCATTCCATTGCTGACCCTTTTATTTCATGTCGATATCCGTTATGCTATTGGGGCTGCATTGCTGGCTTCCATTGCCACCTCATCGGGGGCTGCTACAGCCTATGTCAAAGAAGGGATTACCAATATCCGGCTCGGCATGTTTTTGGAAATTGCAACCACCATCGGTGCTGTCATTGGTGCCGTTATTGCAATCTATATGCCGACCAATACGATTGCCATTATCTTTGGTGTGGTACTGATCTTTTCAGCCGCAATGACCGTGCGCAAGAAAAATGAACATGCCTTTTCCGGCGGTTCAGCTTTAGCCGAAAAGCTAAAATTGAACAGTACTTATCCAATGGATGGCAAACTCGTTCCCTACAAACTGACCAATGTGGTCGGCGGTTTTTCATTGATGGGTGTCGCAGGTATTCTATCTGGTTTGCTGGGTATTGGTTCGGGTTCCCTTAAAGTACTCGCTATGGATAGCATGATGAAAATTCCCTTTAAAGTCAGTACCACAACAAGTAATTTTATGATCGGAGTGACGGCCGCGGCTTCAGCCGTGGTCTATCTACAACGGGGCTATATGGATCCGGGAATTGCCTTTCCAGTCATTTTGGGTGTGCTTTGTGGTGCTATTACGGGTTCAAAGCTTTTGAAAAGAATGAATCCCAAGACCCTACGTATTATTTTTGCCGTTGCCATCACATTGGTCGCACTGGAAATGATTTTTAATGGATTTCAACATAAATTTTAGGCGAATAAGCTTTACACATTTGATATTCGCCAGTATCACACAGTCGAATATCAGTTTTGAACAGTGTAAGTTCAATTGTACAGAAAAATTAATGCGCTCGTTTATGCCCTTGGCAATAGACATTTAATAATTAATTATTTGCAGATGAAACAGGTATTTTCAAAAAACTATTGGAGCGATAAGGATATCTCACTTTTGGTGGGACAGATTTTACGGACAGGTGTTATCCTGGCCTCCTCCGTGTTAGTGATCGGTGGGATCTGGTATTTGATCGTCCACGGACAGGATGCAGTACCCAACTATAAAGATTTCATTGGTGAGGGCAAATCCAATACCACCATCAGCGGTATTATCGTCGGAGCATTCAACAAAAATATCCCCCAAATCATACAACTTGGGGTTTTGCTTTTGATCTGTACACCGATTGTACGGGTGATCGGCTCCCTTTTTGGTTTCGTTATCGAAAAAGATAAGCTCTATATCGTCATCACATTGATTGTGCTGACTGTGATTATCGGCAGTATATTGAGCGGAGTCAAGGGATAATCCTGCTAAGAGATCAATCACTTATCTCTTAGCTCTAAGCCAGGTCGATTTTTCCAGTGCATATTCAAAATTCCTCCGTTCGGGTTCGTTGACATAAGACACCATTTTTTCGGCGACTTTACTTGCCCCCAAACGTTCCACAGCTTTCTGCGAACGGAAATTTTCGGCACCTACGTGTAAATAGATCTTATCCACAAAATTAAAGGCAAAGTCAAACATCATTTCTTTGACCAAAGGATTGATACCCGCCCCCCAATAAGCCCTTGCATAGAAGGTAAAGCCAACAAAAATAGATTTTTCGACCTCATTTAAACCATAATATCGCGTGCTTCCAATGCATTCCCCCGTCGTTTTATCCAAAATAAGATAAGCTGCTTTGCTCTCCAATGCAGCATCAAAAAAAGACCGAAAAACCTCCTCTTTCCAGCGGTCTTTGTTGGGGTGCTGCTCCCATATCAACGGATCTTTAGCTACTTGATAAAGCGTATCAAAATCACTGGGGTCTATCAACTTTAATACGACCTTATCATTTTCAAGTTTATTCGGTGCTACAAACTTCATTAGAACATGTTTAACGTTGGACTTCTACCAAAATTTTAAATTTCATTAAAAGATACCAATTATTGATGGAACTAAGTTGAATTACGTTTCCTGTTATTCAAATATTACACCAAAATGTCCAATTGACAGATTAGGATAACATATCTTTAATATTACCATCGATAACAGCTTTACCGACAATGAACAACGAACGATACAATGGATAAAAGATGTCTAGTTTTTTTGATTTTCATCATTTTGTAATTGTATCACCACTGGAGATACAAATTCGACTTGGGTATAAGTTTCGTAAAATTGTATCCTTCTAACTGCTAATTCTACTTTATAAAGCGCAATTTTTCGTATTTTACACCCTAATGGAACAGTTCAAGGAATTTGTAAAACAACGCATCAATGTCAGCGAAGAAGAATTAAATGATATTGTATCACGTTATCATGTCAGAAAAATCAAGAAGAAGGAATATTTTTTAAGGGCAGGTGAAGTCTGTCATTATGAAGCTTATGTCGTCAGTGGGCTGTTTAAGTCATTCTATGTCACGGCTGATGGGATAGAACATATCCTTCAATTTGCCATAGAAGACTGGTGGGTGGGTGATATTGCCAGTTTCAACTATCAGGAACCGGCTTTACAAAATATTCAGGCACTCGAAGATTCAGTTGTACTCACACTGTCGAAAACAGATAAGGATAAACTTTACGAAGACCATCCGATTTATGAAAAGCTTTCCAGAATTATGGCCCAGCGTGCACAGATCGCATCCCAGCACCGTATTATCTCCAGTATAGGTTTTACGGCTCAGGAACGCTATCTGGATTTTATCAAGCGCTATCCTAAAATATATCCCAGAATATCCAATATGCAGCTGGCCTCCTACCTTGGGGTGACACAGGAGTTTTTGAGCCGCTTAAAAAGACAAATTTTAAAGCCTAATCGAAATTCTTGACCTACATCATTTTTTTCTATTCAAGTTTATCCCACCTTTGCAAAAGCTTGTTCAAACAAACATTTTGAATAATTAAACGTTTGATAAATAAACAAATAGAAAATAACATGAATAGATTTTTCCAATTTTTAGCAGTGGCAGCGTTAATGGTTAATGTTGCTGTAGCGCAGGTAAAATGGTCTGCTGATCCGGGACATACCAATGCAAGATTTGATGTAAAACACCTTGGTATCAGTTTTGTCGATGGTCAATTTACCAAAGTGGAGGGAACAGTGGAAACTGCAACCGGTACAAGTTTCAACAATGCAAAAGTAAACTTTTCCATTGATGTCAATAGTGTTGATACTCGTATTGAAGCACGTGATAATCATTTAAAAACAGATGATTTCTTCGCTGCAGACAAATTTCCAAAGATGACCTTAAAATCTGTCACCTTCAAAAATGCGAAAGTGAAAGGTAAATATATTATGGTGGCAGATCTGACCATCCGCGACGTAACTAAAAAAGTAACTTTTGATGTCACTCAAAATGGTGGTGTTATTACCGATCCTTGGGGAAAAACACGTGCAGGCTTTACAGCAAAAACAAAAATTAACCGTCAGGATTTTGGCATCAAATACAATGATAAATTACCTTCAGGTGTAGAAGCAGTTGCCTCTGATGTGGACATTACTGTCAATACCGAATTGGTTTTGAACTAGGTAAAGATTTTTAAATCACACAAACTGAAAGTGGCTACCCAAGATTTGGATAGCCACTTTTTTTTGGCTTATTACTACTCAGCCATAAGCTCGCCTTTCTCATTCTCGGGCGAATTTCTTTTTACCTTACAAGCCTTTCAATAGACCACCATCCAGCGGAATATTGGCTCCGGTAAGATAGTTGGCGTAGGTCGAGCAAATAAAAGCGACCAGGTACCCATATTCCTCAGGCTCACCCAAACGAGCCGCCGGCACCTGTTTTAACCGCAATTGCAAAGCCTCATCATAGGATACCACCAAGCGCTGTGCATCCATATTGGTCAAAGACTGAATTCTTTCGGTATCAAACAGCCCTGTTAATATACTATTGACAGTCACGCCGTCCTTTGCAACATCATCTGAAAGCGATTTGCTCCAGCTTATCAGGGCGGTACGGATGGTATTTGATAAAACCAGATTAGATACGGGCTCTTTTACAGTGGAAGACGATACATTGATAATGCGTCCATAACCGTTTGCCAACATATAAGGTAAGGCACAAGAAGTCGTATAACAATGATTCTGAAATAAGAGTTCAAAGGCATGCTGGTAGTCCGCCAGATTTTTCTGATCAATCGTTCCCGCCTGGGGTCCGTTGGAGTTATTGACCAGGATATCCACCTTGTTTGATTCAAAATAACGATCTATTTGTACTTTATAGTCTTCATGATCATTGTAATCGACCAGAATATATTGATGTACCTGCCCTTTTGAGCTGTCCAGGCTTTCCAAAGTATGCTTCAATTTCTCCTCACTACGTGATGCTAGGGTAACCGAGGCACCACAGGATGCCAAAACTTTGGCAATCCCGGCACCGATACCGGCAGAACTTGCGCCAATCAGGGCTTTTTTTCCAATTAGATTGATTTCCATAACTATTTCGTATGCTATTAACTTATACCAGCTAATTCGTTGTGTGTATGATTCAAAAATATAGATAAACTAGGGAAGGTCATTTAATCATTATCTTTTGCCCGGATCATGGCAATAAATAAATAGACCGCAAAGACCCATGCCGAGCCCAGGCATATCCAGGCAAAAACGGGAATGCCCCACCATTGCGGTTCAATACGTGCGACAATCACCATTCCCCCCAATAAATTGAGTGACATAAACATGATTCCGATCACAATACGGTTGACCCCTTTACGGAGTATGGCATTGAAGGAACGGGCACTGATCAGGCGATGATTCAAGGTGAAATTTCCCGTACGGAATAGCCGTACTAAAGCCCGCATATCCTCCGGAAGTTTTTCGACATCCCGGGCGAAAGATTCTATCTTATGTTTTCCCTTCTTGAAAATAGCTTCTGGCGATAACCGTTCCATCATGATTCGTCGGGCAAAAGGCTTAATACTCTCCATGATATTCAGATCAGGATAAAGTTGGCGACCGATTCCCTCCATCAAAGAAATACCTCGCATGAGCTGATAGATATATTCCGGGAAATACAAGCGATTGTCACCAATGATCTTCCAGAGTTTATTGAACAGCAGATCGAGGCTGAGATCACCTAGGGAAACATTATCGATCATGTCAAATATTTCATATAGGGATCGTTCAAACTGATTTCGGTCAGGGATATGACTCACTACAGCCACGTCCTCAATGACATCGGCCAGTCGGACCGCATCTTCGGAAATAGCCGATTGGATAAACTCCTCGAGCTGTCGCCGGTCAATTCCGAGCAATTTGCCCATGTTGCCAAAATCCAGAAACGCTATACGTCCATCGGGCATTACCATCATATTACCAGGGTGCGGATCACCGTGAAAAAAACCGTGGATAATCACCTGTTCCAGATACAGATTGATCCCATTTTTCACCAAGGTTTCCACATCCATTCCCCGTCGTTTAATTTCCACAACATCTGTCACTTTGAAACCATCGAGATACTCCATACAGAGCACGCGATCAGAGGAGAGATCAGGGTAAACTTTGGGCACCTTGATCAGTTTGTTGCCTTTAAAATTTTTAGCAAAGCGTTCGATGTTATGGCGCTCAATGACCAAAGACATTTCCTCTTGCAGGGTCATTGCGAAAGACTCTACAATCAGGGAAAGGTTGAGATTTTCCAGTGCGTCATTGTACATGGTCAGAATCTTGGCGATATCACGCATGAGCGCAAGATCTACACGCATGACCTCATCTATTCCCGGTCGACGGACTTTTAAGACAACATTTGTGCCGTCTTTTAATGTCGCCCGATAGACTTGAGCAATAGACGCTGCGGCAAAGGGCTCCGACGCGATGGTCTCAAATTGTTCGGTGATATCTAATCCGAGTTCTTCAGCGAGATATTCCTGAATGTCGACTTCAAAGGGTGGGACATTATCTTCGAGTTTTTTGAGTTCCTCGACAAGATCTTTTGGGAGCAAACCTTCGCGGGTGGAAGCCGATTGCCCCAACTTGATAAAGGCCGGCCCGAGCTCTTCCAAAGCCATACGGATACGCGTATATACACTGATTTTATCAACATCTATATTACGCTCTAAGCTCGCTCTTGACCCTTTCCATGGCAAACGGGCAATGGCATCTTTGAAACCATATTTTGCTAATATGCTTAAGATTTGGGAACTACGTTGTAACTTCTTGGTCGGATTGTACATCATGGACAAGGATTTTCGATAACAAGATACGAAATATCCAAGTTCAAAAAACACAAAGACTTTACCTTTTTCGCATCAACACCCCTATTCCGCTTCCATCTGATCCAGGTTTTCTCTGATCTGTTTGACATAATCCCCATAATAGGCACGGATCATAAATTCGGTAATCAACACGATAATAACGATCGAAATAAGTGCAGAAAGGATCATCCATAGTATAAAATTGGGATCTTGCTGGAGGGTCTCTCTGAAGTGATATAATTTCTCAAACCAGGTGATTGCTCTATTTTGGCCAATCATAATGAGGTAAAGAAACAAGGCTTGCGGAATCATCACATAGGCAACGATACGATAGGTCTCGACAGCATATTTGAGATCATAATACAGCTTGAGGAGATGCTCACGGGATGCCAGAAGATCAATCTGTTTGGCACTTTTGATCAGGTAATAGAACCTGCGGTAATATAGCAAGCTCGACAGCGAGATCTGCACAATAAAAAAGTAATACGCAAAAGCTGCATACCCGGAGATTTTATAAATAGGTAGCATGGGTACAGCAATCAGAAAAAACATGCACACCACCCAGGAAACAAATTCACGTTTGATATTGCGTCTCAGTTTGGCCATGATATTGCCGACCTCCTTATAATGTTTGAGATTTGGATTTTGTAGATCCTCATCTGTTGGCTGTTCCTGCCAAGATTTTTTTAATTCATCAAAATTCATAATTGTATTTTTTAATGATTTGTTGAATCCGTTCTTTTGTACGATTTAATTTGACCCGTGCATTGACTTCAGATATACCAAGATGCGCCGCAATTTCGCGATGGCTCTGGCCTTCCAAAAACAAAAAGATCAATGCTTTTTCTACAGCATTCAGTTCATGCACCGCCTGATAGAATATTTTTAGCTGTTCGTCTTTATCCGGATTATAAGATTCGTCGGGAAAATCATGTCGTTCTTCCAGGCTATCGTAAATCTGATGTTTTTTCTCTTTCTTTAAAAATACCATCGCGGTATTCAATGCAACACGGTACATCCATGTTGAAAATTTACTTTGCTGCTTAAACGTTGCATAGGATTTCCAGAGCTGATACACAATTTCCTGATAAAGATCTTGCCGTCCATCATGGTCATCCATATACATACGGCTCACCTTGACGATAATTCCTTTATTTTCGTCAATCAACTGAAGAAATTCTGTTTCCGAATGAGCCAATGGTAAATTTTCTTTTAAGATCTTTTCAGGTAATAAGTATAGCAAACAAACAAAGTGTTACAGCTTAATTTAAAAATATGTAAATTGTTCATAAAAAGGAGGCAAATCACAATAATAATTATGGAAAATATATTTTATGAGGGACAGGTCATCTGGGCACAAATAGATGCCAATCGGCACATGCGCCATTCTGCCTATGCCGATATCTGTGCGCAGGCACGAAGTAATATGTTAAACAAAATGGGCTTTTCTTTGGACAAGTTCGCCCAGTTTCAGATCGGACCGATCCTATTTCGGGAAGAATTGATCTACGCGAAGGAGGTTCATCTGGATGAATACGTTCAGGTAAAAGTGGAACTGACCAAATACAATAAAATCAATAGTCGATTTTCTTTTATTCATAAGGTCTATCGCAAGGATGGCATATTATGCTGTACAGTAAACGTTGATGGCGCCTGGCTTGACTTAAAGCTGCGAAAATTGACCAAGTTACCGGAAGAAATGGAGCCCTATCTAGCCAAAGTACCGCGTGCAGTGGGATATGAAGAGATTGGATAAAAAAATCCCTCGGAATATTTTTGTATTCCGAGGGATCAAAACATAAACTAACCTAAAAAACTATCTTATTTGAGTAAACTGACCATTGGTCAGGATGAGCTTATCATATGATCTTTATATTTATCATATGAGCAGCATGAACTATTTTACTTCGATCAAACGCTTTGCAATAATAGCGTCTTCTTTCTTGCCAACAGTTAAAATCAATATTCCACCCTCATAGGCTGCTTCAATATTGCTATAGTCAACCGTTTCAGGCAAGGTAAATGATCTTGAAAATGAACTATAATTGAATTCCTTCTTGCTATATAGTTTTTCTTCACTTACTTGCTCTTCTTTTTTCTCTGCTGAAATAGTGATCAGATTTTTATCTACATTGATTTTAAAATCTGATTTATCCAATCCTGGAGCTGCCATTTCGATCTTAAATGATTTTTCAGACTCCGAAATATTCACCGCAGGAACACGTGAAACTAAACGATCTGAAATAAAATTATCATTAAATAGATTGTCAAATACAGTATTTACAAATGGATTTACTGCGTCGGTATTCAAACTTTTTGTAGGGAATTTAATTAATGCCATTTTTTGTCCTCCTAATTTTTTTATTTTTTGTTAAGCTTTATTTTCTAACTCTTTTCTAGGGGATATTCAATTCACGTACCAGTCGCAAAACAGAGACAAAATGTCATTTTTAGATAATTTAAAACGTCATTTTGACATATCTTATTTAAAACCCTCCAAGAAAGGGAGCGACATTGTCATTGTGAGGAAACCAAGATCCCTCTATCCGATATAGCATTAACGTAGCAGTAGGCAAACTGTTTTCAGGCGGATTTAATTTTACAAAACATTAACCTTGGAGCTTTACCCTTCTGGTTCTGGTCTTTCTTGTTGTTCCAGTGCTCTAATCAGCAAAAACTTAACAGCATCGTAGATATAATCTTTTGCCTCTGCATAGGAAACATCATAAATCCGTGATACCAAAGCATCATATTGGGGAAAGGGGGAAAATAGTTTAGCATAATAAGCATCCAGCTGCGCATGAGTCGGTAATTCAAAAGCCAGGCGAAGTTGAAATCGCCGAATAATTGCTGTATCCAATATCTCGGGATGGTTGGTTGCCGCAATCAATACAGCTTCGTTGGGAAAATAGTCGATTAGTTGGATAATCGTGTTCACCAGGCGGCGCATCTCTCCTACATCTTTCTCTTCACTGATCCGCGCTTTTCCGATCTGGTCAAATTCATCGAGAAACAGTACAGCTTTTTCACGTCCAGCCTTGTCAAAGACCTGCTTGATATGCTGTGAAGTCTCACCGATGCGGGATGAGATCAAGTTACTCAGATTCAAGATATAGATCGGTTTGTCGAGTGCTGTCGCCAGCGCTTTTGCCGTCGTTGTTTTTCCGCAACCTGAATAACCGTGCAATAGAATCTTGTTGCTTACAGGCAGACCATATTGCGAGAGCTCTCTAATATAGCGATGTTCCTTAATCAACTGTTGCAGTTTCTGCCGACTATCTTCCGCTAAAAAAACATCTTCTAATGCTATCTTTTCCTTATCGGCTATAACAAGATCGTAAATATTCATCTTAACAATTTGACACTTTTATACAATGGATCCACAAATTTAGGCTGGTATTTCAAACTTTTGCTGGTCCAGTTTGAAAATTAATCATTCAGGTATTTCAAACCAACCTGCGAATAGGATAAATCGCCGCCAAAAGGTGGATTCGATTTGCGAATGACAACCTCGATCATTTCGGCATGCGGCACCCCTAACCGAATCTGTTCCAATATTTCCGCAGCTGCAGATTCCAGCAGTTTCCGTTTGGGCTGCATCACACGTGCAGTGATCTGGTATAGTTCTTCATAGTTTAGCGTATTACGCAAATCTTCGGTTTCTGTATTATGAAAAGGGAAAGAGACATCAATAGACACAAAAAATTCATTCCCGAGAATCTGTTCTTCCTCGTAATAGCCAATTGGCGCATAAAAACGCGCTTCTTTCAATGAGACTGTCTGTAAAATGGTTGCCATGCACAAACCTAAGCAAATTGTTCCAAATCAAAAAACCTACACTTTCAACGAATTCAATAGCATCAGACCAGAGCAAAAATCTCGTCAGCCAAAAGCAGACACTTAAATAGATCCTATTTTAAAATTATAATTGTATATAAAAGCAAATTTTCCTAAGTTTAAATACACCAAAAACCCAACAGATGAACTTTTCTTTATCTTCGGCACTAAGCCTGGCGATCTTATGCGGTTCCAGCGCAATCCATGCCCAAACAAATATGAAACCCAGCGATACAGAATATTACAAACCTGTTCCGCCAACAGTAACACTTAACAAGGGAATCCCAAGTGATGCCATTGTTCTTTTTGACGGTAAGGATCTGAGCAAATGGAAGAGCGAAAAGGGAAATGCAAATTGGACAGTAGCCAACAATACGCTTGAAGTAAAACCTGGAACTGGAAATATCGAGACAACCGAACATTTCGGTGACTTTCAGCTCCATATTGAATGGAAGAGTCCCGAGCTAATCAAGGGTGAAGGACAAGGCAGAGGGAATAGTGGCATTTTCCTGCAGGGGCTCTATGAAATCCAGGTATTGGACAACAATAACAATCCGACCTATGTTAATGGTGGTGCGGGAAGTCTTTACAAACAACGTCCGCCGTTGGCTCAGGTCATCGTAACGGACAAATGGCATGTGTACGATATCATCTACAAGGCTCCCCAGTTTAACAAAGACAGTCTATTGATCAGCAAAGGCACAGTCACTGTTCTCCATAATGGCGTCCTTGTCCAGAATAACACCCAGATTGATGGCACAACAGAGTACATAGGACTTCCGAAACAACTGAGCCATGGTCCCGGCCCCATTATCCTGCAAGATCATGGTGATCTGGTCCAGTTTAGAAATATCTGGCTCCGCAAACTATAGATCGACACAACAATTTCAGTTAGACAAGCAACAATTCTGTACTAGGTTTTATAGGGCTATTTCCCTAATTTAGCCCTATAAAATTTAAAAGCAAACTCCATCATAAGGACAAAAAAACACTTATGGTCGGCTCAGCATCATTAAAAATAAATTATTCTAATGAAAAGAATTGCGCTATTCTTCTTGTTGGCAAGTGCCTTAACCAGCCATGCCCAACGAAACCTTAATTTGGAAGAAACGGTATTCGGACCGCGCACCTATGCGCCAACATCGATTACCGCAGCTTCCTGGATACCGAAATCAAACAGCCTCTCTTACCTCGATAAATCGTATCAAAATCTGCTCTCCAAAAGTGCAGCAACCAATTGGACAGAGACTGGCTTGTTGTCTAAAAATGAGCTCGAAACAGCTTTAAAAGCTGCAATTCCAAACGAAACATTTAGCTTACGCATGTTTCCTTACGACTATAAATGGCATGATGGCAATTCACTCTTGCTCCAGGTAGATGGCAAAGATAAGGTATATACAGTCGTCTATAATGTCAAGTCCAAAAATATCGAAAGTTTTATCGGCAACGATAGCCAAGGTGCTAACCGCGAACTAAGCACAGACCTTTCTAAAGTTGCTTATTTGGTGGACAATAATATCGCCATCGTTGACAAAAACGGAAAAGTAACGGCAGTAACCAACGACAGCGACAAAGGTATTGTAAATGGTAGTGATTATACCCACCGGCAGGAATTCGGCATAAAAAAAGGCATGTGGTGGAATGCTCAAAATGACAAGCTGCTCTACTACCGCAAAAATGAAACCATGGTCGCCAACTACCCACTCCCCCAATGGAGTCCGAAAGTTGCCGAAATCAAATGGATAAAATATCCCATGACAGGGCAAAAGTCGGAGGAGGTAACACTGGTTGTCTACAACAGTGTCACTGGACAAAAAGTAACCTTACAGACCGGAGATCATAGCGAACAATACCTGACCAGTGTAACTTGGGATCCTTCAGGCAAATTCATTTATGTAGGCGTTCTCAACCGCGGTCAAAATGACCTCAAGTTCAATAAATACAATGCTGAAACTGGAGCATTGGTTAAAACATTGTTTGAGGAAACCGCAACAACTTGGGTAGAGCCAGAAAATCCACTAACCTTCTTACCAAACACAGCGGATCAATTTCTTTACCAATCCGACAAAGATGGCTACAACCAGCTTTACCTCTACAATACGGAGGGAAAACTGATTAAAAAATTAGGTTTCAAGGATATTGTATTGGAAAACCTCTTGGAATTCTCGGCTGATGGAAACAAAATAAGCTATATCGGTGTCACCAATAATGGTATGGACCGTCAATTATTTGAGGTAAACCTCAAATCCGGAAAAACAGTACAGCTAACAAATGAATCGGGCATACACCAGGCATCTTTGAGTGGTGATGGCAAGTATATCTATGACCAATATAGTGACCTGAAAACACCAAACATGATCCAGATCAAGGAGGTCAAATCAGGCAAGGGAACTGTCCTGGTTAAAGCTGACAATCCATTCAGTGGAAAAATTAATAATCCAAAAATAGAATTTGTCCAACTGACTTCGGCTGATGGCAAATATCCACTGACCGGCCGTATCATCTATCCAAATGATTTTGACCCTGCGAAGAAATATCCGGTCATGTATTATCTGTATGGCGGTTCTCATTCGCAATTGGTTTCCAACAAATGGTTGGGTGGAGCAGGTTACTTTGATCTCTATATGGCCCAACAGGGATATATCGTTTTTACGATGGACAATCGCGGCACCAATTACCGAGGCCGTGATTTTTATACGGCTACCCACCGTAACCTTGGCCAAAATGAAATGGCCGATCAGCTTAAAGGAATTGAATTCCTAAAATCAAAATCCTTTGTCGATCAACAACGCATGGGGATCTTCGGATGGAGCTTCGGTGGATTTATGACGACTTCATTTATGTTACATCATAATGATATTTTTAAAGCCGCAGTCGCTGGAGGTCCAGTTATTGACTGGAAGTTTTATGAAGTAATGTATGGTGAGCGTTATATGGACACACCTCAGGAAAACCCTGAAGGATATAAACTGACATCCTTATTAAATAAGGCCGATCAGCTAAAAGGACGGTTGTTGATCATCCATGGCGCGCAAGACCCAGTAGTGGTACAACAAAACAGTATGGAGTTTTTGGAAGCCTGTATTAAGGCCGGGAAACAAGTCGATTATTTCTTATACCCTACTCACGAACATAATGTGATGGGCAAAGATCGCATCCATATGTACGAGAAAATTGCGGATTATTTTAATCAGCATCTAAAAAAATAAGCAGTAACAGCTCATCATACAAAGGCGCCTTTCTTTTCTGATTGGCGCCTTTGTGTTATTAAGAATAATCTGTTTAATAGTCCATTAATTACCACTTGTCCTTTTGGACTGTAAATTTGTTGGCCATGTCATTTGTTTACCAGTTTTATCCACAGGTAATACGATTTTCTCTCTTGACACCAATTCCGGCTCCTCACAAGCTAGGTAAGTTAATATCGCTACAATAATCGCATTCTGCTTGACCTCGTCGAAGACAATTTTATCGTAGGTATCCCGATTCGTATGCCAGGTTACTTTTCCATAATCCCAAGAAGTGGAAGAAAGGCCAAAGGCCGGAATTCCTTTTTGTACAAAAGAAGAGTGGTCACTTCCGCCTGTTCCCGGCATTCCCGGAAAGCTGGTCTGGATCTCGTTGCGAAATTCTTCGGGTAGATACTGTAACCAACGACCGATATATTCATACGCCTTTTCAAAACCACTGCCACCGATACGCACAATACGTCCCGTTCCATTATCCTGATTCCAGACGACCTGTATATTTTTGGCAATATCGGGATGATCTTCCACAAAAGCCGATGAGCCGTTCAAGCCTTGTTCCTCACTTCCCCAGTTGCCGATCAGGATCGTTCTTTTATTTTCGGGATATACTTTCCGCAGGATGCGAACCGCTTCCATCATCGTAATCACTCCCGTTGCATTGTCTGTCGCACCCGAAGCCCCATCCCATGAATCTAAATGTGCCGACAGAACTACATACTCATTGGGCTTCTCTTTTCCTTTGATCTCAGCAATGCTATTATAAGTCTTCGCTGTACCAAGTTCCTTGGATTTACCCTGCAAGAGTATACGAGGTTTGACGCCACGCACAGCCATACGGTGAAGGAGGCCATAATCCTCCAAAGCGATATTAAAAACAGGAATCTGCTTCGATTTCGCATCAAAAATCCGTGTAAGCCCCGGAAGCTCGGTCCAGTAAGAATCAATCACACCTACTGCTCCAGCGGTTTCCAATGCCAATGGCAGCGTACGTCGTGTACTTCCGGTGTAGGTCATACTAAGTTCCCATTGCTTGAGCTGCCCATTCTTTAAGGCCTGATATTTTTCATAGCTTTGGGCAGAGGCAGATTCCTTCCAGTTGGCATCCGACCGACCCGAGATCGGGTTCATGCCGATCAGGACAATTTTACCTTTTACCGTCTTTAACCAAGACTGAAAATCAGCCTGAGAACTAAACAAAGGCATCACCACCACTTCTGCTTCTACACCTTTTTCCTTTGTCGTCGGACTAAAGGCTAATTGCGTCCCTTCGAGTGATTTGATCCGTGGATAGGTCATCGTTACCGCTGAGGTTCCCCTTTCCCAGGAACGCCATTCTCCATAAGCTTCATTTCGTGCATCCGCACCAAGTGCGGTGTATTGTTTGACCACCCAGTCATGTGCCTGCTGCATCTGTGGACTCCCTACCAAACGTGGACCGATCATATCAACAAGTTCAAAAGCATAGTTTTCGAGCTGGGAATTTGCCTGGGCTTCCTGGACAATAGCCGCAACAACAGCATTTTTATTTTGTGCAAAAATTGCTGAGCTACTCAATAGCATAAGTGCCAGCCCAAAAGACTTCAAATTTCTTTGTTTAGTATATCGTTTCATTTGTAATTTAATTAGTTCACCATCCTGTAGGTTCGGCAGGATTGGTTTTTTTCGAAAATTACTAAAGATAATTCAAAAAACATATTCAAAAAAAATAGGGGTATCCTTGAATACCCCTATTACAACATTAGTATATGGTTGGTTGATTATCTACACAGCTTCTACTTTGGATTTTTCGTAGCTCTCCTGATGCACAGAGGCTACTGCTCTTCCAGATGGATCATTCAGATTTTGGAAAGAAGCATCCCAAGCAAGGGCTTCTGGTGTGCTACAAGCCACAGACTTTACCGATGGAACGGTCTGTGCAGCAGCAGAAGAAGGAAAATGCGATTCAAAGATTGTTCTATACAAAAACTCCTCCTTGTTCTTTGGTGTATTGATTGGGAAACGTTCGGCTGCTGCAGCAAACTCCTGATCAGAAACTTTGCTTTCTGCCTGTTCTTTTAAGGTATCTATCCAGCTATAGCCGACACCATCCGAGAACTGTTCTTTTTGACGCCAGGCAATGCTTTCCGGAAGGTAATCCTCGAAAGCCTTACGTACGACCCATTTCTCCATTTTACCCTCACGGATCATTTTATCGGATGGATTGATACGCATGGCAATATCCATAAATTCTTTATCCAGGAAAGGTACACGTCCTTCGACACCCCAGGCTGCTAGCGATTTATTTGCACGTAGACAGTCATAGAGGTACAGTTTTTTCAGTTTACGAACTGTTTCTTCATGAAACTCCTGCGCATTAGGTGCCTTGTGAAAATATAAATAGCCACCAAAAAGCTCATCGGATCCCTCACCAGACAACACCATTTTGATGCCCATGGATTTGATCACACGTGCCAGTAAGTACATCGGAGTCGAAGCGCGAATAGTCGTCACATCGTAGGTCTCCAGGTGATAGATTACATCGCGGATGGCGTCCAAGCCTTCCTGAATAGTGAAGTTGATCTCATGGTGGATTGTTCCAATATGATCAGCCGCCTTTTGTGCTGCGATTAAATCTGGCGCACCTTTCAAGCCAACGGCAAAAGAATGTAATTGTGGATACCATGCATCTTCTTTATCATCGGTTTCGATACGTTTGGATGCAAATTTTTTGGTCACCGCTGCAATCACCGAAGAGTCAAGACCTCCCGAAAGCAATACACCATAGGGAACATCTGACATCAATTGGCGATGTACTGCATCTTCCAATGCTTTACGCAATACAGCGATATCAGTCTCATTATCTTTCACCGTATCATAGCTTTCCCAATCGCGTTGGTACCAGCGCTGTGGTGTTGTACCTTCTTTACTATATAAATAATGCCCCGGAGGAAATTGTTCGATCGTCTCACAGAAACCTTCCAAAGACTTTAATTCAGAAGCGACAAACAGTTGCCCCTGTGCGTCTTTTCCATAATACAATGGGATAATCCCCATGTGATCACGGGCCACAAAAAATGAGTCATCACGTGAATCATATAACGCAAAACCAAAGATACCGTTCAACTCATCGACAAACGATGGCCCCTTGGCTAAATACAATGCCAATATTACCTCCGAATCGCTCTGTGTTGCGAACGCATAATCCGGAAGGCTATTCCTTAATTCATGGTGGTTATAGATTTCGCCATTTACAGCCAATACAACTTTGCCATCTGGACTGTACAAAGGTTGACTACCTGATTTCGGATCAACAATGGCTAGTCGCTCATGGGCCAATAAAGCTTTTTCGCCCGTAAATATGCCAGACCAATCTGGACCACGGTGACGAATACGTTTTGACATTTCCAATACTTGGGATCTCAATGAGTCTGCAGGTTGCTTCAATTCAAAAGCGCCAATAATTCCACACATATTATGAAAATTTTAAATATTTCGTTTTTACATTATGTTCTTGACACAAAGTAAAACAATTAAAAACTAATTTCATAATAATTTTTAATTTTTATTATGTTTTTACTAAAAAACATAATTCAAACAAATAAAATTAGCAACAAAACACCTATTTATTTACAATAATTACACAATGGACTAACAACACATTTAAAGATTTATCATTAAATTCACTTAGTAATCAAATAAACCAAGGACATGGATCTAATAGGAACTTTTTACAGTGACCTGGCACTTACGCCCGATGAACTGAATTCCATAAAAGAGAAACACGAGGCCATTACGATAAAAAAAGGTGATTTTATACTACACAAAGGGCAGGTTTCAAATGCCTACTTTTTAATAGAATATGGCCTTACACGATCTTTTTTGCACGACTACGAAGGCAACGAGGTCACGATCGGCTTTTGCAGCGACAACGATGTTGTTATTGAAGTTGCTTCTTTTTTTCAACGTACGCCAACGGTGGAAAATATTCAGGCGCTTGCGGACACCAAGCTTTGGAAAATACGATTTGAAGATCATCAGGAATTATTTCATCGTATTCCTGAATTTAGGGAATGGGGGCGTTCATGGATGGCAGCAGAACTGGTCCACAGCAAAAATAGGGCTATTGCCATGATCACCGAACCCGCGACCAGCCGATACCTGCGTTTGATCAAAGAAAAACCAATCCTGATCCAGCAGGCCCCTTTAAAACATATCGCCTCTTATCTCGGCATCACAGATACCTCATTGAGCCGTATCCGAAAAGAAATTGTTCACGGCAATTAAAGATTTTTCTTATCAGCGACGGTCTATTTTCAAATCTTGCCCTAAGGCAAGATTTTTATCAAAACTTCAGCTTAATTTTATCTTCACTTCCACAGACAGTCCCCTGGTTTACTGTCCATTGGAGGAACATTTAACAAGATAAGATAATGCGGATCTTTTATCAGCATGAATGTAAAAAGATACGCATCAAGAAATAATCAATATATTCAAAAATTAGAAATCATGGCAAAATTACACGCTTATTTAAATTTCGATGGTAACTGTGAAGAGGCTTTTACATTTTATGAGAAGATCTTTCAAACAAAAAATCCGGGATACATGCGTTATGGTGATATCCCCGCAGATCCACAAATGCCAGCAATTCCAGATGAGGCCAAAAACAAAATCTGTCATACCGCAATTTCCATCAATGGCGAGAGCATGCTTATGGGCGCGGATGTCGTTCCAGCTTTTGGCCAGCAGTACGTACAGGGCAATAATACTTATGTGATGTTGATGTGTGACAATGCTGAAGAAGCAAAAAACCTACATACGGCTTTAAGTGTCAATGCAAAAGTAGTGGAAATGCCTTTAGGAGAGACCTTTTTTGCGGAACTGTACAGTTCATTCCAAGATCAATTTGGCATCTGCTGGATGGTCTATTTCGGAGGTAGCAAAGACGAAGATTGCGAAAGCAAAGGTTAATAGACAGGTGCGCTGTACTATAAATTAGTTTACAAAAATAGGGGCTTCTTTCGAGGCCCCTATATATTTGATCGGATCCTGTACAAATCCTTCAAATGCTGTTGGCTTATATTTGACTTAAATGAATGATAACATTCCCGACTTATTTATCGGTCAGTACATCAGCCTCAAAAACAACCCCATCCCAGCCATTTTCCATAAACTGGCGGATATTTTGATGTCCCTCACCCGCGGGGCTATCCAATACATTCTGATAATGCTCCGCAAACAAAACCAAGGTATCTGCGACAGAAAGATCATTTAGTTTAGCGAAATACAATACTTTCGCACTCCCCTGATTTTCCGTTGCCGAGTTTTTCAGGTTTCCATTTTGAAACGACGTCGGATTATACGTGTACTGTTCTGCGATATGATCCAAAACTTCCTGAAACTGAAGCTGGCTTCCCTTTGACTTCGCTAATAATTCTTCTGTTTTCATCAGATTAAATTGTATGTGCTTTATACTAATTGTTTATTAAAGTTCTTTGTATTTAGCCTTTCCTACTGAATTTCTAAATAATTCCATGGAGCGAGCCACCTTTTGCTCCCAATTGATCAACCCGTTTTTCAACAGCTTCATCTTTAATCAATGCTGGTGCATGATGCGGTTTAGTGCGTGCGTCAATAATAATCGGTCCTTCACAGCCCCAATGTTTGAACGTAGTAAAGCTTTTGATTCCATAGATATCAAATGCTGGGTTACTCCGCGTAAAGGTTGTCCAGACGAAGTTATTGACTGTCTCGGCTGTAAAACTGGCATCGTCGCACAGTACCAGCAGCGGAAAACCTTCCCATGCCAACCCTTCAGCCGCACGGCACCACTCTTGGATTATCGCAGCTTCATCTCCATAGGACGTAAAAGCCTTTCCATCGATAGCCAATACACCCGGCATCACAAACTTCGCTTGGTTGAAAGGCCTTGGCAGATCAAAATTTGCAGGCAACTCCCGCGCAAGCTCCCTTTTCTTTGTTCCCGCAGCTGCAAATACGACCTTCGAACCCGCATTTAATCCATCACCCGAATAATCCAGGGTATCTATGGTCGTATTTGTCTGAAAATGAAGATCTCGCGCAGGATCAATTCGTTCCAGAATATGTCCTAAAAATGCTGGAATATTATAAATATCCAACTTGGGATTATCTTCATATGCCGAAATAAAAAGATATTTGGCCAAACTCAGTTGGTTTTTTCCAAGAATCTGATTGGCAATGGTTAAAATCTCCTGCGGACGGTCCACTCGTTGATAAGGTGTGTAGCGCTCTGATCCTATCGCAAACAATAAGGGATGCACTCCTGCCGCGTCCACCGCATTGACGGCATGCAGACCGGAGATTTCCTGAGGAATTGCGGCCCCTGTGATTTCGTGAATAAGTGCTCCAAAGCTAGTATCTTCCTGTGGTGGTCTCCCAACTACTGTAAATGACCAGATCGGATCTTTCTTATGGTATACATTATGCACCTTCATCAACGGAAATGGATGTGTAAGACTATAATAGCCTATATGATCACCAAAAGGTCCCTCCGGTTTATTCTCATTGGGATAAACAGTCCCCGTGATCACAAAATCCGCATCCGCCGAAATACAAAAACCTTCCTCATCGTAAAAATAACGGAACCTTCTATTGCCTAAAGCCCCAGCGAAGATCATTTCAGAAAGGCCTTCTGGCAGAGGCATGACCGCAGACAAGGGATGCGCCGGCGGGCCACCCACAAAAATACTTACCTTAAGTGGCACACCAAGTTCATTGGCCTTTGTCTGATGAATACCGATTCCGCGGTGCAGCTGGTAATGCAATCCTATTTCTCGGTCTGGGATATAATCGTTGCCTGAAAGCTGAATCCGGTACATCCCCAAGTTGGCTTGCATAATTCCAGGTTTATTTACATCTTCCGTATAGACCTGTGGCATGGTGACAAAAGCACCGCCATCCATTGGCCAATTGACGATTTGAGGAAGCTTGCTGATGCTTGTTTTACCATGTAGAATCGGAGCGCCAGACTTCTTTTTCCAAGGTAAGGCACCTAAAGCAGTCATGGATGAACCGATATATTGAAATGGATTTTTTAGCACAGCAGCCGGATTCATCTTGACATCCACCAATTTTTTAAGATGATCCAACGAATCACGAAACATAAACTTCGAACGGTCCAATGTACCAAAGAGATTAGATACAGCGGGAAATTCTGAACCTTTGATATTTTCAAAATACAATGCTGGTCCCTCGACATCAAACACCCGCATATGAATTGCAGCCATTTCGAGGTAAGGATCGACTTCCTCTTTAATCCGGATTAAATGGCCATGTTTTTCAAGATCCGCAACACATGCTGCTAGACTATTGTATCCCATATATTAAATCTGTATCAACGCGTTAATCCACAAATTTAACAGAATAATTTAGAAGTAAATAATTATTCACCCCTGTTTATCTCCATTGGGACTATAAATGCTTTAGATAAATATCAAAAGTTCACAAACCAAAAAAACTCCATTACCGACAGGCACAAAAAGCATTGAAAGGATAAGCATATTACAGGTTTCCGTTGGCTGTTAGACCATGCAGAAAAAAATTAGGTATCCATACTGACATAGGCTTTCAGCGGTGTAAATTCAAAGGCCTGGACTTTCTGCCAGGTTGAATTGTCCACATTTTTTTCATAATAGAGCACCCGTCTAAACTCATCAATATCTTCCTTATTGATATCGTTGAACCGGCTCAGCAATAGCTTCGCAAAAAATTTATTTACGCCAATCTCGCGCTTTTGTGTATCGGAAGTATAATTGAGAAATTGATAAAACAAGCTTCTAAACGTTACCTCTTCATGTCCACCAAGGTAAATCACCTCAGATATAAAGTTGCCTTCCCAGGGCATTTCCCGAAGCCAGCGGTAGACATCCAATAAAGGTAAGGGATGAAATTTAAGCGAGGCCACCCAATTCCAATAGAATATGGTCTGCCGTTTGGCCAACTTGCTAAAAATTCGGTTCAGTACACTTTCCTTTCCGATGACACTGCTTTTGACCACAATGGTATACTGTACACGTAAAGCTTCCAATAGATTCCGAACAGGCTCTAAAAAATGCTCATCCATCAGCCTGGCCACATAGATCACGCGGTTATTACCCGCCCGCTTACAGATTTCAACAAAATTACGAAGACCTAGCAGTTCCAGCTGAAGCTGAATATCGTTATCCAGGGTAGGAACCTGTGTAAAATAAATCCCAAAGTTCACATCACTGATCTTAAAATTATCATAAGCGGGTCCTTTCCGCAACAAATCAAGTTCAAAAAGCTTCGCTGTCACTTTCTCCTTCACGATTTTATTAAAAATAGATAAGTTTCGCACCAAACCTATAACATCAAAATCCTTCGTTTGTAAATAACATGACGCCCGTCGTCCCAAATAGGTATTTAGCCCACTAATTAAAACCTTTTTCATTCTTATAATTATTTCTGAGCACTCGCTTTCAATGGTATAAATGTGCTAATTACAGCTTTTTTTATTCTTCTTCTTAAGGCGGTCATACAACTACCTTCTGTGGTTTTAACGATTAACCAAACAATAAGCTGGATCTCATTTTAACTGTCCTATAGATTGCAAAAGCCCATGATGGTTTTCTCTTCAAATACTTTGACTAACTACGATCATAATTTCCTAATTTTAGAACAGAGAAACCTCAAATAAGTTTAACACTATTTTTATTTTTATAATTAGAACAACTTGTTTTCTGTCGATATAGGAGCAATCATCGATCGTTTAGGCTATTTTCCACGTATGACTTAAGCAAATGAAGCTGTTGTCAGAAATTTATTACATACAGCGATTTTGTCTAAAACCACTTCTTTGTCCTTTTTATGTCAATTCACGCCTAAATATTTTCACAAACACAATATCCTTATATATTTGTAAATCTTCTGAAAATAGGCTGCACTAAAAAGTATTTATCTTCACCTCTATGGACAAAAGGGCTACAATGATCTGGTTTAGAAATGATTTAAGACTTCATGACAATGAGGTATTTTATCAAGCCTCTGAGAAGAGTTCCTTCATCATTCCTGTCTATTGTTTTGATCCCCGTTATTTTGACCGCAATCAATTTGGTAATTTAAATACTGGTGTACTGCGTGCAGCATTTGTGATCGAAGCCGTCACTGCCTTAAAAGAAAAATTAAAAAGCCATGGAAGTGACCTACTGACCTATATTGGCAAACCGGAGGATATTATCCCGCGTATTGCCCAAAAATATCAGGTCAATGAAGTCTATCACCATCGGGAAGTTGCACTGCGCGAGACCTCTATTTCCGAAAAAGTAGAGAGTGAGCTCTGGAATAGCAAAATCAACCTCCGCCATTTTATTGGACACACACTTTATCATAAAGAAGATCTCCCTTTTCCGATCAAGGATATTCCGAATGGATTTTCCGTTTTCAAGAAAAAGGTGGAACGTGAGAGTACGGTACGCCAACCGATTCCTTTCCCCTCAAATTTCCTGACTCCCCCGCATCTGGAAGACACCAAGATCCCCACGTTGAAGGACCTAGGCTATTCAGATGAGGAGATCAAATCTGTTGATGACATCTATATATTGGGAGGAGAAGATACTGCATTGAGTATTATGCATTCGGTATTGTCCACTTATCCAGAAACGGAGCAGGATCCTGTCATATTGGGTCCTTTTATCGCTGCTGGAGCTTTATCCCCAATCCTTCTTTACAACAACATTAAGAAATTGGGCGAAGGAAAAAAAGATAAACGATTCGAAAAAATAATAGACATCTTACTTTGGCGGGATTATTTCCGTTTTATGCTCAAAAAATATCCAAATGTATTTTTCAAACCGCTGGGTTCAAAAAACAGTACTACGGTAGATATCCCGGCGTTAACGGTGAATGAGGATCTATTCGAAAAATGGAAATCCGGTCAGACAGCGGATGATTTTATCAATAGCACCATGATACAGTTGAAAAAGACGGGTTATATCCCCTATCAGGCGGGATTGATCGCCGCCAGTTATCTGGTGCATGAGTATCAGGTCAATTGGTTAAAGGGAGCATCCTGGTTTGAAGAACAGCTTTTGGACTATTCTCCAGCCACCGTATACGGGCAATGGTCCCATGTCGCTGGCGTAGGCACAAGTGAAAAAGACAACAAGGCTTTGGATTGGCAGAAATTGATCAAAACCAACTTCCCAAATGGGCTTCCAAAATTGGATGAATTATTCGCTAAATAAATCTTCGGCAGAAATAAATAATTTCAAAACAAAAGAAATTTGTAGGGCCCTGTAGGGCGCTTTTAAATCATGCTAAAAATGTTAAGAATTGGATAGATTTATTGATTAAATTATTCAATTTCAGTATTAGAAACTCTTTTTTTATTCATAACTTTGACAAATTTCATAGTTTTAATTGTAAATGGACAATCTGACATATTTGAGTAATGCTGATTCGGCTTATGTCGATGGCTTATATCAATCGTACAAGCAAGATCCCCAATCGGTAGATTTCGGATGGCAAAAATTCTTTGAAGGTTTTGATTTCGGTCAAAATGCTGGTGGAACAACGAGTTCAGTAGGCGAGGCAACTCCTGAGCACGTATTGAAAGAAATCAATGTGCTGAACATGATCAACGGTTACCGTGACCGTGGCCACCTCTTCACTCACACCAACCCTGTTCGCGAAAGACGTAAGTACTACCCTGGAAAGGAATTGGAAACGTTTGGTCTTGCTGAGGCAGACATGAGCACAGTTTTCAATGCCGGTGTAGAAGTTGGCTTAGGTCCAGCAACATTAAAAGATATCCGTCAACTGGTTGAAGATACCTATTGCCGTTCTATTGGTGCAGAATTCAAATATATCCGTAATCCAGAAAAGATAAAATGGTTGCAGGACCGCATGGAAGCGGATCGTAATATGCCAAAATTCTCTTTGGATACCAAAAAGAGAATCCTGAACAAACTGAACCATGCTGTTGTGTTTGAGAACTTTTTAGGTACTAAATTTTTAGGTCAAAAACGTTTCTCTTTGGAAGGTGCAGAAAGCTTAATCCCTGCATTGGACTCAGTTATCGAAAAAGGTTCGGAAATTGGCATCCAAGAGTTTGTAATCGGTATGGCTCACCGTGGTCGTTTGAACGTATTGACCAATATCATGGGTAAATCTTACAAATCCATCTTCTCGGAATTTGAAGGTAAAACCTATGCAGACGATCCAGAGGTAAATTTCGGTGGTGACGTAAAATACCATTTGGGTTTCTCTTCTGAAGTCAAAACCAACGATGGCAAATCCGTTCACTTGAGTTTGGCGCCAAACCCTTCCCATTTGGAAACAGTAGATCCAATTGTAGAAGGTATGGTACGTTCTAAAATCGACTTCAAATACGATGGTGATTCATCAAAAATTGCACCGATCATTATCCATGGTGATGCTGCAATTGCTGGTCAGGGCGTAGTTTATGAAGTAACTCAAATGTCCAAACTAGATGGTTACAAAACTGGCGGTACAGTACATATCGTTATCAATAACCAAATCGGATTTACAACAAACTATAAAGATGCACGTTCTGGAACATATTGTACCGATGTTGCAAAAATCACTTCTTCGCCTGTATTCCATGTCAATGGAGATGATGCAGAAGCTGTAGTTTATGCGATTAATTTGGCTGTTGAATACCGTCAAAAATACAAAACAGACGTATTTATCGACTTATTATGTTATAGAAGATTTGGTCACAATGAGGCTGATGAGCCTAAGTTCACACAACCTTTGTTGTACAAAATCATTGAAAAACATCCGAATCCAAAAGAAGTATACGCGAAAAAATTAATCTCCGAAGGAAGTATTGATGAAGCGTATTCAAAAAATATAGAAAAAGAATTTAAGGCGGAATTGCAGACTAAACTTGAAGAAGCGAAAACTATTGAAGTATTGACTGAAGATCTTCCGATGTTTAAAGGTGCCTGGGAAGGGTTACGTCCGGCCAAAAAAGGAGAAGTATCGACAACTACGGATAAAACTAAAGTTGCAAAAGATCTTTTCTTGAAATTGGCGAAAGAGATCACGACTTTACCTTCGGACAAAAAATTCTTCCGTAAGATCACTCGTCTGTTTGAAGATCGTGCAAAAATGATCAGCAATGATGCATACGATTGGGCAATGGGTGAGCTAATGGCTTATGCGACTTTATTGGATCAAGGCAACCGTGTTCGTATCTCGGGTCAAGATGTACAACGTGGTACATTCTCGCATCGTCATGCGGTATTGACTTTAGAAGATTCTGAAGAGAAATATATTCCATTGGCAAATATCAAAGGTGGCGACAAATTCTCGATCTACAACTCCTTACTTTCAGAATATGCTGTTTTAGGTTTTGAATATGGTTATGCATCTTCTAATCCAAACTCGTTAACAATTTGGGAAGCACAATTCGGTGATTTCTACAATGGTGCTCAAATCATCGTAGATCAATATCTATCGAGTGCGGAAACAAAATGGAGACGTTCAAACGGCTTAGTGATGATGCTTCCACATGGTATGGAAGGACAGGGTCCTGAGCACTCTTCGGCACGTATCGAAAGATTCTTGGAATTATGTGCAGATGAGAACATGATCTTGGCAAACTGTACAGTACCCGCCAATTACTTCCACTTGTTACGTCGTCAATTGGTACGCGAATTCCGTAAACCATTGGTGATCTTTACACCGAAATCATTGTTGCGTCACCCGAAAGTTGTTTCTCCATTGAAAGACTTCACAGAAGGCGTATTCCAAGAGGTCATCGATGATGCAAATGTAGCTGCAAAAGATGTAAAACGTGTATTGTTCTGTTCTGGTAAAGTTTATTATGACTTATTGGAAAAACAAGAAGCTGACAAACGTAAGGATGTAGCAATCGTTCGCATCGAGCAATTGTTCCCAATCCCTGCTGAGCAGTTGAAAGCGATCCGTAAAAAATACAACAAAGCCAAAGAGTTTGTATGGGTACAAGAGGAAAATGAGAACATGGGTGCATGGTCATACTACTGCCGCAAACTGATGGGTACTGAGATTGCATTTACAGGTTTCGTAGCACGTAAAGAAAGCGGAAGTACAGCAACAGGTTATATGAAGCAACACGTTGCTCAACAAGCAGCGATCTTAAATAAATCATTCGAATAAAAACAATTTAAAATCAATTGCGTCTTATGTATAGGACGCAATTGTCAATAAAGAACATTATATATGAGCTTAGAAATTAAAGTACCAACCGTAGGTGAATCTATCACGGAGGTAACCTTATCACAATGGTTGAAACAAGATGGCGATTATGTGGAGATGGATGAAAACATCGCCGAACTGGAGTCAGACAAAGCGACGTTTGAATTACCAGCTGAAAAAGCAGGTATCTTAAGAATCATTGCACAAGAAGGTGATACTTTAGAAATCGGTGCTGTCGTTTGTACAATTGAAGAAGGTCAAGCTCCTGCTGGTGGTTCAGCTCCTGCTGCTGCACCTGCTGCTGAGGCATCATCAACTGCAGCTCCAGCTGCTGCTGCAAAAGACGAAGATCCAGATAGCTACGCTGCTGGTACAGCCTCTCCTGCTGCCGCAAAAATTTTGAGAGAAAAAGGAATTGATCCTTCAACTATAAAAGGAACAGGTAAAGATGGCCGCATCACAAAAGAAGATGCTGACAAGGCTCAACCTGTTGCAAAAGCTGCAGCTCCAGCGGCGAAACCTGCTGCTCCTGCTGCTACAACTACTGTTGCGCCAGTTGCTGGTTCAAGAAACGAGCGTCGTGAGAAATTATCCTCTTTACGTAAAACTATCGCAAAACGTTTAGTAGCTGTTAAAAACGAAACAGCCATGTTGACAACTTTCAACGAAGTCAATATGCAGCCGATCATGGATCTACGTGCTAAATATAAAGATACGTTCAAAGAGAAATTTGGTATCGGTCTTGGTTTCATGTCTTTCTTTACAAAAGCAGTAACTACAGCATTGGCAGAATGGCCAGCAGTGAATGCTCGTATCGAAGAAAATGAAATCGTGTATTCTGATTTTGCAGATATTTCAATTGCAGTTTCCGCTCCTAAAGGGCTAGTTGTTCCTATTATCCGTAACGCAGATGCGATGTCATTGGAGAAAATCGAAAAAGCGATTGCTACATTGGCGGGTAAAGCACGTGACAACAAGTTAACGATCGACGAGATGACTGGTGGTACATTTACAATCACTAATGGTGGTGTATTTGGATCCATGATGTCAACGCCTATCATCAACGCACCACAATCAGCAATCTTGGGTATGCACAACATTATCCAACGTCCGATCGCTGAGAATGGTCAAGTTGTTATCCGTCCGATGATGTACATTGCACTTTCTTACGATCACCGTATTATTGATGGTCGTGAGTCAGTAAGCTTCTTGGTTCGTGTAAAACAATTATTAGAAGATCCAGCTCGTTTATTGTTGGGGGTATAATTGTTACCAAAATTATAACATAAAAAAGACCTGTACGAATCGTACAGGTCTTTTTTATTGTACTTTACCTCCCCTTCTCTCGGCTTGATTTCCTTAGGTATTATACGAATATGGATTGGACAGAATGTCTATCCTCCCCCTTGCTCACCTCCTGCGGCTTTTGTGAGGTTTCTGCCTGCGAATCTAAATCAAGGTTTTAATTTCTTCTTTTTAATTTATACTTTCACCTGTAGATATTTGTTTGCTAAGAAGCTATCAGCGAATTAAATAAACCTACGAGGTTCATTTATAGCCAGCGGAATGGAAGATGCATTAAATAAACAATTATGAACAGTAAGATAATAGGTCTAACGATTATTCTTTTGCTTTCGGTGTTGGCACTCTCAGCCAACATGGCCAATCCATTTGGTCCCCATAGCATTACGGCCCAATTGGTTCCTTCGAGTAAAGCAAAAGTACTTCGCGAACGAATTGATATACACCTTGTGCGCGACACGGTAGATTATGATTATCAGAGCCAATTCAATATAGAATATATCATCCATGCCGAGGAAAACATGGACTTCCCCTTGGTGTTTCTTGCGCTCAATTTAGATGGATTAGAAAACGTGACTGTTAACCAAAAAGAGATTAAATCTATTCCATTAGATCAAAAAAATCCTAAATTACCGTTTTTACGGTTCAAAGATGGTTACTATGAGATCAGCTATGGAAATGCGGAATGGGAGCGAATTAACCTAAATGACGCCTTTTATTTTACAGCCAAACTTCATAAGGGTGAAAACAGTATTAAAATTCAGTACCGTGCTTTGATGGGTTATGACCGTCGGGATATCCTCACAAAATATGAAATTGAATATCTCCTATTTCCTTCGAAGTACTGGTCTTCCTTTGGACCAATTGATCTGTACCTGCATACGGGAAATAAGATGAAGGCTTATGCGCAGAATTTGGGCGCTCCTAAACAGCAAACTGACACGCTCGTTCATTGGACTATTGCGTCTGTCGGAAAACAAGAAAGTTTTAAAATCGAAGTTGGGGAAAAGACCTCATTTTTAGCGAGCGCAATTCTCTGGATCCATCCTGAACTCCTTGCATTGATCGGATCCATTATACTATTCTATTTACACATCAAGTATATCTATAAAAAGTACAAAATAGGCCGGTATCGTTATGCACTACTCATTGGAAACCTGATCGTACCAGGCTCATTCTATGGATTTTGTTGGTTTTGGACCAGTTTGGCAAATTACCTGGTCAATGGTATTTTTACAGATAACAGTCGAGGGTTTATCCTATTGGTCATTGTTACCTTGCCATTCATCTATATCATTTATGATTTGGTTCTTTTTGTTATAGACAGGAGCATCCGGATCAAATTTCAAAAACAGCAACTGAATTAAGCTGACCTACTTTTTATAGATCAACTTATTTTCAATCATCCGATTGTTATATTGTTGAATAAAGGCTTTCATCTTAGTTTCCATCGTATCCAAGACTGCCGGATGTTGTTTTATCAGGTCCTGCTTCATCAACCGATCCTGTTTCATATTATAAAGGGATACCGGCTTTAAGCCATCGTAAGACATCATATAGTCTTTGTAGTAAAAATTGTAGCTCCCAGCATTATTGTTCAGGACAAAATTATCCCTTCCTGGTTTAAACGCATCCGAACCGAACGCAAAATAGGGTTCATCGTAATGGAGATAATTTAAAACGGTGGGCATAATATCGATCTGTTGCACCAGTTTATCCGCCTTACCGACCAATCCTTCGCCTGGAGCATAAAATATTATCGGGATCTGAAAGCCTCCAGCTGTAGTCTGATACTCGGGAAGGTAACTTACAGTTGCGTGATCAGCGCAGATCACAAATAAGGTATTGTTAAACCAAGGCATTTTAGATGCAGTCGCAAAGAATTCGCGAAGTGCATTGTCGGTATAGCCGATTGGTTCCTGCACCGGGAGCGGTCCTTTCGGAAATTTGCCCTGATACTTTTCTGGCACCTTAAAAGGATGGTGTGAGGACAGCGAAAAGAAGCTTGCAAAAAACGGTTGTTTTAACGTATTGATTTTATTAGCGGTAAACTGTAGAAAAGGTTCATCCCAGATTCCCCAGATACCATCAAAATCCTGATCATTGTTATATTCGTTTTTACCAAAATAATGTTGAATTCCTGCTAACTTCATATAGGCTGAGAAACCCATACTTCCATTCGGAGCACCATGGAAAAATGCAGTTTCATATCCTTTTTTTCCCAAGAGTTTAGCCAAACTAGTGGTCTCATTACCAGAATACACTGAAAGCACAAAGGGTTCGCCTATGGAAGGGATACCTGTAATCACCGAAGGTAAGGCATCGATGGATTTGCGACCATTAGCATAGGTATCTGTAAAGGTATAGCCGTTGCGAATCAAAGAATCTAGAAAAGGAGTATAACCTTTATATTTTCCATCTTGAATATCTTTATTCAGTTCACCAAAATGTTCCTTTGCAAAACTTTCCAAAATCAATACAACAACATTCTTTTTATTGAAGGGTTTGTCTGTTTGTGGAAGATGGATCGGATCATACAACTTGTTCAGCTCCTGCTCTGTATAATAGTTCACCGGCTTGAGACTAACAGCTTTTAAGGTTTTCAATATACTAAATGGCGTATTCAGTACAATATTCATTTCTTCGGGGGTGTCCACATAGTCACCCGCATTGCTCAATGTAATCGGACGGGTACTGTGTGCCCAGCCGCCACGAACACCACCTATAAAAAGAAAAGCAGTCAATAAAAAGAAAGGAACCTGAACGAGGAAAGGTTTCCAGGAATAACGTTTTGGTTTTTCCAGTTGGATCAACTGATACGATTTCGATAGGCCATAGACGAGTAATGCAAATACCAGCAGGAGATACCAGTAATCAAGACAAAAGTCAAATGCCAATTTAAACAAGTTGGATTCATTTGAAAACTGGCTCAATACTGTACCAGTGGTCCGTTTTAGTGTAAAAGGGTAATAGGCATAGTCTATCAGGTTCAAGGCGATCCCTAGCGAATTAACTACGACAAAGATCCATTTGGAAATCCGTTGATAGGTCGGATTATAAGTGAATGGTCCAGGGACCGTCTGCATAACAATGTAAAGAATATTCAGATAGAGCAAAGCTACTGTATCAAAACGCACACCTCCGCCAAACATTACAAACAGTTTTCCTGCATTTACGTTAGGAAATAATGAGGCATTCAGCAGATAAAACCCCCATCTGAGCAGGGCATAAACGATTAAAAGAAAGGCAAAGCGAATGGCGACTGCAAAATAGGGTGCTAATATTCCTCTTAACTTCATCAGTTTAATATTTTAGAAATTCACGATAGACCTGCTGATAATACGCTTTGGCAATATTCAATATACTATCGGTTTTGGCAGCAGGATATTCTTTATTGGATCTATAATTGATGATTCGGCCAACATTATCAAAAGATACTGCCTGTTCTGGTGTAACAGCACCAAAGGCATCTTTGGAATTATAGAAAGCGATCTGTGGGGTCGTCGGATTAAATAAATCACGGCTCCAATGATATCTATTGGTCGGAAGTTTCAACTGCGTCAACAGTGTCGTTGCCAAATCTGTTTGGTTTCCGATGCGATTGAAGATTTTACCCCGGTATTCCGGTTTGATGACATCCCCAAAAAACAGCAGTGGGATATGGAATCTATTGGGATGGAAAAGTTCCCATTTTTCCGATGGCAAACGATGGCCGTGATCCGCGACAATCACAAAAAGTGTATTTTTGTACCAGGCTTCTTTCTTGGCTTTACCAATAAAATCGAAAACAGCCGAGTCCGTATAATTCGCCGTGCTTCTGAACTTATCGGCGTTATTGGTACTACCAAATTTATAACCGTGCTTTAATTCAAATGGTTCGTGATTGATCAATGTAAATATCGTCGAAAAAAAGGGTTGTTTCTCCTTTCTAAAATCATGAATCATCTGGTTGAACACCACATGATCGTAGACTCCCCAGGAAGCGCGCTCGGCATCCAAACCAAAATTGGCGTTATCAATCACTCTGGAAATACCATGTGTCAACATGTAGGACTTGAAATTATAAAATTCACTTTGTCCACCATGATAAAATGAAGTTTCATAACCTGCATGGTCAAATTCCTGACCAATGGCAGGCATATTTTCGTGTTTGTCAATATACTTAATAATACTTTCCGGTCCCTGTGCTGGAAATCCACTGAGTATAGCAACCATCCCCTTATCCGAACGATCGGCAGCGGAATAGATGTGATCAAATAAAATTCCACCTTTGATCAATTCTTCCATATGTGGTGTAATGCCTTTTTCGCCACCCAAAGACTGGATGAGGTCACCGACAAAACTCTCCAACATGATGATAACAACATTGGGACGTGTGGTAGATAAAACTTCGACAGCAGAATCAGGCTGACTCTGGAACGCAGGCTTCAAGTGCTCTTGAAGACCTTGTTGATCCGAACCATAGAAATCATAAGGACTTTTCAGTTTTGTACTCTTGGTAAAAAAGTCGCGCAAAAGCGACCATTGTGTATTCACAGCCGCATGATTATAAAAGGTAACCTCAGAATAATAAGCTTTACTAGGGTTTAGTGTCGCACGGCCATAGCCCCCGCGGATAAAGGTAAAGAGAACAAAAATGCCGACAGCCAGTTTTACAAAGTTGCCAATCGGTGATTTAACATTATAAAAATGTACTTTTTTAAACATCCAACGGTAGAGAAAATACCCGCAAAATATCCCCACTAACATTCCGAGGATCGGAAGAAAAACAGGTGTAGACTCCGCAGAAGCTACCGCTCCGGATGGTGATGCCAGGAAAGCATCTATAGCTCGTTTTGATATTTTATCGCCCCATTCTCGATAGATATTAACATTGATAAAACTGGTCACAAAAAATAAAACCAGTACGACAATGGTGTAAATATCAAGGATGATGCGTTTCGGCTGGGCCTTTGGAAAAAATCCAAGTATACAATAAACAAGAAAGGGAATGGTACAGATATAGGATACGGCTGAAAAATCAAGGCTTAATCCATGAAAATAAATTCTAAAAACCTCAGTGAAATGAGCTGTTCCTATTTTCTCAAAAAAAGCAGAAATAAAAATAAATCTATCTATAAAACAGATAATTAGCCAAAACAAAAAATATTGTGTTAACGCCCTAAGTTCGTTCGCAAATCGTTGCATCCCTTCGTGTAAAAATAAAACAAGCAAATTTACATTAATTTACGTTAAAACCAGGCTAATCGACTAGTAATATGAAGAAAAGATTAAAAAAGTATTAAGGTTTGAGTATTGAGTAGTTAGTAGTGAGTATTGAGATTCTACTTGTACAAGCCTTCGGCTTATTTGAATGGTTCCGACTTATTAATTTTTGCCTCTTTGTACATTCTCTTCGATCTTTAATGCTCGCCCCTTGTCATCACTCAGCTCTGATCTTTAATCATTGCTCCTTAACGTTGATCCTTCACCCCTTATCCTTGGTCTTTGATCTACAAACAATAACAAGATCAATGATAACAAGGAAAATAACATAGAATTCCTTACTTTTGTATTCCTTAAAAAATTGAATATAGAATTTAAAATGAGCATAGCGAAAACTTACAATCCAAAAGAAGCTGAAGAAAAATGGTACAGCTATTGGAAAGCGAACGGATTTTTCCGGTCTACTCCTGACGAACGTGAACCTTATACGATTGTAATGCCGCCACCGAATGTCACTGGCGTATTGCACATGGGTCATATGCTGAACAATACTATTCAAGACGTTTTGATTCGCCGCGCACGCATGCAGGGTAAAAACGCTTGTTGGGTACCGGGGACAGACCACGCCTCCATCGCCACTGAAGCTAAGGTCGTCGCTATGTTAAAGGAGCAAGGCATTGACAAAAGATCCCTATCTCGTGAGGATTTTTTAAAGCATGCTTGGGAATGGAAAGAAAAGTACGGGGGCATTATCTTAAAGCAACTGGAAAAACTAGGCGCTTCCTGTGATTGGGATCGTACCCGTTTTACCATGGATCCTGAATTGTATCAATCGGTGATTCGTGTATTTGTTGACCTTTACAATAAAGGATTAATCTATCGTGGTTACCGCATGGTTAACTGGGATCCAGAAGCAAAAACCAATATTTCCGACGAAGAAGTTGTTTACAAGGAAAAGAACGGTAAATTATACCATCTGAAATATCAGGTTGAAGGAACGGACAAATATATTATCGTTGCCACAACCCGTCCAGAAACAATCTTTGGTGACACAGCAGTATGTATCAATCCAAACGACGAACGCTACACTTGGTTAAAAGGAAAACAAGTGATCGTACCAATCGTCGGACGTAAAGTGAATATCATTGAAGATGAATATGTGGATCTTGAATTTGGTACAGGCTGTCTTAAGGTAACTCCAGCACACGATATCAATGACTACGAACTAGGTAAAAAGCATGATCTGGAATTTGTGGATATCTTCACCGATGAAGCGAAATTAAACGACAACGGCTTACATTATGCTGGTATGGATCGCTTCAAAGTACGTAAAGAGATCGAAAAAGAACTGGAAGAAAAAGGATTGCTGGAAAAAGTAGAAAACTACACCAATAATGTCGGAACATCTGAAAGAACCGGTGCTGTTATTGAACCTAAGATCTCTAACCAATGGTTCCTGAAAATGGAAGACCTGGGAAAACCTGCCTTGGATAATGTCATGGATGATACCATTAAATTCCATCCAACGAAATTCAAAAATAGCTATCGCAACTGGATGGAAAATGTAACAGATTGGAACATTTCAAGACAATTGTGGTGGGGACATCAAATACCTGCTTACTTCTATGGTGATGGTAACGATGATTTTGTCGTTGCACAGACCGCCGAAGAAGCGCTTTCACTGGCACAGCAAAAATCGGGCAATGCGGGTCTAACGCTTGCAGATCTACGTCAGGACGAAGATGTGCTTGACACTTGGTTTTCAGCTTGGTTATGGCCAATTTCGGTATTCAATGGTATCAATGAACCTGAAAATGAAGAGATCAACTATTACTACCCAACACAGGATCTAGTCACTGCACCGGATATTATTTTCTTCTGGGTAGCACGCATGATTGTATCAGGCTATGAATTCCGTGGACAGCTTCCTTTTGAAAATGTTTATTTTACAGGTATTGTACGCGACAAATTAGGTCGCAAGATGTCAAAATCTTTGGGTAATTCACCTGATCCTATTGATTTGATGAACGAATATGGTGCTGACGCAACGCGCATGGGCATGTTATTGACAGCACCTGCTGGAAATGACTTACCTTTTGATGTTGAGCTGTGTGTACAGGGTCGTAATTTTGCCAATAAAATCTGGAATGCCTTCCGTTTGGTGAAAGGCTTAGAAATCATCGATGCTCCAGCTTCAGCGTCGGACAAAATATCAGCTGTATGGTTCGACGCACGATTCAACCAAGCATTGACTGAAATTGAAGAAAACTTCAAGCATTACCGTTTATCAGATGCCTTGATGACAACGTATAAATTGGTATGGGACGACTTCTGTGCCTGGTACCTTGAACTGGTGAAACCAACTTATGGCTCACCAATTGCTTCAGAAACTTTGGAAATGGTAAAATCCTTCTTCCAACGTATATTGACTTTGGTGCATCCGTTTATGCCTTTCCTAACGGAAGAACTGTGGCACGATGAACTGTTTGGTATAAAAGAGGAAAAAGACTGTATCATTGTCGCTGAATTCCCAAAAGTAAATGCTTTTGACGAGCAGGTGATTAAAGATTTTGCTGTAGCACAACAGATCATTTCCGAAGTTCGTAATATCCGGAATTCGAAAGGTATCTCACCAAAAGTAGCATTACCTCTGGCGATCAACCAACAGTCTGACATTGATCTGGCACAGTATATTGCAATCATCACGAAAATTGCTAACCTAGAAGCTGTCACTTTTGTTACGGAAAAAGTAGCTGGTGCAACAAGTTTCTTGGCGGGTAAGGATGAGTGTTATGTGCTTCTGGAAAACAATATTGATGTAGATGCAGAGCGCGAACGTATCGAAAAAGAACTAGACTACCTGAGAGGATTCTTGGTGTCGGTAGACAAAAAGCTTTCAAACGAACGTTTTGTACAAAATGCAAAACCAGAAATCGTTGAAAACGAAAAAAGCAAGAAAGCTGATGCAGAAGCTAAAATCAAGATTCTTCAAGATAGCTTGACCACTTTAGGTTAAAACGATCAACAATATTTTTCAAAGTCCCGCGAGTTTTGCGGGACTTTTTTTTTGATTTGCCTTTACTTTTCGGACTGCGTTCCCTTCATTTACTCTCATGCTCATATATGATTCCATGGAATGACAAAAATTTTGTGTTATCGCCTTTCTGTTGATTTTTAACTTTATAAGAATTCCTGTAAAAAAATGAATAACTTTATAAGAGCGAACTTAAATTATAACATTATGGGATTCAAGGAAACATTTCAAATCAACGGTGAGAACCTTTTACAAAAGATCAAAGAAATCATTGCAGAGGGTAATGTAAATAAAATCAGTATTTCGGACAAACATGGCAAAGAAATCATGAGTTTTCCAATTACTGTTGGCGCACTAGGGCTGATCTTAGCACCTGTATTTGCTGCTATTGGTGCAGTAGCTGCGCTGCTCACCGAATGTACAATCACTGTGGAACGAAACAGCGAAAAGAAAGAAGAGGAAAAGCCGGATGATTCTGCGGAACCTCCAACAACAATTACTGTTAAATAATTGGTCCTTAAATTTTACGATCATGAACATCATAAAGAATATCCTTTGTGTCTTGTTTGGCCTTCTTTTTATCAATGCGGGCTTAGATAAAATCTTTCATTATATGCCTGTTCCACCTATGGAAATGGATATGCAAAAGGTGTTTCAGGCTTTTGTAACGATAAAATGGTTGATGCCGCTCGTTGCAATCATCGAAATTCTGGGGGGCTTATTGTTTATCCTCCCCAAGACGAGAACCTTAGGCGCATTGGTCATCTTTCCAATACTCATCGGCATTTTTACACATAACATGATTTTTTATAGCCAAATGGGATTAATTATCTGGGCTGTACTTTTCATTATCTGGTTATGGGTGATTTTTGAAAATTGGGGAAAATACAAAAAGCTCATGGAGTAATCTCTTTTAACAAAGTGATCGATATCACATGCTTTTGTTAGCATAAAATTAAAAAACAAAAAACTTTATACTCCAAAAATGGTTTGGTCAATTATTTGATGTGTTTTATATGTGATCCTCTCAATAACACAACTTTTAGGGGGAAAATGGGGAATTGTCTAATATTTGCATACATATGTTGTACAAATTAAACTTGCATATACAAGCAAATTTATCTTAGTTTGCTGAAATGGCGGTGATATAAGTTATATATCTGAAAAACTTTGCAAACTTTTTTCCGTTTTAATTTTTATTAGTAGATACTTAAATCAAATTATACGTTGAACAGATTTACCCGAATTGCTTTCAAAACAATATTGTGGATTATTGGAGTAATAATTGCGCTGGTTATTCTAGTTGTATTTTTAATCCGAATACCCTCCGTTCAGAACTATATTGCAGGAAAAGTAACTCATTATGTCGAAGGAAAAATAGGTACGCCGGTAAAAATCGGTTATATAAACATTGATTTTCCAAAAAAATTAGTGTTACAGGATATCTATCTAGAAGATCAGAGCAAAGATACCCTGGTCGCTGGAGAGCGTATAGCTGTAGACATCAATATGCTCAAGCTATTGAAAAACACCGTCGAGATCCAAAGTATCGAAGCGAAAGGAATTACCGCAAAAATTCGCAGAACACTACCGGACAGTTCCTTTAATTTTGATTATATCGTCAAAGCATTTGCATCCGAAAAGGAAAGCAAGCCTACGGCCGATACCACCTCTGCCCTGCTGTTCAATCTCGATAAAATAAAGCTTGATAAATTTCATATCGTTTACGCTGATGACGTTATCGGAACAAGTGCTGACGTCTATTTAGGTACACTAAACACCAATATCAAGAAATTTGACCTGACCAGAAACATGGCCTTCAACCTACCGAAGGTAAAAATAGATGGTTTAAATGCGACCGTAAAACAATGGAAACCGGTCGTTGAAGGCACGGCCCCAACAGTCAAAGACTTTGGTATCACAGACAAGACGGCACAGACAACAACCCTGCTTCCGGATGTGGGGATACAAATTGCCGACCTGGCCAATATCCTTGTCCGCTATGAGGATCAATCCAGTGCGTTGAAAACCAAGTTTAACATTAAAAATCTCCGTGCGGATATCAACAAGATTGATTTAAATAAGGAACTGGTCGATATCCAAACTATCCACTTGGATGGTTCCGACAATGATATACTCTTTGGTAAAATAGCCAAGAAAACTCCAAAAAAAGGTAATACAACTGCTGATACTACAAAAATCAAATGGGTGGTCTCGGCCAAAGATATCAATATCAATAATACAAGTCTAGCTTACCGTGATGACAATCAAGTCCGTATGAAAGGCTTTGATTATTTCAACATCAAGATTCCGGGAATAAAAACAAATCTGACGGATTTATATTATAGTGCGGATTCGATCAGTGGATCATTGCATGAATTGACCGCATCCGATCACTCAGGCCTTATTATCAAACAGCTTAAAGGGGACTTTAAATATACCAATACAGGGGCAGAAATTAAGAACCTCTATGCGGAAACACCACGTACACTCATTCGGGACTACCTAAAAGTAAGCTACCCTTCACTGGATATTATTACTAAAAAACCAGAATTGATTTACGTGAATGCGACGATCAAAAAGAGCCATGTCGATATGCGCGACATTTATTTCTTTGCACCGTTCCTTGACACGATGCAGGTTATGAAGCCGTTGATGGACAAAAAGTTCAATATCGATGGTCGCGTGGTGGGCAAACTAAATGATCTAAATATTCCCAGTATTGATTTCCAGACCTTGTCCAATACACGGGTTATTGCAAGTCTGCGCCTAAAGGGGCTGCCGGATGTAGATAAGATGTCGATGGACCTTAATCTGAAAAAATTAACAACAGGTCGCTCAGATATTGAAAAACTTGTCGCCAAAACCATGTTGCCAACAGGTCTTCAGCTGCCCAATACAATCGGACTAACCGGAACCTTTAAGGGGGGAATGACTGCCTTTGACACCAACCTCTCACTGGTGACCGAAAAAGGAACAGCCAAAGTTGATGGGAAAGTGAGCATGGCGGGCAGAGATACGACCTACGATGCTTTTGTTAGCATCCGTGATTTTGATATTGGCCAGATCATGAAAATGGATAGCACCCTGGGTATACTTTCATTTGAGGGAAAAATAAAAGGACACGGAACGGATCCAAAAAAACTTGTCGCCAATTTCGACGGCAAAGTAAACCGTATGGATGCGATGGGTTATCGTTACCAGAATATCGATATGAACCTCACTGCAGACAAAGGAGATATTAAAGCTTCCGTGGTGAGTCCTGACCCCAATATTAAATTAAAGCTGGATGCCACGGCCAATATGAAATCTAAATATCCACAAGTGGATTTTGAATTGATGGTTGACACCATCAACCTCAAAAATCTGAAGCTAATGGCGGATGATTTCAAATACCACGGTAAGATGGTCGGGCATTTTACTTCAGCAGATCCAAACTTTTTGAATGGGGAGGCCCATATCACCAACTCTTCTATTGCGTACAACGACGCCTATTATTCCCTGGATAGTATTTCCCTGATTGCAAAATCGGATACAACCAGAAATTTACTGCTTTTAAAATCCGCTTTTTTCAATGCGCACTTGGTCGGAAAGTACAAAATTCTGGAACTGCAAAATGCGGTTCAGGATATTTTGCAAGTGTATTACCAACCCGGACAACCTGTTAAGGCACCTAAATATGAGCCGCAAAGCATCGAGTTTTCGGCACAGTTGACCCGTACCAAATTTGTCCAGGACTTTGTCCCAGAACTGACAGAAATGAAAGATATCACGCTGGATGGGATGTTTAACAGTGAAACAAAAACAATATTGGCCAAATTGGATGCACCAAAAATAGTCTATAGTGGGACAGAGATAAACAATGTTACCTTGGATATTAACACCTTGGATAGCACCCTTTACTATTCGGCTCTGATCAATAAAATCAAGGTCAGCAACATTGAACTTGTCAATACTGTATTTAGTGGTTCCGTCATTCAGAATAACCTGGATTTTGGACTATGGATAAAAGATAAAAAAGAGAAAGAACGGTATCATTTGGGTGGGGATATGCGTGCCGACAATGGAGCATTTGTGTTCAGCCTGCATCAAGATGGGTTAATGCTGAACTATGATAAATGGAACGTAAATCCGGCCAACGTACTTAAATTTGGTAACACAGGTATTCAGGCAAAAGATTTTATTCTGAGTAGTAAGGGGCAAGAATTGAGTATATCGTCACAAGACAGCGTATTAAATTCACCCGTAAATATTTCCTTTAAGAATTTCCGTATCGAAACCATAAGTAAAATGCTTGAAAGCGATATTATGGATCTAGGTGGTGGCATCAATGGCCAGGCAACAATATCACGCCTGGAAAGCAACCCTGTATTTGTTTCGGATTTGCTCATCGACAAATTCTATGTCGGAAAAGATACCGTTGGAAATGTGAATATCAAAGTCAACAACGAAAAAGAAAATACCTATAGTGCAAATGTCAGTATCAGTGAAAACGGCAATAATGTTGTATTAAACGGTGATTTTATTAGCCCACCGAAAGGAGAATCCAGTCTGGATTTCACATTGGATATCCAACCGTTGAGCATGCAAACTGTAAAAGCATTTAGTTTAGGCTACCTGAAAGATTCAAAAGGAAACCTAGAAGGTCAATTGAAAATAACCGGTTCCCCTTCGAAACCTCGTATAGATGGCAACGTCAAATTTAAAGACGCTCAATTCAATATCGCCATGTTAAATGCCCTCTTTAAAGCAAAAGATGAAACTGTGCATTTTGACAATAGTGGCATCAGCTTTCCAAAATTTGCACTGGAAGACAAAAAAGGAAATATTGCCAAAGTTACAGGTTCGATCGATACAAAAACCTATACTGATTTTGATTTTAATCTGAACGTGAATACGGACAATTTTGAGGTACTAAATTCAACCCAGACGGACAACGACATGTTCTATGGTAAGATGTACCTGACATCCAACCTACGGATCAGAGGAAATCTGGACAAACCTGTTGTCGATGGAACAATCAAGGTCCTTGGTGATACCGATTTCACCTTTGTTATGCCGAATGAGAACCCGGGTATGGCTGATCGTAAAGGTGTGGTCGAATTTGTTGATAAGAGTGATACCACACGTGCAAATATATTTGCAAAGTTGGATTCGATGACTGTTACTAAATTGACCGGTATGGATGTGGATCTAAATCTACAGACCGATAAAGAGGCTAAATTTAAGATTCTTTTGGACGCAGGATCGCGAGATGCGCTTAATATTCAAGGTCAGGCAGTATTAAACGCCGGTATAGATGCCAGCAGTAAGGTTACCCTGTCTGGGACATTTACCGTGGACAAAGGAAGCTACTCCTTTAGTTTTGGCCCCGTGAAAAAAGATTTTACCTTCCAAAAAGGAAGTACCATCACCTGGAATGGAGATCCATTGGACGCGCGACTTAATATTACGGCAGCATATACGACCAAAGCGCCTACCTTAGAATTGGTGGCAACGCAATTGGGATCAGAAAATGCGAACCTGTATAAACAACGGGTACCATTTAATGTTTTGTTGAAAATTACCGACAAACTCTTTCAGCCACAATTGGGTTTTGATATTGATTTGGACGAAAATAACTCCATTGTCTCTCAAGATGTGGTCAGCAAAGTAAACAATGCGCTGACGACACTCCGTGAAAATCCATCAGAGCTCAATAAACAGGTATTCTCACTCATTGTATTGGGACGATTTATGTCGACCAATCCATTTGAAAGTTTATCCGGTGGTGGCGGTACTGAGGCTATTGTTCGGAATAGTATCAGTTCGTTCCTGAGCGGACAGTTGAACCGTTTGGCTTCAGAGTTGATCACCGGTGTAGAACTGGATTTCAACTTAACCTCCGAGCAGGACTATGCAACCGGAGCTGGACAGACCCGAACAGATTTAAATATTGGTGTATCAAAAATGCTCTTGAATGACCGCCTGAAAATCACCGTAGGCTCTAATTTCGAGGTTGAGGGCAATACAAGGCCTGGAGAGACCGCCAACAATATTGCGGGTGATATCCAACTGGATTATCAACTATCTCAAGACGGCCGTTATTTCGCCCGCGTTTATCGCAAAAACCAATATCAGGTGACCCTTCAGGGACAATATGTTGAAACAGGTATCGGGTTTATTATCAATATGGACTATAATAAGTTTAAAGAGATCTGGATGAGTTCCAAAAAACTTAAGGAATATTATGATACCGATAGCAAAGGATTTAGAAAACGCTTTAATGTGGAGCGGATGGAAACGGATTCCGTCTATCGGGACAGCGTACGTACAGTCATTAGAGACAGTTTGATGCTCCATAGTCCAGAATATAGAAAACGTATTGAAGAGCGTGAAAAAGAAAAACGTAAACAACAATTGGACTCAAGCAAAAATGCACCAAAAAATCCAAGTCCAAAAACAAATTTAGATACGATCAGAACGACTGCGATTAAAAATGAAGATGAGGAAAGGAGTTATCATGCGAGCTAAACTGAAATTTGCTATCGGAATATTGACACTGGGCACAATAATAGCCTCCTGTTCTTCCACCAAGAATTTGAAAGAGGGGGAAAGCCTGTATGTCAAAGGCAATGTGATTATAGACTCAGATACCATTTCAAAGGAGAATAAGGAAAAGCTTGCAACCTATCTTCAGTCGGCATTGATGCCCAAACCCAATAAACGTCTGGCTGGTGTTCCGTTTAAGCTTTATTTTAATAATATGGCCGGTGATTCTGCCAATAAAAACATGATCAAGAGGTTCTTCAAGAAAATTGGTGAAGAACCCGTTTTGTTGAGTGATGTCAACCGTGAATACAATGAGAATCTGCTGCGGAACCGTATGGAGAACATTGGTTTTTTCAATGCCGAGGTAAAATCCGACACGCTGGTGGAAGAAAAAAAAGCAACCGTAAATTATACCGCCAAACCAAATATCATCTACAAAATCCAGTCGGTCAAATTTGATATCGATAGCACAAGCCAATTGGGTCGGGATATCCGATCATCCTCAGACAAGAGTCTTTTGCAGGTAGGTAAACATTACAGTCTTGATGTTGTGCTGAATGAACGTAACCGCATTGATAATGATCTTAAAAACAAAGGTTATTACTATTTTAGTCCAGATTATATTTTGGTTGAAGTCGACAGTTCGCATCGGAACAACAGGGTTGACATGTACGTAACCGTAAAGAAGGAAACACCGCCGCAAGCGAAGGTTCCGTCCAAAATCAATAAGATCTATATTTTTCCGAATTACACGGAGACCAGTTCGGGCTACCAACGGTCGACCCGAAATGCAGAATTATTTGACAGCAGCTACTATTTTATTGACCGTAATCGTACATTCCGCAAACCCGTTATCGCAAAACATATCTTCTTTCATCCCGGAGATACGTACAACCGTACAGCGCACAACCAGACGATCAGCCATTTGGTCAATCTGAACAGCTGGAAGTTTCTCAAGAACAACTTTGTGGATAGTAAGGAAGCACCCAATGCACTGGATGTCTATTACTATCTCACACCACTACCAAAAAAATCCTTGCGGGTAGAACTACTGGGCAAAATGGCATCGGTCTATAATGGCACAGAGGTCAACGTAAACTGGACCCTGCGCAATGCATTTAAGGGTGCCGAGCAATTGAGCTTTAATGTCTTTGGAGGATATGAAACCCAAACCGGAGGAAATGCGGATCTGAATTCCAGCTATTACCGCTACGGAATGGAAGCAACCCTGACATTTCCCCGGATCCTGTCTCCTTTTGGCAGTATTAATCCCTCACGTCGTTTTATTCCTAAAACCTATGTCAAGGGACGTTATGAATTCTTAAATCGTCGTAAGGCCTATACGCTCAATTCGATCGCCCTAGATTATGGTTATATCTGGCAAGAATCGGAGGAAAAGCAGCATGACCTTGCCCTGTTGGAAATTACCTATGTTCAGCCTAAAGGTATTTCGGAGAATTATCAAAGGCAGATGGATACCATTCCCGCTTTGCGACATGCCATTGACCCACAGTTTACGATCGGACCAAACTACAACTTCACGTTCCAGAATACGATGAAGCAGCAATTGAAGAATACGTTCTATTTCAAAGGAAATTTGGATCTTTCGGGCAATATCCTTGGTTTAATCAAAGGGGCAGACTTCAATAAGGGCAAGACATTTAAATTATTCGATGCCTACTTCTCTCAGTATATTAAATTAAGCGGCGACGGAAGGCATTATATGAAACTGTCTGAGAATTCACAATTGGCATCCCGAGTGAGTCTCGGCTTGAGTTATTCCTATGGAAACTCGCGATCCCTTCCCTATTTGAAGCAATACTTTGTCGGTGGGCCAAACAGCATCCGTGCCTTTGGTGCGCGCGCTATAGGTCCGGGAACCGTTGCTCCGGAGAAATTGAGCAATGGGTTATTTTATGCTGACCAGACCGGTGATATCAAATTGGAACTGAACACAGAATATCGTTCTAAACTGGCTGGTTTTGTACATTGGGCAGCATTTATTGATGCAGGTAACGTCTGGTTACAACGAGAAGATGTAAACAAGCCCGGGGCTAAGTTCAGCAAAAACTTTTTGAATGAACTTGCCGTAGGTGGCGGAGCCGGTTTGCGCTTCGACTTTACCTTCCTGATCATCCGGACAGATTTTTCAATTCCATTCCGTATCCCCTACTTACCTAAAGGGGAACGTTGGGTATTTAAGGATATAGATTTTGGCAGTTCGCAATGGCGAAAAGATAACTTGATGTTCAATCTGGCTATTGGATATCCGTTCTAGAACTGAGTCATACTATTTGGATGAAATTTGAAATCAGTAAATTTTCATTCTAAAATTTACCTCAAACATAAAAAAGACTGTCTTTTAGGACAGTCTTTTTTTGCTTTTTGGTTCTATAAGCATTTGCATCCATTAGTAGGCAATAAAAGATTATACCACCCATAATGCCTGAAGGGTATCACGATTAGCAAAATCCGTATGGGCGCTTCCATGATCTTTTTAAAAACAAGTTATTCCAGTGAAATTGATTGATTAACTGACAATAATTCGTTAAATTCAAGCATTATTTACTAATCCACATAAATGCTCATGAAATATCCATGTCAAAAAACAGTACAAGCATTAGTGAAAATGGACTGGATATTCCATATGGCCATAAACAAACAAATAATTTACATATGAAAGTAACTATTGTTGGTGCTGGAGCTGTAGGAGCAACTACAGCAGACAATTTAATCCGTCGAAATGTCGCCGAGGAGATTGTATTATTGGATATCAAGGAAGGATTTGCAGAAGGAAAAGCGCAAGATATGGCTCAAACCGCAGCCCTACTGGGTTTTGAATCCAAAATCAAAGGTGTAACCAATGATTATCTGTCCACCGCGGGCTCTACTGTTGCTGTCATCACCTCGGGTATTCCCCGCAAACCGGGAATGACCCGCGAGGAATTGATCGGGACAAATGCAAATATTGTCAAATCGGTTGTAGAGAATTTAGTAAAACACTCTCCGGATATCATTATTGTCATTGTCTCCAACCCAATGGATACGATGACCTACCTCGCGCTCAAATCAAGTGGTTTGCCTAAAAATAGGATTATCGGAATGGGAGGCACATTGGATTCAGCACGCTTCAAATATCAACTGAGTGAAAAATTAAATGCATCGGCCGCAGATCTCAATGCCATTGTCATTGGTGGCCACGGTGATACAACTATGATTCCACTGATAAAGCACTCCACGTGGAACAGCATTCCGGTCAGTAATTTTCTTACAGCTGAGGAGCAGGCAGAGATTGTCCATAAGACCATGGTAGGTGGAGCAACATTAACGAGCCTCATCGGTACGTCGGCCTGGTATGCTCCTGGTGCCGCTACTGCCGCAGTGGTAGAAAGTATTGTACGTGATCAAGGTAAATTATTTACCGCTTCTGTTTACCTCGAAGGTGAATTTGGTCAGGAGGATATTAATCTCGGTGTTCCGGTTGTCATTAACAAAAAAGGCTGGGACCGTATTATTCCATTACAACTGGATGAGGAAGATAAGGAAAAATTCAGCAAAAGTGCTGATGCCGTACGTACCATGAATAATGTATTGAAAGAGATAAAGGTATTGTAATCAACATAAACTAACGAGAGGAAAGGCTGTTATTCTAAATAACGGCCTTTTTTCATGTTGCAAAAAAGATTTTACTTTCACAGGAAGATAAGGCTACCCAAACTTTTTTTTTAATTAAATTTTTGGTTATGTTTGGGAATATGACAACAGTACCTTTTCAAATCTTAGATCTTCAGGGGCAAGGAACACATATTCTCGTTGATGTAACACTATATGAACGCAGCTTTAAAATGGTCATCGATACGGGAGCATCTAAAACCGTATTTGATAAAACCCAAATGGCGCATCTTCTGGAAGATCAGTTGCTGTTGGAACCATCGGAAACCCTATCAACTGGTCTCGGCACCAACTCCATGGAGAGTTTTACAATGGAAATCCCCAGCCTGCATATCGGCACATGGCTAATCAATAAATTAAAAACCGCAGTATTGGACCTTAGTTCCATCAATTATGCCTACGGGCAAATGGAACTTGACCCGGTCATTGGGGTATTAGGGGGTGATATTTTTGCCGACTATGGCGCCGTCATTGATTATGCGAAACAAACATTACGCTTGCGGGACCGAAAAATAAAGAGTAAGTAAGTCCTCGGTTGGTACTCCGAAAATCTCAATGCGCAATATTAACTACTCAATACTACAGTTTAAAAAGCCGCTTATGGATATGCATCCGCAGGTAGGTATAATAGAGCAGCGCAATAACTATTCCCAGTCCACCCATCAGATATAAGGTAGTTCGGAGACCACAGTAACTTGCGAGGGAACCAATCATGAGTGTACCTATTGGAAATATACCCTGAAAGGCCATGACATAATACGAAATAGCCCGTGCCCGATAGATCGGTATGGCATGTGTCTGAATATAGGTATTGATACTGGAGTTCTGCATCATCATAGCAAAGGAAACCAGCATCACATAGACTAAAGCCATCTGTAACATACTTGAATGTGCTAGGAATAACAACGCTAGCCCCATCAGTGCAGCCGCTCCCATCACCTGATAGCGCAGATTCGTTCCCGATTTCAGTCGAGCCATGTTAAATGCACCGATCATGGCCCCCAATCCAGCAGCACTTTCAAACCAGGAAAATATACGCTCATCCCCATGAAACATTTCTTTTGCTATAGCAGGCAAGAGTGAGGTGTAAGGAATGACGATCAAACTGGAAAAAGTCATGATAATAATCAAGGAAGAGATATGCGGCGAACGTTTGAGGTAGCGAAAACCTTCGACCAGCCCCTCCCAGTTGCTACCTTTACTTAGTTGCACTTTGGTTTCATCCACCTTCATCATCAACAATGTAATGATAACGGGCACAAAACTGATAAAATTCAATGCAAAACAGACCAATTCACCATAGGTACTGAGTAAGATCCCTCCGATGGCGGGTCCCAGCATCCGTGCACCGTTAAAGATGGTCGAATTGAGTGCAATGGCATTGGGCAGATCCTTACGGTCGCCAACCAGATACATCATCAAGGACTGTCGACCGAGCACATCGAAGGAGTTGATGACCCCTTGTATCAGACCAAGAACCGAGAGCCACAGCACAGTCTCCAATTTGAGGTAAACCAGCAACGTAAGCATACCTGCCTGTATCATCAGGCCGATCTGCGTCAATAACACCAGTTTATACTTCTTATGTTTATCAACAAAACTTCCGATAAAAGGAGACAAGACCAGGGAGGGTAATAAGGAAATAAACTGAACGAAACCCAACCAGAAGACCGAACCTGTCAGTTCATAGACCAGCCAGCTGATTGCTATCCGCTGCATCCAAGTCCCCATTAGGGAAATTGCTTGTCCTATTACATGTAAACGGAAGTTTCTATAATGGAGAGACCTAAAAACCTGCATATATAAAGATAATACTTATAAAAGTATAACAAAAAAGAACGGGAAGAGATTCTATTTTGCAAAAATAATGCTATAATTCATCGAAATAGATGTGTAATACTGGAATATAATCAATAACTTTGCACCTATTATTTTGAACATTTAAATAATCAAATAATTATCATTCAATAACATACACAATGAAATTTTTTATTGACACAGCGAACCTAGAGCAAATCAAGGAAGCCCAAGACTTAGGCGTATTAGACGGTGTAACGACCAATCCAAGTTTAATGGCTAAAGAAGGTATCAGCGGTGATGAGAACGTAATCAACCACTACAAAGCAATCTGTGCAATTGTTGACGGCGACGTGAGTGCTGAGGTTATTTCTACAACTTACGAAGAAATGATCAAAGAAGGAGAAGCATTAGCAGCTCTTGACAGCAAGATCGTGGTAAAAGTTCCTATGATCAAAGATGGCGTGAAAGCAATTAAATATTTCAGCAAAAAAGGCATTAAAACAAACTGTACATTGGTATTCACTGCTGGTCAAGCGCTATTGGCGGCCAAAGCAGGTGCTACTTATGTATCTCCTTTTATTGGCCGTTTGGATGATATCTCTACAGATGGATTGGCATTGATCGAAGATATCCGTTTGATCTACGATAACTACCAATACCCAACCCAGATCTTAGCAGCTTCTGTGCGCCATAGTGCACACATCTTAGGTTGTGCTAAAATCGGTGCAGATGTAATGACAGGTCCATTATCAGCAATGTTAGCATTATTAAAACACCCATTGACAGATAGCGGTTTAGCGACATTCTTGGCTGACCACGCTAAAGCTGCAGGTAAATAAAATAGACTATACTTCGGTATAGGTTTTGAACCGATAAGGGGAAGATGACAATAATCTTAACTTTATCGGTTTTCTTATGCGGATAAATTCCGTATTTTTGTAACTGATCTAAGATTTAACGAATAAGTCCATGGAACAATCCAATACTGTATATCCAGAAATTCTGAAACGAAATAGTTTAAAAATCACCCAACCCCGCTTAAAGGTGCTTGAAATTATTTCAACGAAAGATTCGGCTATTTCCCAGCCGGAACTGGAGAAATTATTGGGTAAGGATATTGACCGTGTGACATTGTATCGTGTATTGGCCAGTTTTGAGGAAAAGGGTATTATCCATAAGATCTTTGATCTACACGGGACCGCTACCTATGCCATGTGTTCCACCAACTGCTCCGAACATGACCATCATGACCAACATGTGCACTTCATCTGTCGAGTATGCAACTCGGTCTATTGTCTGGACGAAATTACATTGCCAAAAGTGTCTATCCCCGATGGATTTAGTTTGGAGGCGATTGCCGTAAACGCGCTCGGTGTATGTAATCATTGTAAAAAATAAATCACAACGTACAGCTTCAAAACAATTTTTCGCTTGATCTGTCTATAGTTTGAGAATTGGATTCGCTCCGATTGGCTCGGCTATTGTACAGGTGAATGCTGATTTTTTTTGTACCTTGTATCAACACCATAATCATACTGAAGAATGATTGCGCATAGAGTTGGTTTATTGTACCTGCGGGTCTAATAACCACTGTTTTACACACTAGCGATCATACAAATGACTTGGTGGCTAATACGAATGAGTAAATAATAAAACGAATGAAGACAAGAAAAGATAATCCCTATAAAGAGGTATTAACACAACTGATCATCGATATTTTCGAAAAATCAGGAAACAAGCCACTCAACTATAAACAAGTTTCTTCCAAATTGAATCTGACGGACAACGATTCCAAAGTTGCCATTGCAGATATTTTACAGGAAAATGTGCGAAGCGGACTTTTTGTGGAAGTAGAACGCGGAAAATTTAACCTGAAACAAATTAAAGTATATGTCACCGGAAAAGTGGATATGACGGCAGATGGTTCCGCCTATATTATTCCTGAGGATGAATTTGAAAACGATATTTATATTGCGCCGCGTAAACTAAGACAAGCCCTGCATGGCGATATTGTCAAGGTGCACACTTTTGAGAAAAGAAAAGGTGGCCGCAAAAAAGAAGGTGAAGTTATTGAAATCCTACAACGGGCCAAAACCGACTTTACCGGAACGATCAGCATTTCAAATAATTTCGCATTTTTTATCGCCGATGATCGCAAGATGTTGCACGATATCTTTATTCCACTGGACAATCTGAATGGTGCCAATGACAAAGAGAAAGTCGTGGTCTCGATCATTGACTGGCCAAGTGGTAGTAAGAATCCGGTAGGAACAGTCAAGCATGTTCTGGGCGTCAAAGGTGAAAACAACACCGAGATGAATGCGATCCTGGCAGATTATGGCTTTCCATTGGAATTCCCGAAGAAGGTAGAAGATGAGGCCAATAAAATCACGGAGAAAATCAGCAAGGAAGAGATTGCCAAGAGACGTGATTTCAGAGGGGTCACGACCTTTACGATTGACCCTGCGGATGCTAAAGATTTTGACGATGCCATATCTTTCCAAAAACTGGAGAATGGCAATTACGAGATCGGTGTGCATATTGCCGATGTATCGCATTTTGTGATTCCGGATACCGAGTTGGATAAAGAAGCATTTAACCGCGCGACATCAGTCTATCTGGTAGACCGAGTCATTCCAATGCTTCCGGAGCGTTTGTCCAATGGCGTATGTTCATTACGCCCACATGAAGACAAACTTTGTTTTTCGGCAGTATTCGAAATGGATGAAAAAGCGACTATTCATGAGCAATGGTTCGGCCGTACGATTATCCATTCGGACAGACGGTTTAGCTATGAAGAAGCACAGGAAGTTATCGAGACGAAATCCGGTGATTTCAGCCATGAGCTATTAAAATTAAATGAGCTCGCTTATATCCTTCGTGAACGTAAGTTTAAAAATGGTGCGATTGCCTTTGAAAGTGAGGAGGTTAAATTCACCTTGGATGAAAACGGCAAGCCTACGGGTGTATATACCAAAGTACGTAAAGATGCCCACAAGTTGATCGAAGACTTTATGTTGTTGGCCAACCGTAAAGTGGCTGAATATATTGGTAAGCAAGGCCGTGGTAAAAACAAATTAACATTTGTATACCGTTACCACGATGTTCCGAACCCTGAGACATTGACTACATTTTCGCAATTTGCTGCACGTTTTGGCCACAAATTGACCATTAAAACAGACAAAGAAACTGCGAAATCCCTCAACGCTATCATGACCAAGATCGAAGGTAGCAAGGAACAGAATATGCTGACCTCCCTGGCGGTGCGCTCCATGGCCAAGGCAATCTATACAACGAAGAAAACAAGCCATTATGGATTGGCATTTGACTATTATACCCATTTCACCTCCCCTATCCGTCGATATCCGGATGTGATGGTACATCGTCTTTTGCAGTTCTACCTGGATGGCGGGACAAAGGTCAATGCCGAGCACTACGAGAAAATGTCGGAGCACTCTTCACAAATGGAGAAAAAGGCAGCTGAAGCTGAACGTGCATCTATTAAATACAAACAGGCGGAATTCCTACAAGACCAAATTGGTACCGAATACACGGGTATTGTATCAGGTGTGACCGAATGGGGCATGTATGTGGAGATTCAGGAGAACAAGTGTGAGGGTATGGTACGCTTGTGTGATATCACGGATGATTTCTATGTACTGGATGAGAAGAACTATGCGATTATTGGCCAGCGGAAGAAAAAGAAATTCCAATTGGGTGATGAGGTTCAGATCCGCGTGAAGAAAGTAGATCTGGATAAAAGGCAGATAGATTTTACGTTGTTGTCTTAGCATCACAAAATAAAAAAGGAGAATGAGTTCTCCTTTTTTATTTTGTGATTACTTTTGAAAAAAGTATGTTGCTTTTATTCAACCTCGCTAAATCTGAATATCTTCAAAAACTGAGGATCAGCATTCTTAACGATAACTTTGCTACCTTCTTCCACTACTTTCCCATTATCTTCAATTTTCCAGGTGACAGTAAATGGTGTCGTTCCAAATTTAAATCCACTCATAGTTAAATCACCAACCTGAAACTTTTCCAATGATTTAAATATGACAGTTTTTCCTCCATTAAAATCATCGGTCCCTAATTTTATTATGTCATCAGTCACTTTCACACCATTTACATTCCAGTCCACAAAAACACTGTTTGTTTTCATTCCGCTGATAGATACTTCAAAATTATCATTTTCAGCCTTTTTAAATTCTTTTGACACGGTAATTGTTGCCGTGATATCATGATCTTTGAAGTTCACCGGTTTTGGATCATCATCTTTTGAACATCCAACAAAAGCGAAGGTCACCAGCGCCAATACCATTGCATACATTAATTTCATTTTCATAACTTGAATACTTTAATTTGTTTCTACTAAAAATTACCTGTTGGTTTTCAACAAATGTCCTACCAAAGGGCAGAAAAATCAAGCAAAATCTCCAATATACTCAGAAACCAGTAGATTGAAAATTGTAGGGAAACTGGAAAATAAAATGCGTATTCTTCGCGAGGGAGAGATAAGCCAGTAATTTGAAAGTACATTTCAGACAGAGTTGGTTACCGCTATATAAAGGCAAGGATGATGAATGGTCTTTTCAAAAAAATAATCTAAATTTTATATACTAACTATTTAATATTCAAAACGAAATCAGTATCTTTGCGAACTTAAAATAATTTAGGTATCAAATTTATAAACAAAAACAGGTAAATGCCTACTATTCAACAATTAGTTAGAAAAGGTAGAGTAGCTCTGGTTGATAAGAGTAAGTCACCAGCGTTGGACTCATGTCCACAGCGAAGAGGTGTATGTACACGTGTATATACTACTACCCCTAAAAAACCAAACTCAGCAATGCGTAAAGTAGCTCGTGTACGTTTAACAAACGGTAAAGAGGTCAACGCTTACATCCCTGGAGAAGGTCACAACTTACAAGAGCACTCGATCGTATTGATCCGTGGTGGTCGTGTTAAGGATTTACCAGGTGTGCGTTACCACATCATCCGTGGTGCATTAGATACTTCAGGTGTAGCAGGTCGTAACCAACGTCGTTCTAAATACGGAACTAAGCGTCCTAAACCAGGACAAGCAGCTGCAGCTCCAACAAAAGGTAAAAAGAAATAATTAAACGGAGGAAAGAAAAATGAGAAAATCAAAACCGAAAAAGAGAATCATTTTACCTGATCCAAAGTTTAACGACGTTCAGGTAACACGTTTCGTAAACAATATGATGGTAGATGGTAAAAAATCTATCGCTTATTCTATTTTTTACGATGCAGTAGAATTAGTAGAACAAAAAACACAAGAAAGCGGTTTAGAAGCTTGGAAAAAAGCTTTGAACAACGTTATGCCTGCTGTTGAAGTTAAATCACGCCGTGTGGGTGGTGCTAACTTCCAAGTTCCTATGGAAGTTCGTCCAGACCGTAAAATCGCTTTGGGTATGAAATGGTTAATTTCATACGCTCGCAAACGTGGTGAAAAAACAATGTTTGAAAAATTAGCAGGAGAAATCATTTCAGCTTCTAAAGGTGAAGGTGCTGCTGTTAAGAAGAAAGAAGATACGCACAAAATGGCGGAAGCTAACAAAGCGTTCTCACACTTCAGATTCTAATTTTGAAGACATTCAAAAAAATATGATTACACCGACCTCCGATAAACGAACAATCTTTTATCAAGGTCGGTGTACTTATTTAACATTACATTTAAACACATAAGGCCGATAAGGCCAGCTGCTTAAAAATATTATGGCAAGAGATTTAAAATTCACTAGAAATATCGGTATCGCTGCTCACATCGATGCTGGTAAAACTACAACAACTGAGCGTATCCTTTACTACTCAGGTGTAAACCATAAAATTGGTGAAGTTCACGAAGGTGCTTCAACAATGGACTGGATGGAGCAAGAGGCTGAGCGTGGTATTACAATTACTTCTGCTGCTACTACAGTTTTCTGGCAATACCGTGGTAGTAAATACCAAGTAAACGTAATCGATACTCCTGGACACGTGGATTTCACGGTTGAGGTAAACCGTTCATTACGTGTATTAGACGGATTAGTATTCTTATTCTCTGCGGTTGATGGTGTTGAGCCTCAATCAGAGACGAACTGGAGATTGGCAGATAACTATAAAGTTCCACGTATCGGTTTCGTTAATAAAATGGACCGTTCAGGAGCTGACTTCTTAAAAGTTGTTGGTCAAGTAAAATCAATGTTAGGTTCTGACGCTGTCGCTTTACAATTACCTATCGGCGCTGAAGATACTTTCAAAGGTGTTGTTGATTTAATTAACAACCGTGGTATCGTATGGAATGAGCATGATAAAGGGATGACCTTTACAGAAGTTCCTATTCCTGAAGATATGGTGGACGAGGTTGCTGAATACCGTGAGAAATTATTAGAAGCAGTAGCTGGATATGATGAGACTTTGATGGAGAAATTCTTCGAAGATCCAAATTCATTGACTGAGCGCGAAATCTTAGATGCTTTACGTAAAGCCGTATTAGATAATGCGATCGTTCCTATGGTATGTGGTTCATCTTTCAAAAACAAAGGTGTTCAAACCATGTTGGATCTAGTAATGGAATTATTGCCTTCACCTCTTGATGTAGAGGCTGTAAAAGGTACTAACCCTGAAACTGGCGAAGAAATCGAGCGTAAACCATCTGTTAACGAGCCTTTCGCAGCTTTAGGTTTCAAAATTGCGACTGACCCATTCGTAGGTCGTTTGTGTTTCATCCGTGCTTACTCTGGTAAGTTAGATGCAGGTTCTTATGTATTGAACACGCGTTCAGGTAACAAAGAGCGTATCTCTCGTATCTTCCAAATGCACGCGAACAAGCAAAACCCTATCCCTTTCATCGAAGCTGGTGATATCGGTGCTGTTGTAGGTTTCAAAGACATCAAAACTGGTGATACACTTTGTGACGAAAAAGCACCTATCGTATTAGAGTCTATGACTTTCCCTGAGCCGGTAATCGGTTTAGCGATTGAGCCTAAAACTCAAGCTGACGTAGATAGATTAGGTATTGGTCTTGGTAAATTAGCTGAAGAAGATCCTACATTCGTTGTTAAAACTGACGAAGAAACTGGTCAAACAGTTATCTCTGGTATGGGTGAGCTTCACTTAGAGATCTTGATCGACCGTTTGAAACGTGAATTCAAAGTTGAGGTAAACCAAGGTGCTCCTCAAGTATCATACAAAGAGTCTATCAACGGTACTACTGAGCACCGTGAGGTATTCAAAAAACAATCAGGTGGTCGTGGTAAATTCGCGGATATCAAAGTTGTTATCTCTCCAGCGGACGAAGATTTCGATTTAACTAAATCACCTCTTCAATTCGTTAATGAAATCGTTGGTGGTAAAATCCCTAAAGAATTTATCCCTTCTGTTCAAAAAGGATTTGAAACTTCAATGAAAAATGGTGTATTAGCAGGATTCCCATTATCAGGAATGAAAGTTCGTTTGATTGATGGTTCATTCCACGCTGTCGATTCAGATTCATTGTCTTTCGAATTAGCTGCTCGTCAAGCATACCGTGAAGGATTGCCTAAATGTTCTCCAGTGTTAATGGAACCAATTATGAAAATAGAGGTTTTAACACCAGAAGAAAACATGGGTGATGTAATGGGTGACTTAAACCGTCGTCGTGGTCAAATGCAAGGTTTGGATTCACGTAATGGTGCACAAGTAATCAAAGCATTGGTTCCACTTTCTGAAATGTTCGGTTACGTAACTCAATTACGTACAATCACTTCAGGTCGTGCAACATCTACAATGGAATTTGATCACTTCGAAGAAGCTCCTCGTAACGTTGCTGAAGAAGTAATCGCAAAATCAAAAGGTAAAATCAAAGGTTCTGTTGAATAATAGAACTCAAGAATAAAGGGACAAAGATGAAGGACTATAATCTTTTATCTTTGTCCCTTAAATCAAAAATACACACCGATTGCTAGTTGTGAATAGCTCTAATTAGCAATCATTTTAAATAAATAAAAATGAGCCAAAGAATCAGAATTAAATTGAAATCTTACGATTACAATTTGGTTGACAAGTCAGCTGAAAAAATCGTAAAAACAGTAAAACCTACAGGTGCAGTTGTTAGTGGTCCTATTCCATTGCCTACTGAGAAAAAAATCTATACGGTATTACGTTCACCACACGTTAACAAAAAAGCACGTGAGCAATTCCAATTGTGTGCTTACAAAAGATTGTTGGATATCTATTCATCAAACGCTAAAACTGTTGACGCATTGATGAAACTTGAATTACCTTCAGGTGTTGAAGTAGAAATCAAAGTGTGATAGATTTCAGTCACTGAAAACAAAAAGGGCCTTTCGTAAGAAAAGCCCTTTTTTCGTTTGTTATACTTTTTACTTAGAACTGGTAACCAACACCGACTGAGAATACGCGGTTTTTAATTGAAGATTCCCCTGAGTCTTTAGCTATGTTTGTCAATCCCAAACCATATCCCCCATTAATCAGGAATCCATTAGTTAGTTTAAATCCAGCCAAAACATTTAGACCTGCGTCAAAAGTTTTAACACCAAAATCACCAAAACTACCGCTTTCACTTACGTTACCGCTTTTTGCCTTAGCGTGAATACCAAATCCAGCATATGGACCAGCACCTATAAAGACATTTCCTGCATCTCCTGTAGGTATGCTATATACAAAATTGACAGGAACTTCAATATACATCAAATTTAACTTTGTATCTTCAACATCTTTACCTCCTTTACCTTGTAAGGAAACTCCAGGCTGAATACTAAAATTATTTGCTAGTGGCATATCCGCATAACCAGAAACATAAAAATTAGTAGAGGTGTTAGAAGTTTCACTAATATTACCTTCTGCTGCTTTTAATTTTGAAAAATTGAGACCCGCTTTTATACCATAAGAAGTCTGTGCTTTTGCTCCAGCAATAAAACATAGTGCTGCAGCGATTGAGAGTAATTTTCTTTTCATTAAAAATAAATTAAATATAGAACAAAAATAAGAATTAATATATCGAAATACAACTAAAAACTTTTATCGTAGAAAAATCAAATTTAGAAATTCATCATGTTGAAAGCGCAATTAAATCCAGAATTTCTTAACAATGAGGAAGACAGATTTATCAGTAATTTTGTACAGCGTAGAGATATGTTTGAACTGCCCCGACAGAAGAAATTACATAGCCATATCCAAAATATTTTTTTTGTCCAGAAATTTAAACCAAGTACTATACGATTAAATAAGCACATTCTTCCTATTGTTTTCTAACATCCTTCTAAGTTTCACCTGCTATTGGCCTACAGTTTTCCTACTATTGACTTACTACAGTAAGGTGATTGTAGGCCAATAGTAGACCACAAGTGGGACAACAAGCGAAGAAATTCAGGAAAAATGACAAAGAAAGCAGGAAGTTAGTGCGATTACCATTGCTGCAACTTGTTCATTGTTTCTTCATAACTCATTCGGAAACACTTCGCCCCTTATTCGCCTATCACCTTACTTTTCTCTACTCATTCTCTACTGATTCCCTACTTATTATGTAGGGAATCAGTGGAGAATAGGTAGAGAATATATTAGAGCATGCCAAAGATGGTACGAACAAAGGGCGAAGCAATGGTGAATATAAAGTGAAGCACTATAACCTGCCAACTAAATTTATTCGATCAAATAATTCCAGTTTTCTAACACATTCGGTATTTCCCAAGTCTCGGATTTGGTTTTGTAGTTATACATAACTCGTGCGTTCTTTTAGAACTACTATTCAACAATAAGGTTTATACCGACCATTTCGGCTTTATACTTAATCTTTTCGATAAGGCCATAATAGCTCCAGTTGCGCAACAGGAATTGATCCTCTTTGGCGATTTCTTCTTTATTGAATTGATTGACCAATAAAAGAGTACCCGCCTGAGCTCTGACACATAGCTCGATCAACCGCTTACTATACAGGTGAAGTTTAGCATTTACATAGTTTTTTTCCTTATCATTATAGTGCTCCAGGCTCTTCATCTTTCGCTTTCTTCCCCGCCCCCCCTTATCAAATGCGGCGGCTTTCTGTAATCGGTGCCTTGCAGCCTGGATAGCCATACGGCGATAGGTGAACTCTTCCTTGTTACCGATCTGAAAGGATTCCTTACCGATAGTCACGGCAATTGGATGTTCGATGGAGAGGGAAGCTTCGGCGATAACATTACCTTTTAACTCCTTAATCTTCTTCGGAAGCTGGAGCGCCAGCAGCAGAAAAATTTTGCCTTTGACGATTTTGATCGCACTGCTACAGATTTTGATCTGCCCCACAAGGGCGCGCTGGAGCAGTACCCTTTTATCCGAGCGATCTTTACCAAGGTAGGTACGAAAAGGTATTTTGAACAGTGTAAATCTAAAATCTCGATTATTCTCATCTTTGCTCAAGTTTAACCGTCTGCCGGGAAAAGGAATGGGTATATCTTTTTTGTAATTGCGGAGCGATTTTTCACCCTTCCAGTAGGAGAGGCGGTCCGCCTGAAAATATTTGATCAGAGAAGTATTGATCTGGGACAGAATTTCCGTTGGTACCCGTCCTTTAAAATAACCGGACAACAATCAGTAAGTGGTGTTCATCCGTGAAGTATTCAGTATACCTTCTGAATCCTTTGTCCGGTCTGCCAGCTTTACTTTGACATCATCCTGTAGATAGACCAGGTCTTTCAGGTTCTCCTGCACATATTGATGCGTGATCACCATATTGGCGCCACGGAAAGCAAGATCCTGCCATTCGAATAGCTTTTTAAAGTATTCCGTCCGTTTTTCCTTATCGTCGCAGTTCACGAATATCTGAATTTTGCGGGTCAGCACTATTGTATCACTAGCCATATCTCTATTTATTTGGTTTATGCCATTTCTTTTACGGACTTAATTTTTGCGTGCGCATTTATGAACAATGTGCGCACCTGTCCACCGTCCAATTGTAATGCTTCAGAGATCCGGTCAAAGGAATATTGCAGTTCATAGCGCATACGGAAGACTTCGGCTTCGTCTTCCGTCATTTCACCATTCAGCCTGAATTCAGCAGGCTTTGCGATAAGTTGCATTTTCTCTTCACTATTCAGGATGTTGCGCAGCAGCTCAATTGTTTTCTCCACTCTCAGACTAATCTCATAGTCTGATATTCCGCCCATATAATAAGCGATACGTTCGTAGTTGAAACTATATTTGAGACAGAGCCGGATAAAGAGCTGCTGGTCCGTATTCAGGTTGGGAAGAACTGCATGCAACCGTTCCAGTTTCTTTTTTTTCTCCTCTTCCAGCTGTTCAAGATACACGACATCTTCTTCCTGATCTTCTTCCAGTTCGTAGCCCAGCATAAACTCCTGATAGTCTTCGATGCTGTCCAGACGGAGTAGGCTGCGATGAAATCTATTTCGGGATTTTTGATAGAAAGCCCGAATGGCAGATCTGACCTGAGATTTTAAAAAGTCAAGTATGTCGGCTTCGGAATTTACGTTTTCACGGAAAAGCCAGAGACGGAGGAAAGCCTCCTGAACGATACTTTCGCCGGCACATTCATCATCCGTGGCACGCTGTGCCCGAAAGAAGAAGTAGTCATAAAACTTCTGATAGAAGAATTTGAGGCCGGTTTCATCCCCTTGATGCAGGCTTTCTAGTGCTGATTTAATGTCTTTATTAGATAAAATTAGGTTCATATTTAGTTTTTAGGGTTAACAGTATGTCAAAAACTTACCACAGCTCCGGCGGACTTGACGGATTTTTTGGAAACCGAAGCCGGGTAAGTCTAAATCCTTATGTGTTTATAAAAACTTATTGGTATTGAGGAAGGACCGGGAAAAGCTTGTTCTGCTAATTTTTAGACTTTTAACTCCTTTAAGCTAGAAATCTTTTGAAGTTGCATATACCTAATCTTTTGATAACTAAAAGGATCCTAAAGGTGACTATGGATCAACAACACTGTCAGTGATTTCAATTTCTTTATTAAAAAGGTATTCAGTGAGTCGCCTTTGCGCTCACCCTATGGCTCAACAAGAAGCCTCTATATATAATTTCGTGAACTTTAATGCTAACATTTCAAATACCTCCGAAAAGATCAGGAAAACATTGCTTTGCTAATTTTTAGACTTTCAACTCCTTTTAAGCCAGAGAACGTTTGAAGTTGTATATCCCTTAATCTTTCGAAAATCACCACAGCCTAATTTCTATTATTGCTATGCTAAATCCAAAACAACGAAAGCCGGCTATAGACCGAGACACTGTCGGTGATTTCATTTTTTTATTAAAAAAGAGTATTTAGTGAGTCGCCTTTACGCTCACCCTACGGCATAACAAGATGCCTCAATATATAATTTCTTGAATATTATTACTTATTTTATCAAGTACCTCCCGAAGGATTGATAAAACTTTGTTTTGCTAATTTTTAGGCTTTTCAGCTCCTTATTAAGCCAAAGAGCGTTTGAAGTTGTATATTCCTATTTAGTTGCAGCTGGCAATTTCAAACTTATTTCAGAAACGGAATTACGAGTTGTTATTACTCTAAATGTATAAGCACTGACAACTAACCGAATCACAAAGGAATGTTCCATAAGCTGTGTATACGTTATTTTCTGTGATTGCTAACATCAAATTTATGATTAGAGACAATTATATAGTATTCGTGTATACCCTACATCTTAAGGTCATCAACATCTGGAAGAATAAATTTTAAATGCTAATTTGTTGTATATCCCTACATTTTGATATCATCAATAACCCAGCTCCTATTATAGCAATAATAATCAAGAACAAAGGCTAAAATTTAACCCAACATCTTTATTAAAAAAGGGTATTTAGTGAGTCGTCCTTACGCTCACCCTACGGCATAACAAGATGCCTCATTTAATAATCGGACCGATCTGCAAAACTTCTCGCCAACTTAAATCCTATTTCTTCAATACCAATAAGTCAAAGAACGTCCGTATCATTACACGCAAAATAATTTGCGTATAAAAATGTATAGCACCTTTATTCCGGTGGCTTTATCTTTTTCCTAACACTTATTTTTTTATTCATTGGTTTTTAATTGTCCAACAGCATATTCTTCTAATCTACCTTCCCCTACTATTCCTTCAGGGTGTTGGAAATTCGTTTATGAACTCGATAAATGACCAACGTATTTTAAAGCGTTCTGAGCGATTATTTCATTTTGAAAAACGACAGCCCTTCTTCCCTAATTCAAACCTACAGACGCGCCGAAACCCTTTAATTTTTACACGGTATTTATCCGCTCCACTTGCCAAAGCATTTTTTTCTTTGATGGACTGTTGTTTGCGCTACCCAGCTTCCACCAGAGATTCAACGGATTGCTACCGCAAGCCTGTATCTTTCCGGTAGCTCTTTAGTATCTTCCCAGTACCTTTTTGGTACACTCCCAGTAGCTTAACGGTGAATCGACTGTAGTTTCTGATGCTAGTGATCCGCTATTTTCTATGCTTTAGAAATTGGTTTTCCTGTACGATCCTTGTCTTTAGGCTGTGCTTGGACAGTCTTGTGATAGGGTCAGGCTTGTCTCATGCTTGCATTTTTGTTGTGTCAAACTAGTAAGGTCCTTGTGCGGACGCTGTTTGGCTCGAAAAATTTTAGCTGAGTTTAAGTACCTACCAACTCCTGACCAACTTCGCCCTTTCTCCCAGCGTTGCTCGGAATTTCTTCGGATGGGCTTCGGGTCACCCTCGGGAAAAATCAAAGGAAAATTCGAGGGAGACGGATAGCCCACTGCATAAAAGGTAGAAGAAAGGGCGAAGTTAATTCGAAAATTGTCAGAAGAAGATGCCCTTTCGGCTCCCCTTCGGGTGCTCTTCGGCAACGCTTCGGGAACTCTTCGGGGCTTGTTCGAGACATGTTCGGCTACGCTTCGGGAACGTCCCGAAGAACAGCCGAACAGCAGCCGAAGCACTCCCGAAGAAGGGCCGACGCAGGTACGGAGCAGCCCCGAAGGCCAGCCGAACAAAGCCCGAAGGCTGCTCGAAGAAATCTCCCGCTTAATTATTTTTTGATCGTTGCTCTGCGAACGTTTTTGTAGCACTGGACAAGTACCTTTATAGTACATTTTTCCATTGTCAATTTTCTTACGCAACGATTGCGTAAATAGTGCTATATCTGTGCTTAAGTAGTGCTTAACACGTACTTGGAATATACGGGTAAAATACAGTTGAAAACTGTCTAGTAACTCAGGTAATTGAACCCTGATTTTTTTTGATTTAATTTGGTTTGAGTAAGAGGAATCTTGTCCAGTAGGCAGTTCACTCCCACCCTTGTAAAAACTGTTCATTTTTAAAGGAGTTGAAGGTTGTGACCTGCTGACTCGGATATTGATACTTACAAACGTATCTTATTGCTCCTAAGCCTAGCTTAGGTCACAAATAATAAAATTGTTGTAAATGCGAGAAGCGCAAGACGTTAAAATGACAGTTTCAAGTAATTCATAATTGGTTCGATACGTCTTCAGCAGCTAGGAAAGTCATCGTATGACTTTGGTCACCGAGCTACTCGGGGGCCGTGATAATGTTTTTTAATGGCTGTTTTTTGTTCATAACTCGTTTATTGGTAACGAGTCTTTTCGGTAGGTCTCCTCATGATAAATGTGGGACTGCACACCGTACCTGAAATAAAGTTTCTGACGCCTTACACACCACGGATTTACAGCAGTACCCACATCTATCTGTTATGCAAATATAACATAAAAGTATAGACATGGGTGTTTAATCTGCTGTCTTGCGGTGTGGCGTCAGAAAATACAGGCACAAGACTCTTTGATTTAAACACCAATGAAGACTTTCAATCTTCTATTAATTAAACAAATATAAACACTTTTTAAATAAAATGCAAATTTAACATAACATTTGATTTTATAAATTTTAACGCTATTAGCTGTAATGAAACCAAAAGGGAAAATTACAGCGTTTGCTCAACACATTATAGACACATTTAGAGTTCTCTATCTTGAAGAGGAAATATCAGGAAGAGAGTTTTCTCGGATTATTACAGACAAAACAAATCCTACAAGAGTTGGCGGTATTGAAAGTGAATATAATAATGAGAAATACTCTCCTGAGCTTACGAAAAAAGCTTTAAACCATTTCGGATTAACTATGCAGGATATTTTACCTGATGAACTGCTAAATGATGATCAACTAATAGAAAAAACTAGAATACCCATTCTGAAAAAGATGAGCATTAAAGCTGCACTTAATTCACTTATACAGGATGGCTATTTTGATACCCCGCGTCTACGTGCTGAAATCACCTCTTATTATAACTCTTTTTTATCCGAAGAAGACAAAAAAGCAGATTCAGATATTTCATCATCTTTAGAAAGTTTATACATAGAGGGAAAAATGCTAAAAATTCAATCGAATGACGCCGACGACAAGAAAGGCAAACTTATTCGCTTTGTCCGCAACATGGAATTGAAAGAAGATTGAGTCTTTTACCCTTTATTTCCTAAATTTGAATTTGTATCACTCATTATATGCCGATTATCATACCCACACTTTCGTACGAGCTTAATACCACAGTCCGAATGCATCGTGAAGCCAAAGGCTACACACAGGAGGAATTTGCGTTTTTGATTGGCAAGGACGTCAAGGAGGTGGAAGATAATGAGGATCTCACGACTGATTCTGCATATGATATCAATCACACTAATTTCTATGCAAGGGTCTTGGGAAAATTACCCAAAGATATGTTTTTCAAGAATTCATTTGAAGAGGCTACCATTAAGATATATGCCACGAAAACAGAAATAGAAAAGAAGAATACCGGTAAGAAAACAATTAAATTTAAGGGAACGGGCAGCTTTAACAAAAAGTCAACCGTGATAGAATCCTATTCCATTCCAGTAGATCCAGATTATGATGTCTCTTCAGAAGACCAGGCTTTGGTCTTGAGCATACTTGAAGATTGGCTAAAGGATGGGTATTTTAAAGAGGGCGTTACTGGTTATAAACTTTACCAAGACTTATTAACCAAAGCAGGATGCGGAGAAATACAACTGCCTGACTCTTTTCGACCTATCCTCGTATCGCGCGCAATCACAACTCTGTCCAATAAACGCAAAAAACCTAAATTACTACCACATAGAAAGCTGCCTAAAACAGCTGAGAAGTGGTTATTGTATAAGGAGGATGTTTAAACTCTTGAAGTTTTACTCACATAATCTTTCCACAACCTTAAGAAGATGCAATTGTCAGGATGGTCCTAAAATTTTTCTGACATCTAATATATTGGTTTATGTTCATTACACTTTTATTTTAAATTTGCAAAAAAGTAAACAGATACTTATCTTTGTAGCAACAGTACACGCCACGCTACCCGTAAGAACAGCGTCCCAGGGCGTGTCTTTTGTTTTATAACCTTTTTAAGCCACATTCTATGTATGAAAAGAAAGCTTTCACGATAGATGACCAAATTCAACAATTAAAAGATCGCGGATTATTTATCTCTGAATCTGACAATATACAACATTATTTATCTCATATCAGTTACTATAGACTGGCTGGTTATTGGTGGCCAATGCAAGAAGATAAAACTGCCCACAAGTTCAAGCCAAATGCTAAATTTAGTGATGTACTGGCATTATACAATTTTGATAGAGAATTGAGAATACTATTGTTTGATGTTATTGAAAAACTTGAAATAAGCTTAAGAACCAAATTAATCTATCATCTTTCTCATGAGTTTGACCCATGGTGGTTTCAAAATTTCAATATTTTTCAGAATGCCAGTGACCTTGTAAAAACTTTAGCTGCTCTGGAGGAAGAAATCGGTAGATCAAAAGATATTTTTATAAAGGAACACAAAAAGAAACATAAAGATGATGGACGCTTCCCTCCTGCTTGGAAATCTTTAGAACAAACAAGTTTTGGCGCATTATCAAAATTATATGGAAACCTAAAGAATGACGTAGTTTCTAAAGATATCATTGCTAAAGAATTCGGCACTGTTAACCATACCTATCTCCCAAGTTGGCTTCAGTCTATAGCCCAAATAAGAAATTATTGTGCTCATCATAGTAGATTATGGAACAGAAATTTACCTGGAAGCCCAAAACTTTTGAGTAATCCTCCCCATTCATGGATTCAGAATGTTCCGAAGCCACATGAATTTCAATTTCTTTATATCCATTTATGCTGCATGAAATATTTATTAAATATCGTTCAACCGGAAAACTCATTTACTATCCAATTAATAGGGTTATTAAAGAAATATCCAAATGTTGATCCGAATGCATTAGGTTTAAAAGAAAATTGGGAATCAGAAGCTCTATGGAAATAAAATTTAAAACAAATTTTACTCTGTAAAAAAATAAGGCAGGTCTTATCCAGAAATCGACATTTTAGTATTGCAGTAATTCAAGACAATCTTAACTACAATTATTTGCTTTAACATCAAGGTTATAATTTTCAAACTATGCCGGCGCAATGAAAGAGCCTGAAAAGGTGGACTCAAAACGGAACTCACTGTGCACTGAATCTACTTAGATGTTCAACTTGGCAATAACACGGTATTAATTTGCTTTCTATCAAATCCCTCTATCAGAGAAGGTCGATATTGGGTATCCCCAAGAAATAACCTAGCAAAACCAACTATTTTTTCGTTGTGAATAGCAATCTAGTGCTTAGAATTCCAATACTAAATCAAAAAAACTCTAAGCTGCTTATTCCTAATCATTTTCAATATTTAATTGAAAGTAGCCCAGTTAACTGCTTCACGCAAATCTAAGCCATGAAGTTTAAAGCTCTGTACATTTTAACCTTAACATTAAATTATCAAAGAAAAACACATAAGCATAACATTTATTTGAAAATAAAAGAAATCAAAAACCACAATATACAAAAAATTCAGAGAAACTAAATTTCAAAAATAGTTATTATTTCCTTTAAAAACACCCAAAATAATGACAAAAAGTCATTATAATTAAAAAACAAGAGAAATAAAAACAAAATAATAAATAAAAAAAACAACATATACAAAATAAATATTTATATTTACGACATCTAATTATATAAATAAATTTCAAAAATGAGAAAAATTTTATTTTCAGCTATTTTACTTTCAAGCATTATAGCCTGTAAGAAGGATAACCTCTCTTCTGAGAGCGATCAACAACAAATCGAACAAAATTTATTAGATGCCAAATCTGTCTACAAACAGGAATTTTCTAAAGCTTTTGCTAAGGCTTTAGCCTCCAACTCGGAATTAAGAGCTTTTATAAAAAATGAAGCTCTAAAAAAGTTTGACCAAGATTATGATATTCTTTATCAGATGGTAAAAGATGAAATGATTGGGGATAAAAAATTCAAGGATATTATTGCTGAACAATATGAAAAGAAAGAAAATTTAAATGAATTGGATCGACTATATCCAACGCTTACAATTTTTGTCCCTAAGCTACCGATGAATAGTTTTTCGGCTGAAAAATGGAACACTCAAACAGAAATTCCTCAAGTAGCCTATACATTAAATACAACGGCCAATGTCCCTATTGTGAATGAAAAGGGTGAAGAATATATTTTAGATGCCAAGTACACCCCTTCCTTCCCTATTGTCGTTATAAAAGAGAATGAGGTGGTAAGAGTAAGTTCTGGACAGACTAACCTATCAAAAGTTTCAGCTTCTAATAAGAATAACGCAATAGGTACCGAAAAACAATTATTGAAAAGTAGTTTATACACCTTCGAATTTTTAGATGAAGCATTTAACGGCTTAAATGACAGTAATCAAAAATCATCGTCAAAACTTAGAGCATCAACAATAAATGCCTCTGCAATTGATTCTAAAATAAAGACAGCTTATGACACCTATAAAAACACAGATGGCTGGCAACGAGACTATATCTATTATGATATTACCCCTGGACAGCCAAAAGGTAAATTCAACTACGATTATCAAGAACATATCACATCATTCAGTATGAATGACGCCAATAGCCTAGGAGTTATTTCTGATCAAGAGGGAGATCCACGCAACAATAAGAATTATAATGGCCCGAGATGGTCGGGTGGACCTTACAGTCCATGGACAGCAGGGAGTTTTAGGTTCAAAGTAAACGTATTAGTCAATGCAAAGAATTCCGTAGGAGCTAGTTTTGATAAATATATTACTATAGATCCTTCAGACTTATATGATGCTAAGTACAGAACATTTAACTCTCGTTTCCAGGATATTTGGCTACTGGAGTCCATCACTCCTAAAAAAGTACCTCTAAATATCCCTTTATTCAACTGGGATTTAAGCGAATATGCATCAACTATTAAGATAATCGTAGAGGAGGTCGACGACACAGCAGAAGAAAGCAGATCTGAAACCCGCGTAGTTAAATTCGCTACCAACTTTGGAATTGATGCTTCGTTGGGAAATGAAAAAGCTAAAATTGGATTAAAATTTGGGGCAAGCTTAGAAGAAGATAAAACATCTACAGTATCTTATAAAGTCACTAAACAAAGTGACCAATTGGGGGATGTAATTGTTAATTTTGCAGATAAGATTGCAACGGCTTTTGATGGATCGTCCTATACAACGAGAGAATACAGCTCGGGAATGTATACAATCGGTATTGAACCACGAAGAGTCCAATAACTGTTCAAAAGGCCTCTCTTTTGAGCCAATTAGAAAACATGGCAAACAAGAAATCCGAAAAGGAATCTCCTGTTTGCCTTTATAATCCAATCTGACTCACCACTACCTGCTTGCCTCAATTTATAGCAGAAAATAGCCATTAAATTATGAAACCAAATAATCGGGGTAATGATTTGAATAAAACTACTCTTTCCCCTCATCAATAATCTTCTTCTCAATCGGATTTAAAGTCTCAAATAAGTCTTTGTAGACCTCATCCTTGCTATCCTCCTCACCTAGCAGAAATCCCCAAGGTTTCAGCTCTTTAATGCGATCCATTACAATCTTAACAATAGCCAAAATAGGGATTGCTAAAAACATTCCCGAAATACCCCAAACCATCTCACCGATAATAATGGACAACATGGCAAATAAGGAGTTGACCTTTACCTTTGATCCCACAATTTTGGGAACAATAAAATTGCTGTCAATCATGTGCACAATAATCAATGCCAAGATCACCAATACCACGTGCGTAAACGAAGCTGTTGCAAAGGTCAAAATAGCTATGATAAGCATTGAGGAGAAAATACCTACATAAGGCAATACGTTGAATACACCTGTAATCAAGGCTAAAAGCAGACTGTATTTTACACCAATTAAAGAGAGACAAATAAAAACTAAAAGGGAAACCAAGCTCATCTGAATCAACAGACCGATCAAATATTTCTTAACCACATATTGAATCTGTCTGACCACATCCACAACAATTGGCCGGTCTTCGACACGATTGACAAATAAAAGGAACTTCACGATATGACCTCTATAAATCAGTAGAAAGAAAGTATACAAGAAAGTAAAAACAAATAAAATAAACAAGGAGGAGAGTGACACCAGTGCCGTTCCCAAAAACAGCGTACCTGAATCAACCGACTTTGAAGCCGTCTTATTGATGAATTCCATCTGTTCTTTATGCTGTATCCCAAACTGTTGACTGACCCAGCTCTGCAATTTACCTGCCCCATCCATGATCTGTTCTTTAAATGCAGGAAAGTCTTCTTTCAACAAGGTAAGCTGAGAGGCCAACAGGAAAAGACCGTAGCCCAATACCCCAAAAAACAGAATCACACTGAGTATTCCTGCCAATGTCCTTGGAAAACGTAGCTTCCGTTCCATAAAATTGCTCAATGGAATCAAAAGTAGGGAAAACAGTAAGCCCAAAATCATCGGGACAAGAATGGTATCACCAATCTTGGCCAGATATCCCAAAAGCAGGATACTAATTAATACGCAGGCTAACTTGACATAGAAGGGTAAAGAGAGGAATCTTTTCATTGAATATTCTTTTGAATAAAAATAACAATTTCGGCTGACTTAAGTTTATGAAATAAAAAAGTCCCTACAAATGCAGGGACTTCTTCCTCATAATAAGTTTAAGTACTTATATTTCTTATAGTCCAAAGCCTATACCGACTGACCAAACACGGTTTTTAATTGAGCCACTATTAGGAGCTAAATTTGTTAAACCCAAGCCGTAACCTGCATTGATCTGGAAACCGTTGGACAACTGATACCCAGCAAGAAAGTTTATACCAAAGTCAGTGCGTTTCAATTCCTTACCTGATCCACTACCAAATTCGACATCCCATTCTCTTTTTACATTAGCATTATCCGTACTTGCTTCAAATTTGTTCTTGCCACTGAGTGCAAATCCAACATAAGGCCCTGCTCCAATAAAGAAATTACCCGATCCTCCTGTAGGAAATTTAGCCACTGCATTTACTGGAATATCCAAAGACATAATACTTTGTTTTAACTCCCCTGAAGCATTATCAACAGTGGCAGAATATTTACTCCCCTTATTCTGTAAAGACAATCCCGGTTGGATGGAAAAGTTCGGCGAAATCGGGGCGTCCAAATAACCCGTTACAAAGAAACCCGTGTTTGACTCAGAGCTTCCATTTTCAAATGAATATTTAGGAATATTTACACCCGCACGTAGTCCGTATCCCAATCCACCTTGTGCAAAAGCTCCTATTGAACCAAATAAAATTGTTGCAGATAATAATAGTTTTTTCATGTTTCCTAATTTAATTTACTTTGTTCTTTTATCATTTACTCTCATATATTTCTTGTATGAGATTTCTGACAGTCTCATTTGCAATATCTATTCCAAAATCCATAATCTGCTCATATACACTCAAAAACAAACGAAAAAAGTCGGGCCAGATTTTTTTTGAATGTCCTCTAAAAGATACAGTGGATCGCCAAAATTGTTACTTTATCCATATGCTTGCACGCAATGGCGAGACAATTATGAATGCGAAGTGATGACCGAGTCGAAAACTACCAGACTGGTTTTCAGAATAATGCTCAAAAACACAAAACTTTTATCACAAAGATTTTTTAATTCCAATTATAAGTTTTATTTTTGCAGACCTTCAGAAGGAAAAAAATAGGGTCGGATGGCCGAGTGGCTAGGCTGAGGTCTGCAAAATCTCCTACAGCGGTTCGAATCCGCTTCCGACCTCGTTTTATTTAAACAATAAAAATATTATCAAAATGGGAGTTACACGTTTAAAAAGAAAAGATAGAAGAAATAAAACTGTTTCACGTGTTGAAGTTCAGTTCTTGAAATTAGGAACTAACGTTGAGTTAGGTTCAAGATCAAAAATGAAAGCTGACAACCAAATCGTTAAAAACGATGCTATCTTAAATCAATTAGCTAAGTAAGCAAAAAGAAATTAGCAGCCTTTAAAGTTATACTTTAAAGGCTTTTTAATAAGTCTACCATTTGGTGGACTTTTTCTTTTGAGCTCATCCACTGTGCCTCATCCATTCCCTTGACCTGATCCTGTGCAAATTGCATCTTTGAAGGCTGGCTTTCTTTTGCCGAACTGTGTATAGCAATAGCCCCGGTCTCCGCTAAGATCGTCTGGATATTAGAAGAGTCCACTCCAGCTCCCGGCATAATCACAATACGCCCATTTGCCTGCTCGATCAATTGTTGCAGTAAAGGCACACCCGATAAAGCTGAATTTCTCAAACCTGAAGTCAGTATACGATCAATACCCAAAGCAATAATATCTTCCAATGCACTAAAAGGATCTTCCACACGATCAAAAGCACGATGAAATGTCACATGCATAGGACGTGCGGCATCAACCAAACGCTTCGTATTGATCTTATCCACGGTACCATCTGCATTCAACACACCTATGACAACGCCATCCATGCCCAATTCCTTACACAGCTCGATATCGGTGATCATTTCCAACACTTCTTCTTCTGTATATAGAAAGTCTCCTCCACGTGGCCTAATCAGCACGTGAATACCGATATGCACAAGCTCACGTACCAACTTCAATTGACCAAAAGAGGGTGTTGTTCCTCCATTCTCTAAGTTTTGACAAAATTCAATACGTGTTGCTCCACCTTTTTCAGCTTCGATCGCCGAAGCGACTGAATTGGAACATATTTCTAATTGATAATTTCCGATTGCTTTCTCCTTCATTCAATTCAATTTTTAACCTGTTTTTATGCTATGCGAATAACGTAAAAAAAACGCAAATTACCTATTTTCCACTATTGAGAAAGTAAAGCCATTCTTTCTGGAATAAGCTTTAAATGGTATCAAATTTTCACAAAAGCAGTTGGCTTCTAACTCACGTTGTACAGCATTCGACAGATCACCAGTCTATTATTATTCATAATTGGGAAAACATTTCGCCAAACTATTTGTATATACCTTACATGCTTTTATTTAAAACATTAAGAACCAACATCATATAAACTTTAAGTAAAATATCATGGCTATTATATCAAGAAATATGGAGACACAGGAACGGATCATCAATACTTTTGAGGAACTCCAGTCCGCTATACATAGTCTAAAAAGCCAGATTGTTGAATTCGAAATATTGTTTAACCAAGCATGTAATAGGCATATCGCATCTGATTTCAAAAAGGAATGGTTATTGGACCGTATTTCCTCCCGTCATACAATGATTCTGATTCGACACGATAGCCTACAACTTATTCAGGAAACGGTCTCAGCCTACCGCGACTATGATGGTTTCTTTCTGGATCACAAACAATTACTGGATGGGATCGAACTATTGATGCTCACTCATGCCGAAGAGGAAGAATATGAAATGGCAGCCATTATAAAAAAATGGCATGAAAAATTTGCCGATGCAGTTTATTTCCTCGCGGACCTCAGCTATTAAGTCGTTGTTTTGTTTTACATTTGCGGCACTGTAAAATATTGAATCATGCGCAAACCACCCGCTATAGTTGATCTACACGCTGATGCTTTCCTTGAAGATTGGGAAGACTACTCAGCTGAAGAACTTATGTTAGAATCCATTGATTTCCTGAGATCCAACTTAGACGCAGCCATTTATTGGGAAATGAACGAAATCAAATTTATCCACGGAAAAGGAAAAGGTACTTTAAAAAAAATGATATTTAAGGAATTACAGGACTATAAAGAAAGTGGTTCAATTGATCGGTACTATACTTCTTACCAAAATGAAGACATTGTCGTTGTCATCATTGGAGTTTAAAAAGAGACCACCTCGGCGGCAGTCTCTTCAATAAATCTTTTGTATTATTTGATTGCAGGTGTAACGACGACCTTACGGAACTCAACAGGTCCGTGATCTCCTTGGAAATACAATGGTCCCGGTTCGGCCTCCTTACTATCCAACGCACCACCGGTAATCCCCGGAATCTCCTGGTTGCTGATCACTGTTTTACCATTCGCTACAACCGTCACCAGACGTCCCACCAATGTAATATCATAGGTCTGCCATTCTCCAGCCCCTTTATTCATCATTTCATTTGCTGCCAGGAAGCCATAGACCCCTGCAAAAAGTACAGCATTCGGATGTGCATCTTTTGGGCTATCCTCAATCTGCACCTCATAACGCCCTCTTAGATAGACACCGCTATTGCTTCCCGAAGGAATTTTAAATTCAACATGCAATTTAAAATCTTCAAATTTTTGTTCCGAAACAAGGTTAGAACCCGACTGTGGACTGGTCAAGATCCCATTTTTCACAATCCATTGATTTGTTTTACCTGTAGCTTTCCAACCAGAAAGATCTTTTCCATTAAAAAGCTGGATCGGTTTTCCCCATTTAACGGCAGCCGTTCTTTTTAATTCGGGTGCACGTACACCTTTGAAGCGATGCGTCTTTCCATCGGGTTCCGTTATTGTACCCTGTAATGTTCCATTTTGGATCTCACCTTCCACACTTAAGTTCATCTTTCCGCCTTCCCATTGTGGTGGTATCGCAAATTTAAACTTTCCATTTTCATAAAAAACTTGTGAAACAGGCCTTGCACTCCCCGAAGTACTCACATAGTGACCTACTAGCGTCTTATAACCTGACAATTTCACTTCAAGCCAGGAAGGTGCTGAGGTACCATTGACGTCTACCTCGATATCCCATCGCCCGATCAGTTCTTTTCCTTCAATTTCTTGGTTTTGAACAATTGATTCCTTTATTAAATCTTTAGCGAAAGTTGCTTGCGGTAGCGCAGCGGAAGCCAAAAGCCCTAAAAGAAATGCCGCTTTTCTTTTCATATTGTTTATGTTTATATTCTAATTGACAACAAATTTCCAGCAATTTAACTGTTTCGCTTCTGGTATCCAAGGAGTATCGTGTTAAAAAACGCTAAGAATACGATGCCTTGCAAGTTAACCGGATTTTAAATCCGATCCATAAAAACTCGATGGGCTGCTCGCCATGGGATCAATGAACTGATAAGTATTACCGTAGCAATTCCACCAACTAATGGAGAACGGTCGGCAAAGAAAAAGCACAGTACATAAAGCAACAGCGCAATAAAGGTGAGCGAAAATGCTATCATCTTCAATCCAAATTTATTCTGATTTTTCAGTGCCATCTCCTCTTCTTTATCAATCTGCTGTACAGCTTCCTTACGTGCGGCTTTAGTTTGTTTGAGTGCAAGGTATTCTGCACTTATCTTCCCGCGTGATTTCGCATACAGTTCGACACAAACCAACAAAACGAAGGGAAGTACAACACCAAGCAGCATCTCGTTGGCTCGACTAAGTTTATAGTTTATCAACAAAGGAAAAATAATCTTAAACAGCAGATTGATGCTTAAACTGACAGCAGTTATATATACAGTAGCCTTTCCTGTCAATCGCTTTGAAAACAACGCCCATATCGGTGGCGCCAATAATGGCCCGCCTGTAATGGCGCCTATACTCAGGGTGAACTCGACTATCCCACCAATCAATGGTACGATCAGCGCAACAATAATCATAAAAAATCCAAAAAACCAAGATGATGCACGAGCAATAAACATCAGCTTTTTTTCTGACGCTTGCGGGTTTAACGTTCCCTTATAGATATCGTTTGTAAAAACAGCTGATACAACATTTAAGGCCGTATTTGCGGATGCCGATGTAGAGAAATACATTCCTGTGAGCATCAATCCAAGCAATCCTGCAGGGAGCACCTGCTTACAAACCATAATGTAAGCCGTCTCTGTCGCCAAACCGGTCAAATCCGGATTGATCGCTTTGTAAACCATTGGTGGGATCATCCACAAAATCGGGCTAGCAATATACAACGCAGCAAATAAATAAGCAACTTTGGACGCCGATCGTGGTGTATCAACACTGGTATACCGTTGTACAAATGTCCAGTTGCCTCCGATATAAAAAATATGATACAATGCAAAAGCTAAAATAAAACCCCAGGTATACTCACCGTTTACAACGTTGAAGAAATCATCTGGAACTTTGTCCAAGAAGGACTGTACACCACCAACTTCGTCAAAAACCAATGGAATGACAATTACAATCGCCGCTGTCAGGACGACAAACTGTAGAATATCCGTCACCATTACGGCCCACAAACCGCCGATGGCGGTATAGGCAATCATTAGGATTCCCAGCACAATGGTAACTGGAATCAAGGGATAGTCCAATGATTCGGAAACAAGTTTGGCTACAGAATACAACACTGAGCCCTTGAGAAATACCGAAACAATCATGAAGACATAGATGTAACACTTCTGCACTGTACTCCCCAAGCGCTCCTTAATAAACTCGGCCGCAGTAAGATTCCCTGTGGCCTTCCATTTGGGTGCCAGATAAAGACCTGTAATCAGCCCACCTATACACATAGTCCACTGAATGGTAATCGCTACCCAGCCATGACTATACGCTATTGAACCCCATGCGACAAAAGTACCCGCTGAAAAAAAGCTCATAAACAGGGACATCCCCCCTATAAACCAGGGCACGGATTCTCCTCCAGCAAAAAAGGACTTCAAATTTCTTCCGGTTCGTGAGAAGCTTATCCCAACCAGCATGATGAATACCGAAAAAACGATTATAACTACTGTATCTATCATCTTGTATCAACTATTAAATTACTGAATATTATCATTCTATAAGACTATGCATAACACCTGATAGCGAAAACGGCAGCTGGTACATCTGGAGAAGGGTGCTCAAGAGATATCATCAGTTGGTCTGTAACACAAGATTCCGAAAGTTCTATCACGTTTCTGGTCTGAAAGTTGCCCCGCTGCGTATAAATAGTCTTCCCATTTCCATCTTCAATGCTATAATTCCGCACACAGAAGGGCATAACGGTCTCAGGATGGGTCATTAATACGGACTCCATCGCGTGATCCCAGTCGGTATCAAAATTAATTTCTATCCTTCTTATGCGCTGCTTCTGCTTCCATTTAATCGAAATTATTGGTTGCTGATCGTCAGTTGCAGCGACCCAGGCATTCGGACGAATTGTCGGCCGATCAATACCATTACGCACATTTTCGATCCCAAAGACGGACAGTCCCGCTGTTAGCTGAATGGCGAGATTATGTCCTTCGGGCCGGCGTTGTGGCGTCCAAAATTCAAATGAATCCACTCCAGATCCTGACAGGGCTACTTGTTTACCATTATTTGAAACCGCTTTATTTACCCCATTAAAAACAGAAAGCAATCCAGATATTCGCTGAGAGGTATAGGCCAATCGCACATGTTCGTTTTGGAGAAACGTAAGGAAAACATATTGATCCTCATGTATCTTCAATCCAAAATCCAATGTTACTGTCTGAACACCAGGTTTTACACTAATTTTAATTTTTCCCAGTTCCTGATCTGGCGTAAAACCACCTTTCCTTTCACTGCTTCTCAGCCCTACTTCCAATATTGTTGGTTGCATAGCTTCAATCTCCAAAAGAAAGATAGGCAAGGCACCCGCAACGACAGGAAGAAGTTGTGCGGCGGAAATGTCCAGATTTTTCCACAAAATATTTTCTTTGGAGAATCCCTTAAAGTCCAAATTGCTTGAAGAAGTGAGTTCTGCCTGCTGTACAAGATCGCTATTATCGGACAAATGAAAACCTGGTATATACTGACCTGCTCGTTGCAGTTCTTTTTGCAATTCGGTCATATAATAGGATTGACCTAGTTCCCGTGGAACAAGTTGATGCTGAACACATAGTTTTGCAGCAATCGCTACTGCCTGTGCGACATACGCACATGTCGCCATTACCCGAGTTGCACCAAATGCGACATGGGATACACTGATCAGGCGACCCGCCAAAAAGAGGTTTTGAATATTACGACTATATAAACAACGATAAGGGATATGGAAAATACCTTTACTATGCCATTGGTTGCAGGGCTGACGGTCGCTAAAGACACCATCCGCAGGATGCAGATCGATGGACCAGCCACCATAGGCTACGGCATCTTGATGTTGACGCTGCTCGACCACATCTTTTTGTGTCAGGATATAATCACCTTCAAACCGACGGCTTTCTCGCTTTCCGGGAACCATTCCAACCCACTCCAACGTCAGCGTGTCGGCTTCAGGAAATTGTCCTGAATTTTTGATATAATCCCACACACCATAGATGATTTTCCAAAGTTCCCATTTGATCTCTTCGGTATCGTGCACGGTATCTAGACGCCCACCATACTCCACCCACCATAATTTACAGCCATGCTCTTTGGCATTGAAATTTTTGAACCGTGGTATTTCTTTGGTAACATCCATGGCAAAAGCAGGGGCAGTATAAGACACTGATTTTCCGACATCTTTGGTATAGAAATAGAGTGTATGCCCCAAAAGCTCTCCATAGGAAATATCTGGTGCCATAGCCTCTTCAAATTCTTCCCTTGTTTCAGCGCCCATGCGGAAAGCCGCTCCAGAGAGAAAACCGATTATACCATCTCCAGAAGCATCACAAAATAAAGATGATTCAAGGGTATATTGTGTGGAATTCTGGCTGCAAAAAGCACTTAATGATTTGATCCGTTCACCAGCTTCTTTGTGGACTTCATAGACACTGGTATTAAGCAACAATCGGATGTTGGGTTCTTGTTTTACCTTGTCAAGTAAAATCATATCCAATATAACGGCATTACCCTCGGGGTTGCGATACACATTTTCAACCAATATTTCGTCAATAACCCCACCTTCTCGGCTCCAACGATTGTTGTTACCCATATGAGAAGTGGCACCCAATATCCACAATCTAACCTCACTGGAGGCATTCCCTCCAAGTACAGACCGATCCTGTACCAACACCACATGCAAACCTTGCCTAGCTGCTGTAATCGCAGCGCACACGCCAGACATACCACCGCCCACAACCGCTAAATCGGCGGTAACAACTTCATTCTTTAATGTTCTGGAGGTTCCTCCCTTGCTATAAATCATATATACTTTCTTTTTTATCTAGTTTATCATCTTATTCAACACCCCTTATACTGGGGTAAATTCGTCTATTTTATAAATTCGGAAATCACATCTTTCCAAATAGTGTACCCCTCGACGGTTAGGTGCAGACCATCCTCCCGATAGTATGCCGGAACTAAATCACCGTGAACATCCAGCATTTTAGAATATACATCCGCGTAGGCAGTCCCAGATTGTTGTTTTAAAAACTGTTTAATACGCGCATTAACCTCTTCGATCTGTATTTTATCTTTCAATCGGCGCGGTGAAGGTTTGATGGAGATATAAATTATCTCAGCATGCGGTTTGGTTTTTCGTATTTCACTAAATAAGGCAGCAAACTGCTCTACAATACGATCTGTAGACCAATGCAACCCAATGTCGTTGTCACCTTCATAAATAAAAATTTGCTTTGCATTATACGGTGTAATCAATCGGTCTCTATAGGTATACAGATCTATTGTCTTGGTTCCGGAGACCCCTCTATTCAGTACAGCCTGACCAACGAAATCGTCCTTTAGTGTTTTCCAATTTTCAATGGTCGAACTACCAACAAATAAGATGATATTGTCAGGTGGTGGATTTTGCTTATCCAGACGTTCATAGCGCTGTATCTTTTCCTCCCATTTCTGCTGCTGTGTCAATACAGCTTGGGCGTAGGTAAAAGATATACTCAAACTGAGTAGTAGACAGCCGAATAGCTTTATTAATTGAATTGCTTTCATCTAATTATTTTTTTATTCATTACTCGATTTTCCCCTTTAAGGCATTATTCATAAGTATTTATTTTCAATAGCATTCATGAGCTCAATCGTTCGGTTTACTCGGTTCACGCTGCTTTCAAATCATGATGATTTCATACTTCTTATTTTCTAGCAGTATTTAAAATTGGTTTCCCGCGTAACAGTATCCGTCCTAAATAAATTACAGATGCGTCATATTTCTCGGGGTATTGAACAATATCTTCTTGTTGAGATGGTCCCAAAATTATCCTTTTATCGGCTTTCAATGGCGATATACGAAAACTGATTTCATGCCTCCCTTTTGGCAATTTGATCAAATCATATTGACCTCGATATCGATTATTACAGTAGGCATTAAAACGATTCAACAGAGTATCACCCTTATCCCCTATTGTCATTTCATAGGGCTGAAAACTATCTGACTGTAATTTCTGTAGTTTTACCTGACGGCCATCTACCCATACTTCAAGCTGCCCCACCTCGGGTCCGCCAATATCAAACAGACCAAATATATCGCCTTCAAAAGTGAATGAACACCGCGCTCCCTCTTCCCCAGCTACCATCATCGTGTCAAACCACCCATTGAACGCCTTTAATTTGGATTCTTTTGTAGGAAGGACGGCCCATTTAGCATCAAAATCAGCAATATCAGTAGGCATGTACATCCCTGCGATATCCCATTCATCAGATATCAGCGGTTGAGGCAATGGATGTATATCCATTTTTGAACATCCTTTCATCTTCTCAATCCCACGGGCAATGGCTGCAGCGTAAAGATCACCACCTGCTTTCAGCGGGTGGATTCCGTCCGTAGAAAATAAAATACGTTCTCCTGCAGAACCTGCATCTCCCTTCCACAACAACTTGTCCTGAGATTCCAAGCGCGCAATCTCCATTCCCAAGTGTATTGTAGGAATACTATAATGATCGGCCAATGCTTCCAAAGCTTCAATATGTGGCGGTATCTTTCCATTATTATATACCTTGGTTTGTGCAGCCAAGATGGCATAAATTAAACAGATATCGGTATGCTGATGATGTTGGATAATCTGCCTGACTATACCTTCCATGCCTGCTGCATAGGCGCCATTGACTGCAAAGTCTATGATAACCAGATCGGGGTGCTGTGTTAATACCTGCTCCTGAACTCTAAAGGCTCCCAAATCCGTACCTGTTCCAGATACGCCAGCATTGACCCACTTAAATCGGGTGGATGGATAACGTGCCTGCAAATAGGTGGAAATCTGCATCCGGTAACAATAATTTGCTTGTGTCAGGCTACCACCGATAAATGCGACGGTCACATCTTGACCATTGGCAATTTTAGCAAGAAAATTAGGAATACCACCGCGAACTATACACTCGTCATCTCGCTCAAAATCACTTGGATGAATAAGCTCCTCTTTATGGAGATCCACAGAAAATAATAGATGCGAGGCGGTACCTTGTGAAGCTGCAATCTTATCGAGCTCCCCGGTATTCTGCGCACTCAAATCAGTCATTGTAAAAAAAAGCAATAGGATCGTTATGATTAATTGATAGCTACGCATACCATTTGAATACAAGTTCTCGTAAAATATTTTTAACATCAATCTACAACAGTGATATTCGAAGTAAAGGAATTCGCGACGATATCAGATTGCAACATATTCCTGCCCCCGACCTTTACGTTTTTGAAGGTCACATCTTTAATCATGTGCTCCGCATCATAACCCTCGAAGGTTGCCGCTGTGGCACTGCTGACACAATCAATAAATCGAATATTAGAAATGGTTCCAGGTCTATAGACTGGATTTGAATTCGAGTTCTGCTTAATATACATCAGCACGAATCGTGTATTTCCGATGGTCTCATCACGGATCCCTTCGAAGGTGATATTCCTCACATCAGCCCAATCCGAATGTGGTATCGCCACAGAATGACCTCCCCAAGTCATTTTGGCTATATCAATATCTTTGAATGTGAGCTGTTCGACACTACTGGTTTCTAAGGAAGAACCTATACGAATACCTACGCCCACCTGGTTTTTCCAGATCAAACAGTCGTGGGCGCTACAATTTAAAAGTGGGGTTTCACCATCTGCAGCCGCATTTGTTGCGTGCCAACCAAAACCATCATCCCCCGATCCAATAAAACAGTGGGAGAAATGCACATCTTGACATCCTGAACCCAAATCCAAACCATCATTGTTCTGCCCAAAGCTCAATAGATTGAGATGGGAAACGTTGACATTCGACGAATTGACCATATCCACTTGCCACCCTAAAGCGGCATGCCGAACGCCAAATCCCCGGAGTTCCACATTTTGACTACGGTAGACTTTGACAAAGTTTCCAGCGACAGGAGCAGTACGATCATCAATATAACCTCGACCGATCAGTTTGACATTAGACACATTTTCGATCAATACCTTTCCTCTTAAAATTGCTCCCTCTTCTAAATAATAGGTTTTATTAGACTCAAGTTTAAAAACTCCGTTTACGCCATAATGTATTCCCTTGGCAAAAACAACCGCCCCAGGTTTATAGGCACTGTAATCGGGAGATCCAAATAATAGCAAGGGTGCTCGACCAGGGATAGCTAACGCATAATTGTAATATTCCGGGATGGTAAATGTCAATTCATTTCCATTCTTCACAACCGGAATATTCAATCTTTTAGGCGAAAGCGTAAAATTTGAGAATGCACTGTTACAAATAATCTTGACCTGTGTACCTGGCACATACTTAAACAATGCGGTATGTACATCCGTCTGCCCACCATTTTGGGCCAGATCATAACAGGTTTCTTGCCATACGTCCAAGGTATCATTGTTGACGATAACCTGATAAGCCAAACTTTTCACCATGGGTGAATCCAATTGCCCGGCAGCAGAGGCCATTCGTGCAAGTTTATGCTCTACTTGTTGTTGATTTTGCTGTTCATTTTGCTGTAAGCTCTTTTCGATCCCTGTACAACTTAAAACCGTAAACATTAGTCCAAAGAATACTGGTAAAATCCAAAAGTTTTTTAAGTCTTTAATGTTGCTATTCATACTATTAGTTGATTTTAAATGGTTATTGATAGTTGATTTTCATTACTTTTAGTCCCGTTGCCGGCAGGGTGATTTTCCAGTCCGGAGATGCTGGCATTTCTATTTCATGTTCCCCATTGGCGTTGAGAAGATAGGCCTCCAGCTGACCTGATCCAAATAGACGCTGGGATTGGCCTTTATCCACCCTGAGCTGAATCTCCTGCTGATCCACACTATTGTTCAGCAAAACAATATAGAGCTGCTTATTATCGCTGTTCGTTGCCAGGATATAATCTATTTGTGCATTATCAAGGTCGATAAGTCCCTTTTCCATTTTCAAATCGACGGGCGCGCCAAATATCCTCCCTTTATCAAAACCGTAGCTGCGGTGTGGCCCAACTTTAGGTGTTATAAATCCACTGGGAAAGGAGATTTTACCATTGGAACGAACCGCTGCTTCGGAGAGTAGATAATCGGTAATCCATCCCAATTGCCACCAGGCATGATGAGGAAATGGTCCTGCCCCTTTATTCATCGCATCCCAGTAATAGGAAGCGACTCCGGTATTGGCATCCACAAAAGCATCCCGTCCCCAGGCTGCTGCTCTTGCCATATCCAGCAATAGGCTGTCTTTCGTTTGCGCATAAAGTCTTACAAACAACCCCGCATGACTCGATAGCAGAATAGGACCATGATGATTTGCAGAGCCCATAATACCTCCATGTTCAAATCCCAGCCCCGCTTGACTGATTTCCCAATCTTGACGAGCAGTCCCATTCACGCGCTTGAGCTCCCGAGATGGGATGGGATGCGTATAGATCGATGTTGTATAATATTTGGCTACCTGATAAGCCGCTGTTTGATAGCGTGAATCCTTGGTCAATGTATACATGTCGAGGAGGGCCTGTATAGACTGTGCTGTTGCAAAATCAGGTGCAAATCGCGTATCACCACAGACACCCAGGAACCATCCTTTTTTTGCTGCATGTTCGACAAACCAGTTTGCGGCCTTAATTGCGCCAGCTCGATATTTTTCGTCCTTTAGCAACTGATGCGCAACCAATAGTCCATAAAATGTTGGTCGGAGATCGGATAGGTCCTCAAACATGGGACGGCCTGACTTATTATCATATGCAACCTCCCAATGCCCATCGGGATGCATTTTTGACAACAGCCAATCTGCGGCTTTACGCAAGGCTTGTTTAAGATCAGATCGATCTGGTTCAAAAAGTAATATATTGCCGATATCCATCAACATGTAATAGCTGGTGCCAATGGGCTCGCTATACGGCCCCCATTCTTCGGTAAACTGTTGACTGCGATATAGGTAATACTGCCCGGCAGCTGATCCATAAAAGAACCCAGGTTTCCGCTGTTGTTGCTGCAACTTGAAGTTTAGGGCTTCAGGGAGTCGTTGCTGTTTGAGCGTGGTATCTCCAGTCAGTCTAGCCAGCATCCACATCGCACCATAATCAGAGTTTTTCATGGCATCTTTTGCAGATCCATACACGCCACCCAGATAATCCTGAGCACCAATCACCGTATTCTTATCATTTACGGTCCGCCACTTGGAAGTACTATCTGCTAAGACATAATCATACATCGCGTAAAGACGATCCGTTAAGGAACGATTCGTCTCTTTCAATTTTAAAAAATCACTAAACTTATAAACATCTTTTATCGCATGCCCTAAAACATTGTACCACGAGGTTTGCTGGATTGTATAGCGAAAAGAAAATGTTATCTCTTGTCCTTCGTTCAAGTAAGACCCAGCCTCACCCAGTACTGGATGATAGAGTGTCGGTGTAAGCTCGTTATTTCGATTCATCAATGACAATCCAAGTTTCCAGTCCGCATGAGTCTTTGTGTCTTTCAACCAGGGATCCCTTGCAGTTCCGGGTTCAGCTACGGTCGCTAAGGTCACTCCAGATTGTGTCGTTAACAGCGCCGCTAATGTAGAGGCTGTACGTTCTCGGACAATGACCGGACGATCAGGGATGCCATGTCCGTAAGCGTAGGCATCCACAAAGTCAGGATTGAGCGCTGCCCCTTGAAACAATCCCGGAATCACCGCCCACTGAAACTGCTTGCGATCACCAATCGCCAGTGATGGCGACGACAGGGAATAATAACCGCTTTGTTTCGCTTTTAAAATCATCTGTACACGGATATCATGCGTATGATCTGGATCAAGGTTCCATTCTTCTGACAGGGCAATTTTTTCGTTTTCGTATTGAAATCTCAACCCCGAGTGCGAAGCTGAAGCCACTATAGTCGGTTGATAGTGCAATACTTCTCCTGCAGTATTCAGGCTCACAGACGATAAACTTTGTGACCAGATTGGAATTACATAGCGATATTGAGAGTCTGGAAAATGAATGGGCTTCCCATCATGACTATAAACAGTTGCAGATTTATCTAACGGCTTATTTTTAGCGTAAAGGATCGTTCGCTGCTGTGTCGCCATCGTTAGCTGCTTTTTTCCTCCCGCTCCATCTTTCAAGGCGAGGGATTGAAGCTGATAGCCATTTTTACCCTCACGCCAGATCAGTTGCATCACACTATTTTCTAGGCGTACATCAGCCTCGCTTTGTGCGAAAACACTTGCGAAGCATAAAAATGGCAGTATGATCATCGTCCTCCATACCCCAGCGCAATGACTGTATCCTCTATTTAACCGTTGCATATCGATCATGGTGTAATGGTTATTGTCACTTCGGCGTACCCTGCTTTACGACCACTGTACCAGTCGGAGGAGGTTTCAAACACAGCTTTATAGACACCTGGGGTCTTGTATACATATTTGTATTCCCGCAGGTTTGAGCTGACGTTTTTTAGTGCTATTCCTTTGTCTGCAATGGACTCCTTTACTTTAAAACCTTTGGTAATCACCCAATCATCATTGTCGGTATCGGATGCAACACCGCCATACATCAATAGCTGCGTTGCGGAAATCGTCCATACCTTACTGTCATTTAGAAAACTTACGGCATTCCAGCCCGCATTGGATATCGTAGCAACATTAGTCTGCACGCCTTCTGGCGATACCTTTACCGCATTAAAAGTACGAATGACCCATCTGTTCTGTTGCGGCTTTTGGAAGTCAGTGTACCGGAATGCCAAATATGTTGATCCCGTGTCAACCGGATTGAGATACGATTTTAGACTTACGGTTCCGGAAGGCGTATTATCTTGCCCTGTGGAGAAAACGGCTTTGTCTGAAATATCGGTCCAAGTGGCTTTGTCAACCTCTTCTCTAGTGTATATTCCGCTAAAATTATTGGAAACGAATAGTTTTAGATTGTCATAAATAACACCCCATTGTACGAGTGTTTTGAAATCTACCTGTAAATCGTTATCCGCATAAAGGCGATCTTTCAAGTCATAGTTGTGTCCGTTCTCTCCAGAATAGAATACAATATTGTCAGGGGTTCCTTCAAATCGGAATACAACGGTATCACCTACCTTGTAACTTGAGGCATTCGTCCTGACCTCCATATCGGCACTGGCAATATCCTCTTTCATACAACTGGCACACAATACGGCCAGCATGAGATACATCATCGATATTTTCATCTGTGTCTATTTATTTTGTGATCCACCAGATTTACCAACCTGGATTTTGGACAATCTGTTTATTAATAGTTATCTCTGTATTTGGTATGGGAAACAGCACATTTCTCTCCGTCGTGTTCAGGCCAGCATTACCACCATACCGGTGTGCTGCGGGCGCATTGACTGAAATATCGCGTCCCAAGGCATTCATCGTAGGTATATAAATTCCCCAACGAATTAGATCATGTCTCCGGATACCCTCGAAACAAAATTCGCGCAGGCGCTCGTCTTTTATATAGTCCAGAAAGGCTATTTTATCCATTCCGCCAGGCGCATCACTATCTCCATTAACCTCATTTAACGCCTTACCAAAAGCTCTCCTACGCACTTGATTGATTGCTTGGTAGGCGGCAGTAGTTGGGGATTCGTTGACCTCATTTTCTGCCTCAGCTTTCATCAGTAATACATCGCTATACCTTATAATTGGAAAATTGGTTGAATTGGCACTTCTTACTTTGGTACCGGTCTCATATTCCCGTCTCCATTTTCCAGGGTTTCGATCATAAAGTTGAGCTCCACTATAATATTGTTTTTGCGTAACTCCCGCAGTAGTCACAAATCGGTAGGGGCTAATACTCCAATCGCGCCGCATCGTATCTTTCTGACCAAACAAATCGTATAATTTGGCTGTAATCCGCATTGCTCCGCCCGAATATCCAATACGTTCATCGGGACATTCTATACCGTTCTCAATACCAACCATACCAGCCTGATCGATGTTGCCGATCTTATTTCCAAACATGCCAACTTCCCAAAGACATTCTTTCGGTTCATTGATATCTTGTGAATGGTTGATAAATATTTGCTTATAATTGGGATTCAGCTGATGTTTTCCTGAAGCAATCACTTTATCCGTATATTCGATAACATTTTGATAGCGAGCGTGGTCATTGAGAGGCTGTCCTGCCATTTTTAAAAACACACGGGCCAGTACGGCCTGGACGGCTGTTTTGCTCACTCTTTCATTAGCCACTACTCCACTTTCGTGAACCAGGTTTTCGGCTTCCTGCATATCTTTCACAATTTGCGTATACAAAGCCGCCAGTGTTGCCTGAGCTGGGTAAGGGTCGTTGGGAGACTGCGTAGAGGACAGTTTTAAAGGTACTTTTCCAAAGAAATCGGTCAGTATATAATAGTAATATCCGCGCATAAAGAGTGCTTCGCCCTTGATGGCGTTTCTTTTGGTGATATCCATCTCAACACGATCAACATTTTCCAATAATAGATTTGCCCTATTTATCCCTTCGTATAAGGTTTCCCATAGTCTAGTAATGTCCAAATCGGCAGCGTCCATGACCATCACTCGAATATTGTTTATTGATATATTCTTGAAATAGGCCTCATCACTAACGACAAGATAACTGAAAAGTCCACGACTGTACATCCGCCCATAGGTATCGATCAGTCTGTTATAGACCCCATTGAGGCTATTCATTAATTCGCTTTCATTTCGAAAATATTTTTCAGTGGTCACAAAGTCAGGTTCTTTATCCAGCAATTTGGAACATGAACTGGTTAGACAAGCGATACATATGGAAAAAATAAAAATGCGTTTCATCTTGATCAAAGGTTAGTTTAAAAATTAATGTCAAGTCCTACGGTCATCGTACGAGGACGCGGATAAGCCGACCAGTCAAACGAAGGGGTCAATGCTCCAGGACGGGTGCTCACTTCGGGATCGAGCCCTGAATATTTTGTCCATGTAACTAGATTTTGTGCAGCCACATAGAGTCGTATGGATTTCATTCGTAATCTTCGGAGCTGATCAGTACTGAATGTATATCCTAAAGACAAGGTCTTTAGTCGCAAATAGGATCCATCCTCAATCGTTCTGGAAGAATAAACAGCTGGCCCCTGACCGCCGACACGATATAGTGCGTTGGTCTGGTTTTCTGGCGTCCAGCGATCAGCGAAAGAAGCAAACATATTCAGAAAACCACGAGCGACAGGATCTCCGCCTTCAAACTCAATGCGATTGGCATTTAAGATATCCCCGCCATAGCTCCATTGTAAAAAAACATTCAGATCGAAGTTTTTATAATTGAAGTTATTATTAAATCCTCCGATATGTTTTGGATTTGGATTGCCTATTATTGTCAGGTCATAATTGTCAACCTGCCCATCGCCATTGATATCCTTAAAGCGAATATCACCTGGTTTAATGCTTGCTCTGGGGACTCCGTTATTGGGTTGCCCCGCTTTTAGCAGATAGTTTCCGTTGACGAGATCAAAATCTGCGTACTGATAGACACCATCAAAAAGATACCCATAAAACAAGGCTATTGGCTGTCCGGGTATTGCGATATAGGGATATGCATTATTGAAATTTCCCCAGGTGACACGTGTTGCCAAACTCGGCTCTCCTTCATTGAGTTCAAGGACTTTATTTTTATTAAATGCAATATTAAAACTTGAACTCCATGAGAAATTTGGAGTCTGCACGTTTTTGGTCTCCAATGTAAATTCGATTCCGCTGTTAGATACCCGACCGATATTTTTGAAGCCTGTCAGGAATCCCATACTGGGAGCCAAGGTTGCATTCAATAATAGGTCACGTGTCTCCTTGTGATAATAATCTGTTGTAAGGGACACTCTATTCTTGAGTATGGAGAGGTCGAGACCAACATTGGTTTGAACGGTGGTCTCCCATTTTAAGTTTGGATTTCCAAGATTCGTCGGTACCATTCCCTGACCGGCACTGTTACCTACACTGTAGCCTGAAGCGGGATTCATCTGTAAGGCTGTTAGTGATGCATACTCTGATACACGATTATTTCCGGTAGAACCTATGCCAACGCGCAATTTCGCATCACTGATAATCTTGATCGGTTTCAAAAAGTTTTCCTCTTTCAATCGCCATGCAAAAGACCCCGAAGGGAAATAGGCCCATCTATTCGATTTCGGGAATTTGGAGGAACCGTCACTTCTGAAAGACAATGTCAACAAATACTTTGATCGATAATTATAATCAACCCGCCCCAGGTAGGATATCAGTCCATTGGATGCGTCAGTCACTGGCGCCATCGTAATCTGTCCTTCGTCCAGGCCTTTAATACCTAATGATTCATTGGGTACCAAAATGGACGTAAATCCATTGGTATAATTTCGGACATCTTGCACAGTGAACCCGACGACCGCCTTTAGCCGATGCCCCCCATTAAATTTCTTATCATAGGACAGAGTATTCTCATTTAATAGATTAGTGACTTCATTATTCCAAATAGAACCATTTACTTTATTGTTTGAAAAGGGATGTCCTGCTCTGGATTTTGAGTTAAAGAATACTTCCCGTCGTTGGTTTATACGGGTATAGCCACCAGTTGCCCTAAACGTCAACTCCGATCCCAATTTATATTCCAGATAACCATTAGCAACAAGATTTGTACTGAACAGGGGATTATACTCATTCTGCACAGCTAGATAAGGATTGATCCGTAAATCGGTACCTAAGCTCGGGTCCATATCCGGATCAAAAAGATCGTCTATCAAAGAAGCATCCGTCAACGCATTTCCAGTGATTGGCCGAAACCCCCAGAGCCCATACATCAGGCTCGCAGTCGGGCTAGGCTGAGATTCTGACACCACGGTTCCATACCGTTTAAAGGCCGTATAGTTTAGATTCAAGCCTACTTTCAATTTGTTATTTATAGTCTGATCCAGCACTATTCTTCCTTGATATTTATTAAATCCACTGTTTAGGATTATCCCATCCTGATCCAATAATGATCCAGAGATTGCATATCGTGTACGATCGGTCCCCCCACGTATCGCTATAGAATGATTGTGGGTAACAGCTTTTCTAAAAACTTTGTCCTGCCAATTGATTCCCTCCATATTGCGATAATCTTCAAGGGTTTTACCATCCTTTAGGTATATATTTGTATACAGGGTGAGATTCTGCTCCAATTGATATTTCACAAATTCGTAGGGATTTAGCAGATCTTGCGTTTTTAGGATCTGATTGAGTCCTACCCAACCGTTGTAGTTAATGACCGGGGTTCCAACTTTACCTTTTTTGGTTGTAATAAGAATCACCCCGTTGGCTCCTCTAGCGCCGTAAATCGCTGTTGCCGAAGCGTCCTTCAACACCTCCAAAGATTCAATCTCTTCGGGATTAATGGTATTCCCAACAGATGTTTCGACCGGAAATCCATCAACGACATAGAGTGGAGAGTTATCTTGTGTGACCGAGTTATTACCCCGAATCACGATACTGAGTTCCGCTCCTGGTTGTCCATCATTTGAACTTACCTTAACGCCAGCCACCCGACCGGCTAAGGCTTCCTCGAAATTGGCGACAGGGGCTTTACGCATATCTGTCAAATTAGCTTGACCTACAGCTCCCGTCAGATCGCGTTTGGTTGTTGTCCCATAGCCGATGACAACAACATCATCGAGTATCTGTTCGCTTCGTGAAAGCTGGATATTCTGGGAATGATCCAATCTGGCCGCATGCTTTACAGTAACATAGCCAACCATTGAAAAAAGTAATAATTCACCTTGAGAGATGGGCGATATAGAAAAATTTCCCAATGAGTCTGTGGAAGTTGTTACAGTTTTATACTGATTAGATACTGTAACTCCGACCAAAGGAAGCCCTTCTACATCCATCACTCTTCCTTTGACAGAAGTGGGCTGTTGTCCAAAGGAGGACAACGTTAGAAAAAAAATCCCCAATAAAAGCAGAGCCGCCTTTAAATGAAATAGAGTCATAATAGTATTTATAATTAGTTATCTGTTGTAATCTAGTCTGGTCTAGACTGGTTTGCTTTTATAAAAGTATAAATTATATTTGCCCCTGCAAAAAAAAAATAAAAAAAGATGTAGTTTCTTCTTAAGAATATCTTCAAGGGGGGAGAAAATCATCAAACTTATTCCGTTATCTGAATAATATCAAGACTTGCATATAAAAACAAGTTTATCTAAGTTTGACTCTATTATCGTAAATGACTATTCATCACATGTCCACTACAAACGAAACAGGCAACGGGTCTCGCATGAAGTATCTTCAATTAGTAGATCACATTCATACATTGATCGAAAAGAATGACCTACATATTGGAGACCGTATTCCCTCTTTAAATCAATTGCAGGACCAACTCGGCATGAGCAAAGAGACAGTCTTGAAAGGTCTTAATTATCTACTCGAAAAAGGGATAATTGAGTCTGTCTATCGCAAAGGATATTATGTAAAGAAAAAACAGGTGGAGCATTCTTATCGCATCCTGTTACTTCTGGATAAAATGAATACCATGCGCGAACAGATTTATCAATCTTTATTAGTTGAGACCAAAGGGACCGCAGCGATCGACGTCTATTTTCATCATCACAACTTTAATGTCTTTCGCAATATTATCACCGAAAACATCAACAACTATACGCATTTTGTTATTGTTACATTCCTGAAAGATGACCCAGCTCCGATCATCAATCTCATCCCTCCGAACAAACGGATTATTATCGACTACAATCAATTGGGACTCTCCGGAAATTATACGGCTATCTATCAGGACTATGAATACGATATTTATAATAGCCTTTCCTTATTGCAGAATAATATTCAAAAGTATCAAAGAATTATATTGATCGCACATCCTGAAGCTTTACATGCCGAACATGTCATCAAAGGTTTCGTCCGGTACTGTGAGGAGTCAAGCATCGATTATGACATTATCCCAGACGTAGATGAGACAAATTTTAAGAAGCATACGGCCTTTATCACCTTTAGTCGCTACGATTCGGATGATGTTTCCTTGATCAAATTGGCAAAGAAACATGGATTTACATTGGGCGAGGATATAGGCCTTATTTCCTATAATGATACTGACGTCAAAGAGATCCTTGAGGGGGGAATTACGGTAATATCTACCGATTTCCGGGCAATGGGAAAAGCGGCAGCTAAGGCTGTACTTCAAAAGAAAACTTTAAACGAACGCAATCCTACTCAAGTTATCATTCGGAAATCTCTTTAACATTGTGTGGCTGAGCCTCCTACGGATCGAACCTCATGTCAACTTAAGAGGTCGCAGGTTCTCTCCACGCCTAGAAACAAAAAAAGCTCTAACTTTCGTTAGAGCTTCTCAGTCGGGGTGGCAGGATTCGAACCTACGACCTCCACATCCCAAATGTGGCGCGATACCGGGCTACGCTACACCCCGAAAAAGGTATCACCTTTGTTTTGTGTGGCACAAAAGTACACTAAAAATATGTTGTTTTCAAAATTATTTTCAACGACACGCTTAACCAACTGATATATTGACAAATAATTTAAAAAAGACCAATAAACAATATATTTACAAACGAAATGTCCTTAAATAAATGGTCAGCAGATTTTAGATTTAGCTACTGACCATCTGACCTCGTCTAGATTACCAGCTTCTTTTAATTACCATGGTGGTTTTAATCGCCCCCTGCTGATTAATCAGTGTGAGCTTGGATACCGTAGAAACAATATTTTCCTGAATTTTATATTCAACACCATCAAAAATCATTATTTTTGAATCAGGCATACTGTAGTCATAAGCTACCGCAGATTTATCTTTTTTCTTATGCCAGGCGCCATCTTTATCAAAATTAAGTGTCTCGCCCTGCTCCATCATTTCACGGGTCACATTTAACTCAGCAACACTATTTCCTGAAACGGTTTTAGTCCAGCGTTCCCAATTCCCGGTCCGGATTATATTCAGTGCAGCATCCCTTCCAATATTATCAACGGTTTCCTTACTGCAAGAAGTCATTCCCACCGCAATTACTCCAAGCAATAGCAGCATCCAATTCTTAAAACTCATTTTTAATGTGCTCATAATTTATTTTTTGGGGGTACATTTACAAGTATTATACCAAACTCTAACACCCCCTATAGTTACCTCCGATAAATTTGCCTCGCATTAGTCTTGGAGAAATGTTATAAAACTTTGATGAAATTGTACAAATAACCCTTTAAAAGAAAAAATATATTTGCATCACTGATACGTAAAGCCATTGCGATTTGTCTAGCACCCTATGATGCTGGCGATTTTACCGGCAATTCAACAGATAAATTAAAAACAGGTGAAAAAATTACTCGTCATCTTTCTTTCCATGATATACTCGGTATTGGCCTTAGGCCTTACACAATACCAGCATATTTGCAAAGGAACAGCTGTAAAACTGTACAGCTGGACGAATACAGAAAACCCTGACAACAATAAACCTTGCCCGATCTGTTCTTCAAAGGACAAGAAATTAAACGAAAAAAAGAAAGACTGCTGTAAACATCAGTCCAAACTGGTCAAACTCAACGACAGCATAAAAAAGCAATCTCACTTTGACTTTTCGGTAAAATTTTGGGGTTCGGCCATACCCAACCAACTGTTGGGAACCTTATTTGATATATCCTTTGTCAATAGCGATAACGACAAACACCTCACCTATCTATCCTTAAAAAGCCCCATCTGGAGCAATCCGCTCTATATCCTTCATTGTACTTATCGAATTTGATAGCGCACATCTTGTAAAAGCTTGTGGTGCCTAAACAGGAACCACCTTAATTCTTGATGTCTACTAACAAATTTTATTTTCGATGAAATTAAAACTCATTGCATCATTGGGTGTAATCTGTGGAATGAACCTACATGGCTTTTCACAGACCTTAAAACTCGAAGATGCCCTCACACGTGCCGTTGAACAGTACGACCAGATAAAATCAAAGCAATTTGTTGCATCGGCAGCAAAACAGCATACTGCCTTTCAAAAACAACAATATCTTCCGGATCTCACCTTAGCAGCACAACAGAGCTTTGGAACAATAAATGCCCAACATGGTCCTATGTATGCCTATGGCGGTCTTGCATCGGGCGCAACTTCCATGCCCCTAGCGGAGCAAAATTGGAATGCCGCATTTGGATCGCTCTATTTTGCCAATATCAACTGGAATGTATACACCTTTGGAAGGATCAAAAATCAGGTGCTCCTCGGCTCAATAAAGGAACAGACAACCGAGGCCGATCTTGTACAGGAAATCTTTCAGCACAAAATAAAAACAAGTGCCGCCTATCTGAATCTACTGGCGAGCCAACGGATAAAATATGTCCAGGAGAAAAATCTGGATCGCGCGCAGGTATTTTATGAAATGACTGCCGCTAGGGCGGAAAGTGGGTTAATTGCCGAAGTGGACGCTCAATTGGCCAAAGCGGAAGTTTCCAATGCAAAATCCCTACAGATCAAATCGTATGACAAGGAGCTGGAGTACTCAAAACAACTCGCCATCTTGTTAAATGATGATTTTAAAACATATCAACTGGATACGACTTATAATACCAGCATCCCGAACAGCACGGTAGCGCCACTTGCAAGTTCCGTAGAAAAACATCCATTCCTGCTATTCCAAAACAGCAAAATCAATGAGAGCATACAAACCGAGGAGATCCTAAAATCCAATAGCATGCCCTCTGTTTCCGCTTTTGGCGTACTACAAGGACGTGGAACCGGTTTCGATTGGAACTATATGCAGGATAACTCGGCATACTCTTCAAATTATTTTAAAGGAGTGGGTATAAACCGAGCAAACTATTTGCTTGGCGTTTCATTAAGCTGGAATCTGACTAATATCTTCCGTTTCGATACCAGGAACAAGGAGCAAAAATTATATACCCAGGCGATCCAAAGAGAATATGAAAAGCATAAAAAAGATTTTATGGCGCAGTCCCTCCACGCCGATTCTCAGCTGAAAAATGCCATTGACAACTTCAAAGAGACTGAAATTCAATTATCTGCCGCCAGTCTGGCTTACAAACAGCATAATGCATTGTATGAAAATGGCCTGACAACTCTGGTGGACTATACCCAGGCATTATATAGTCTAAATAGAGCCGAGATCGACTATGAAATTGCACAGAATAATGTTTGGCAGGCCTTACTATTGCTGACCGCCGCGCAGGGTGATTTCAATATTTTCCTTCATCATTCTTAAATCTATCCTTTATGAATATCATCAAATTTGCCTTACAAAAACCAATTTCCATCATGGTTATTGTCATTGGCCTGTTATTCTTTGGTATCAAAGCTACCAAAGATGTCAAAGTAGATATCCTACCCGAAATGGATCTGCCGGTCGTTTATGTAGCCCACTCTTTCAACGGCTATACCCCACAGCAGATGGAAGGTTATTTCACCAAAATGTACGTCAACATGCTCCTGTTTACCAATGGTATTAAGAGTATAGAATCAAAGAATACCCAGGGATTGACACTCATGAAAATTGTTTTCTATGAGGGTATTGACATGGGGGAAGCAATTGCAACCATCAATGCACTATCCAATCGTTCGCAGGTATTTTTACCTCCAGGCGCACCACCACCGTTCATCATCCGTTTTGACGCATCCTCCCAGCCTGTCGGCCAACTGGTCTTTCGCAGTAACACGAAAACCAACAATCAACTACAGGACATCGCGAACTTCAGTGCCCGACCATTCTTAATAAAGATACCTGGGCTGACAACAGCTCCACCTTTTGGCGGAAGTCCACGGACAATAGAAGTAAACATAGATCCTTACAAACTACGGGCGCACAACCTGTCTCCGGAGCAGGTTGTTGAAGCCATCAGTAGAAATAACATTACCTCTCCTTCCGGAAATGTCTATATCGGAGACAAAAACTATCTGACACCGACAAACAATACGGTAAAGAAAATAGAAGAACTGGGGGAAATTCCAATCTTTAAAAACACAGTAGACAATATATACATCCGTGATGTGGCAACCATAAAAGATGGTGCTGATATCGCCACAGGCTATGCCCTGATTGATGGAAAAAGATCGGTTTATATTAATATCGCTAAAGCAGGAAATGCTTCGACCCTGGATGTTGTCAATAAACTTAAAGAACGCTTGCCCGAAATCCAGCGAAATATGCCTGACGATGTTAGCATTTCGTACGAATTTGACCAGTCGGTCTATATCAGCAATGCCCTGAAAAGCCTGGTCATCGAAGGAATTCTGGGCGCTGTCCTCACCGGCCTGATGGTGCTTCTATTTCTGAACGACCGCAGGGCAGCACTGATTGTAATTATGACCATCCCTATTTCGATTATTTCTGGTATTTTATTTTTGAAGCTATTTGGACAGACCCTCAATATCATGTCCTTATCGGGACTAGCATTGGCTATTGGAATATTGGTCGATGAAAGTACGGTAACCATCGAGAATATCCACCAGCATTTTGCCCTTGGGAAAACACGTGCCCAAGCGATCTGGGATGCCTGTAAGGAAATTGCTTTTCCGAAACTTTTGATCATGCTCTGCATCCTGGCCGTATTTGCTCCTGCCTTTATGATGACCGGTATTCCTGGTGCATTGTTTATGCCTCTTGCACTCGCGATCGGGTTTTCAATGATTGTTTCGTTTTTATTGTCGCAGACTTTTGTACCCGTGATGGCCAATTGGATGATGAAACATGATCCCGAAACATGCCATAATCCTGCACACAAGAAAAACTGGTTTGATCGTTTTCGCGAGCGCTTCCTGCATCTATTGTCAAATCTGGTCGCCCGACACAAGATAATCGTAAGCTTAAGTTTGATTTTTGCATTGGTAGCATGCTTTTTCTTATATCAAGGAATTGGTAAAGATGTATTGCCTGCGGTCAATTCCCGTCAGTTTCAGGTACGGATAAAAGCCTCTGAAGGTACGCGTATCGAAGTAACCGAAGGGAAAGTAAAACAGTTTCTAACCCTTTTAAAAGATAAAGTCGGTCCTGATAATATTGCCATATCATCGGTTTTTATCGGTCAGCACCCTTCCACTTTCGCCGTTAGCCCAATTTATTTATACAATGCCGGGCCACACGAGGCCCTGATGCAGGTGGCATTGAAGAAACTCAAGGGTAATTCGGATGAACTAAAGGATGAACTCAGAAAGTACTTTCATGAAAAGATGCCGGAGATACAGCTCTCTTTCGAACCCATTGAACTTACCGAGAAAATACTGAGTCAGGGCACCAATACACCTATCGAGATCCGGATCTCAGGGATGATGAAAAAGATGAATCGCATGTATGCGCAGAAACTTCTCGGAAAGTTAAAGGAGATCGACTACCTGCGCGACCAACAAATCCCCCAGTCCATGGATTATCCGGCCCTACAGATTAATATCGACCGGACAAGAGCGGCACAACTGGGACTCGATGCACAGGATATCGCAAAGTCACTGATTACCGCTACCGCATCCACACGTTATACCAATAAGAATTTTTGGGTTGGTGGAATGATGGGAATTGCCTACGATGTGCAGGTTCAAACGCCACAAAATATATTAAACAGTAAAGAAGAACTGGAGAATTTAACGCTTTCTAAGAATGCAGACCGTCCTGTTCTGGGCGATGTCGCAACAATCACAGCAACCAAAGAACTTGGTGAAAGCTATAATTTGGGGACAATGGGTTACACCACGGTTGCCGCAAATCTGCATAAAAAAGATCTGGGACAGGCTTCGCAGGACATTCAAACTGCTATTGCATCTTTGGGCGAGCTACCAAAAGGTATCAATATTGAAGTCGCGGGGATGGCACCTGTATTGAATGAGACGATGAGTAATCTCGCTACAGGTCTATTGGTTGCCGTTGTGGTTATCTTTTTGATGCTTACAGCAACTTTTCAGTCCTTTCGGATATCACTCGTTATTCTCTCTACGGTTCCTTTTGTGATCTTAGGAGCTTTGGTACTATTAAAATTAACCGGTTCGACACTCAACTTACAGTCTTATATGGGACTCATTATGTCTGTTGGTGTTTCGATTGCCAATGCAGTTTTATTAATCAATAATGCAGAATCGCTACGACTGAAAAATCAGAATGCATTAACCTCTGCCATGGAGGCAGCCAAGCTTCGGATCCGTCCCATTATCATGACAACTATTGCCATGGTTGCAGGGATGTTACCGATGGCTATCGGTTTTGGTGAAGGTGGAGACCAGGTCTCACCATTGGGCCGCGCTGTTATCGGAGGTCTTCTTTTTTCAACCTTCTCCGTACTGATCGTCCTCCCGCTGGTATTTGTATGGATACAGCACAAAGCAACAACAACCTCGCCTTCTTTGGATCCTGAAGATGAGGAAAGCATTCATTTTGTTAAAACAAAAATCTAATTCTTTATGAAATTTAAGTCAATCATATTACCAGCAATTGCGCTATTATTTAGCGCATGCGACCAAGATACAAAAGAGAACAACGGCGCCACAAAGGAAACCCCAAAAGCCGCCAAAATAGGATCCATGCCTTTGATGACCATCCCGATTGCCAAAATGAATCCTACTGTTCCGTTACAACTGGCGGGCGAACTAAAACCTGATCAGGAGACAGCATTATTTGCGAAGGTGCAGAGTTATGTCAAGACGATCCATGTAGATATTGGTTCGAAGGTCAGCAAAGGGCAGATACTTATGGTGCTGGAAGCACCCGAGTTGCAGGCTCAAATAGCCAATGCAAAGGCCAAAATACTTTCGCAAGAGGCAATTTACACTGCAACAAAAGCCAATTACGATCGTATGTTTCGGGCAAACCAGACTAAGGGTGCTATTGCCCGCGATGCTCTGGATCAGATTACCGCACAAAAACTTTCGGACGAAGCCAGTGTAAAAGCCGCTCGGGCCGCCTATACAGAAATACAGGATATCAATCAGTATTTAATTATCCGTGCGCCCTTCAACGGCATCATTACATCCCGAAACACAGATATTGGCGCATATGTAGGCCCCATGAGTGGAACACCTTTGCTTGTCATCCAAAATTCGTCTAAGCTCCGTTTAAATCTATCGGTTCCGGAAGCACATGTTCCCTATGTAGCCATAGGGGATACAGTCAACTTCACTGTAAGGGCACTTCCTGAGAAGAACTTCCAAGCAACAATAACCCGAAAAAGCGGTACACTGGATCTGAAGTTACGATCCGAAAAGTTTGAAGCGGACTTTATCAATAACGATCCGGATCTTAAACCTTTTATGGTCGCTGAAGCAAAAGTTCAGCTTAAAAACAGCAAAGCAACTTTCTTTATTCCACGTTCGGCATTGGTCGAAGGCAACATGGGAATCTATGTCATCAAAAATACTGCTGGAAGCGCAAAGTTTATCCCGGTAAAAAAGGGAAGAATATTCAATGATAAAATTGAAGTTTTCGGCGAACTCATGGAGGGCGACCAACTGATAAAAATGGCCACCGAAGAAATCACAGAAGGAACAAGTATTAAATAGAAAAATATATAAAAATTTTAAGATCAATGCTATTTTCAGCTTTATTAATTACGCTGACAATAAGCTGTGGCAGTCCTGAAAATACAAACAACAATCCGGTTTTGCCATCTGTAACGCAAAAGCAATTTGGTTATGAAAAAGGACAACAGGTGCCGCAGGATATGGTCTGTATGGTCAATGACGAATTTATGGGCAAAAAGCAAATGGCGGTACCTTTGGATGGAAAGATCTATTACGGCTGTTGCGAAAATTGCAAAGAGAGAATCCCAAAAGATGAAAACGTACGATATGCCATAGATCCACAGACTGGATCAAAAGTAGATAAAGCAAAGGCCTACATTGTCCTTATCGGAAATGAAGGTCAGGTTGCCTATTTCGAACATCAGGACAACTATAAGTTGTTTCTGAAGCAGAATAAGGTATTATAGCCATACAGTAAAGAAGATCAAATCGATGGGGCTGCACTTGGGCAGCCCCATTATTAAAGATCGCACAACGGTCTATTTTATATCAGCTTTAATCGCTATTCCTCGGCTTCCAACAGTTGAATAAACCGCTCACCCAAAGGTGAAATCTCGTAACCTACGGTGTGGATTATGTATTGTTCAACAAGATGGAAAATTATATTGGTTGTTGACTATGAAAAAAAGTTATGTACATCACACTTTTTCAGTCAGGTGGCAGTATTGGCTCAGTCCCCCCTTGCCCAAAGACTACCCTAAACCCTTTGGATCGAACCTTATAGCTCCTTAAGACGCAGGATCTCGTCCTGCCTGGAAAC